>NZ_BLKW01000004.1:625215-937823 GCF_010723305.1 Mycobacterium botniense | reverse complement strand
CCAGGTGAGCACTCACCAGCGTGTCATCGGTCAGCAGCGCGCCGAGCTTCTCCACACCGGCGGCGATCCGCTCGGCCAGCTCCGCCACCGCAGTCAAGCGGGCATCGTCAGCGGCCACGGCCAGCCGTCGATGCCGGGGCCAGGCGCGTTCGACATAGAGCCCGACGGTGGCCGGCAGCGTCAGCATCCGCAACGCATCGGCGGTGGACGCACAGTCGACCACGATGCGGTCCCAGCGCCCGGCTGCCGCCAGCTCGCCGACCTCATGCAGGCCCAGTAGTTCCTGGACTCCGGGCAAAGCGGAGAGTTCTTCGGGCGCAATGGTATCGAGCTCCGACTCGGGAAACCGCCGGCGGAAAGTGCCGACAGCCTCACACCACCGAGCTTCCAGCAGTGCCAAGGTGTCCAGCGCCAGCGCGTCGAGAAACCCGCCGCCGGCATCAGCGTCGTCGGCAAGCACCCGAACGGGGTCACGGTGACCCGTCGGCGGTACGGCGACCCCCAGCACGTCACCCAGTGAATGCGCCTGATCGGTGGACACCACCAGCACGCGCTGACCGGCGCGTGCGTCACGCACCGCTGCAGCACACGCCAGAGTGGACTTCCCTACCCCACCCTTGCCGACAAAAAGGCTGATGCGGGCAGGAGTGGGCGCTGCGGATTCACTCAGCCTCGACTCGTTTCTTCAGATCCTTCAACGCGGTGTCGATCAACCTGCGCTCCGCCTTGCGCTTCAGCAACCCGATCATCGGGATAGCCAAGTCGACGGTAAGCTCATAAGTGACATTTGTTCCAGAGCCTTTGGGCGCCAAGCGATATGCACCATCAAGCGATTTTAACAACGAACTGGAAACCAGTGACCAGCGCACAGAGCTGCGGTCTGCCGGCCAATCGTAGGACAGCACCATAGTGTCTTTGATGACGCTGGTGTCCAGCACCATCCGGGCTACCTTCGGATATCCCTCGTCGTCGGCCTCAAGGACTTCGGTCTCCTTATACTCTGAGACCCACTCGGGGTAGGAACCGATGTCGGCGATCACGTTCATGACTGTGCGTGGATCCGCGTCGATGTAGATCGTCTGCGCCGTCTTCTCCGCCACGTGGTTGCTTCCCTTCAGGCTCCCGCAAGAACGGTACCGTGCTGACGTCGGCGGGGTTAAGCCACCGGAGAGACCCCCACCGGGCGCGACCGTTCCAGCGTCTCTTTGACCTCGAAGGCCATTTTCTTGCCGGCAACCCGACGACGGTGGGTCATTCTGGCGAAATTCATCCGGGCCAGCTGCCAGGCCGCCACGCCCGACGGCTCGGCGTGGAGGAAATAGTGCAGCAACACCCCATCCAGTGACGGCTCCAGCCAGATTTCCATGGTGCCGTGCAGCGCCCCGGTCACCGCCCACCTGATACCTTTCTCGCCACGGTCTTCGACGACCCGCAACCGCAGATCAGGCCACCACCGTCGCCAGCTGACACGATCGGCGATCACCGCACTGACCCGCGCGCCGTCCGCCGCGATAAACGTCTCGTCGGCGATGTGAATACTGTGCACGGCCCCAGCTTCACATACCGCTCAGCGCAACTCACCCCGGACACCGGCATCGTGGCCGCACCCCTGCGGCTCGTGCGGTTTCACCGCAGCTGTCGGGTCCGCATCGTCGCCGGACTAGGCTGGGGCACAGCGAGCCGACACCCCGGAAACGTCCCGTCAAGCGAGGTCAAAACAGTGCGTGAATTCAGTGTCCCCGCCCCGTTTACCGTCGGCGAGCACGACAATCTCGTCGCATCGGTCTTCGGACATGAGCGCGACGACCCGCACTACGTGATTTTCCAGCGCCTGGTCGACGGCGTCTGGACCGATGTCACCTGCTCCGCGGCGGCCGCCCAGATTCGCTCAGCCGCATTGGGTTTGATCGCGCTCGGGGTGCGGCCCGGCGACCGGGTGGCGATCTTTTCGGCCACCCGGTACGAGTGGGCGATCCTCGACTTCGCGATCCTGTCCGTCGGGGCGGTCACCGTCCCGATCTACGAGACGTCGTCGGCCGAGCAGGTGCGCTGGGTGATGCACGACTCGGAGGCAGTGCTGCTCTTCGCCGAAACCGACGCGCATGCGATGCTGGTCGCCGAGCTCACCGCTGAGCTGCCCGCGCTGCGGCACGTGTTGGTGATCGATGGTTCCGGCCCGAACGCGCTCGACCAGCTCGCCGGGCACGGCGCCTCGGTCGAGCCGGCCGAGCTGACCGCACGGGTGGAGGCGCTGCGGTCAGCCGACCCGGCCACACTCATTTACACCTCGGGCACCACCGGGCGCCCCAAAGGCTGCCAGCTCACCCACTCCAACCTGGTGTACGAAGCCAAGGGAGCCAAGCAAGTGCTTCCGACGCTGCTGCGCGAAGGTGAGCGGCTGCTGGTCTTTTTGCCCCTGGCGCATGTGCTGGCCCGCGCACTCACGCTGGCCGCCTTTCACTACAAGGTCACCGTCGGATTCACCAGTGACATCAAGAATCTGGTGCCGATGTTCGCGGTGTTCAAGCCGACGATCGTGGTTTCGGTCCCACGGGTGTTCGAGAAGGTCTACAACACTGCCGCGCAGAACGCCGCCGACCAGGGCAAGGGCCGCATCTTCGCCATGGCCGCGCAGACCGCGATGGACTGGAGTCAGGCCTGCGACCGCGGGGGACCCGGGCTGCTGCTGCGCCTCAAACACGCCCTGTTCGACCGGCTGGTGTATCACAAGCTGCGCGCGGCGCTGGGCGGTGACTGCCGGGCCTCCGTCTCGGGCGGCGCACCGTTGGGCGCACGGCTGGGCCACTTTTACCGCGGTGTGGGACTGAGCGTGTACGAGGGCTACGGGCTGACCGAGACCAGTGCGGCGATCACTGTCAATCGGATCAACGATCTGAAAATCGGTACCGTCGGAAAACCGTTGCCCGGCAACAGTATCCGCATCGCCGATGACGGTGAGCTGCTGGTCCGTGGCGGTGTGGTGTTCAGCGGCTATTGGCATAACGAGCAGGCCACCGCCGAAGCCTTTACCGATGGCTGGTTTAAGACCGGTGACCTGGGCGCGGTAGACGACGACGGCTTTTTGACCATCACCGGCCGCAAAAAGGAGATCATCGTCACGGCCAACGGTAAGAACGTCGCTCCCGCGGTATTGGAGGACCAGCTGCGGGCGCACCCGCTGATCAGCCAGGCGATGGTCGTCGGCGATGCCAGACCGTTCGTCGGGGCTTTGATCACCATCGATCCCGAGGCACTCGAGGGCTGGAAGCAGCGCAACGGCAAGGCGGCCGACACGCCGGTCGGCGATCTAGTCAGCGACCCCGATCTGGTCGCCGAGGTGGATGCGGCAGTCAAGCAGGCGAATCTGGCGGTCTCGCACGCCGAGTCGATCCGTAAATTCCGGATCCTGCCGGTCGACTTCACCGAGGCCAGCGGCGAACTGACCCCGACGATGAAGGTCAAACGCAAGGTGGTGGCCGAAAAATTTGCCTCCGAAATCGAGGCAATCTACAGCAAGGCCTAGCGAGGTTCGGCCGAAGCTGGTCAGCGGCATTACCTATCACCTGGGCGAGCCGCTTTATTCGGCCACCGTAATTGACTGCCGTAACCGCGAGGTGATCGGGTACGCATCAAGAGTATGTTAAGACGGTCCCGGCCGAAGTCAGGAATTCGTTAAAGAGCTTTGCATCGGCGTCTCTGTGCCTCAAGATGACGGTATGCGAATGGTAACCGGCCACGCCTGGACGGAGCGTGGACCGACGTCCACGAGGCGCCGTCACGGCATGGGTCGATCGGACCGAAATACCCACGCGCGCTGACAAATACGGTTAACCTGGGTCGGCCTGGCGACGGACGTGGTCCCGCACCCCGGGACATGACTTGTCGTTAATGGGGGACGTCTTCTCGTCATGTCGTCGGCGGCGGCTTAAAAAGCTGCAGCCTTAATTTTCCCGGTGCCGTCGTCATGGCGCGATTACCGACTGGCGCGGGTCGACTTAACCCGTTGAAGATATCCAGTGCTGGTATATACGCGACCGCCGAAACAAATGTGTGGAATCGAATTGGTAAAGCTCATAGGAATAATGCTGACACACTTTGGAAGCGAGGGTGACTGATGTCATTTGTGACCGTACTCTCTGAAGAGATTGTCGCAGCCGCCGACAAATTGGCAGGGATCGGCTCGGCAGTGACAGCTCAGAACGCGGCCGCGGCCGCCTCGACTACCAATGTGCTTCCCGCAGCCGCCGACCAGGTATCGGTACGGCAGGCCGGGCTGTTTTCCGTCTACGGCCAGCTCTACCAGCACATCAGCGCCCAGGCGACGGCGATTCACCAGGCATTTGTGAACACCTTGGCCGCCAGCGCGGGTTCGTATGGCACCACCGAGATTGCCAACATGGCCACCGTCAATACATCCGGATCGGGCATCTCTGGGCTTCTTGGCGCGCTGTTCGGCGGCGCCGGATCGTCATCGAGTTCGTCGAGTCTCGCAGGGGTTCTTGGAAACACCGGGATTGCGGGCCTGTCGGGCAACCCGGCGAGCATGCTCAACGTCGGGGCCGGAAACTGGGCCTCGGCCATGTCGGACGTGATCGGCCTTGCCGGTGGCGGTCTTATCGATGCACCGGAGGAGGCCATCGCACAGGTGAGCGGGCCTGCGGGTCTGGACGCGGCGTTGCTGACCGGCTCGATGACCCCGGCGGGCTCCGCGGGCTTGGGTGCGGCGCCGGTGCTGGCACGCGTGGGTCAGGGCTGTGTGGTAGGCGGGTTGTCGGTGCCACCGAGCTGGGCTACCGACTGGGCTACAGACGTGGACCCGGCGGGGGGCACCGGCGCTTCGATGACGCTGGCGAACTGGACCACCACTGCCCCGGCGCCCGCGGCGACGCCAGCAATCCCGGCCGGGATACCGACCGCAGCCGCGGCGGGCAAAGCCGGCAGCTTCGGTGCGCCCCGCTACGGCGTCAAGCCCATCGTCATGCCCAAACCGGCGGTCGTCTAGCAACATCGGCAAGTCTCGGAGCCGGTTCACCACCAGCTGACACGACGCAGGAGCCACACCAATGGTTGTCGACTTCGGAGCATTGCCCCCCGAGGTGAACTCCGCCCTGATGTACACCGGTGCCGGGGCCGGACCGATGATGGCGGCCGCAAGGACCTGGAACAGTCTGGCCGCCGAGTTAAGTTCGGCAACGTTGTCCTACCACTCGGTGATTGCGACGCTGGCTGGTGACGAGTGGCGCGGACCGGCGTCGCAGGCGATGGCCGCGGCAGTCACACCCTACTTGCGCTGGATGGACACCACCGCCGCGGCTGCCGAGCACGCGGCCAACCAGGCCCTGGCCTCCGCGGCCGCCTACGAGGCAGCCTTCGCCATGACCGTGCCACCCGAAGTGGTCGCGGCTAATCGCGCACAACTGGCCGTCCTGGTCGCGACGAACTTGCTGGGGCACAACACTCCGGCGATCATGGCCACCGAGGCCCACTACACCGAAATGTGGGCCCGGGACGCTGCCGCCATGTACGGCTATGCTGCGTCCGCGCAGCTGGCCGGCAAGCTCCAGCCGTTGACCGCTCCTGCACAGACCGTCAATCCGTGCGGAATCGCGGCCCAAGCCGCCGCGGTCGGCGCCGCCGGAACCAGCGGTGCCCAAACCGAGCTGTCACAATTGATCTCGGGCCTGCGCACCGCCGTGGCGAGCCTCGCCTCCCCGCTGTCGAGCGCCGGCAAAGCCGCGGGGCTCGCCGAAAGTCTGCAGTCGGTCAACAGCTTCCTCGGCATCCCGTTTGTGTCAGACACCGTCAACGGGTCGGTGAACACCGCGGCCTGGTTTGTCGCGAACACCATCCCCACCGCGGTGGCACTGGGGCACACCGTAGGCGACATGACCCCGGCGGCCGCTGTGGCCGACGTCACGGCTCCGGCAGGATTGGCAGCAGACCCGGGACCGGTTCTGGCCGGCTCGGTGGCGTCTGCCGGTGCAGCGGGCGTGGCCGGGCCGGGCGGGATACCGGTGCTGGCGGGCCTGGGTTCGGCGTCATCGGTCGGCGGGTTGTCGGTGCCGGCCGGTTGGTCGGCGGCCACCCCGGCAGGTACTGGGGCTGCGACGTTGGGCGGGTCGGGCTGGACCGCCTCTGCAGATCAGGCCACATCGTGCGCGGCGGTGCCGGCCGGGATGCCGGCCGCCGCCGCAGGCGGACGCGGCGGATTCGGTTTCGGCGCCCCCCGCTATGGTTTCAAGCCCACGGTGATGCCCAAACAGGTTCTCGTCTAACCGAAAAAGGAATAACGGAGTCGATAGCGAGACTACAGAGACAAAGTCGTCGGCAAGCCGTCACGGCTGTGAACGCGGCGACACGTCGGCCGGACGGTGTCCGGACATAGGGCCGTTCGGGTCTGCGTGGGCGTTTTGCCGACTCCGGTCTTGGTCGACGACAGCCTGACCGCCGGGGGCAGTCGGGGACGGGCGAACACGGTGGTGGATGGGGCCACAGTTGAGGCCGACAACACAGCCGGCAGGGTAGCCGCTGAGCTCCGGAACGGCGACCGCGTCTGCGCTCGGGATTGTTTGGCTCGCCGCGACTGCGGGCACGATCCCGCTCAGCAGCAGTGCAGCGCCTGCGACCCACAATTTCCTTGGTCGCCCGCGTGACACAACGACCCCTTCTTGGCTCCTCGCGGGGCCGGACCAACCCCGGACTTCGATGAGTTCGCAAGCGAACAGTCGAATCTTAACGGGATATTTACATCCGGCCAAATGCCCGCGACACCGAACTGCGGGTGCAGGGATGTCGACCGAACCTACGGGAGCCCGGCTGGCCCGTTAGTGACTGCTCGACCGTCGAGCAGGTTGGCCAGGCGCGCGGCCAGCGTGTCCCAGCGCCAGTGAGCCGTCACCCAGCGCCGCCCGGCCGCGCCCATGGCCTCTCCCCGCGCACGATCCACCAGCAACTCACTGACCGCACCAGCGACCTGATCGACCGAGCGGCCGTCGACAACCAGACCAGTTTTGTTGTGCCACACGGTTTCCGGCGCTCCACCCGAGCAGCCAGCCACTACCGGGATCCCGGTGGCTGAGGCTTCCAGGAAGACGATTCCCAGTCCTTCCACGTCCAGCCCGGCGCCGCGGGTGCGGCACGGCATCGCGAACACATCAGCCATCGCGTAATGGGCCGGGAGCTCAGCGCCCGGTATGCCACCGGTGAAGGTCACATGCTCGGCCACCCCAACCCGCTGGGCCAGGCGGCGCAACCCCGCAAGGTACGGGCCGCCCCCGGTGATCACCAGTGCGGCGCCGTCAACCCGCCGGCGGATCAGCGGCAACGCGCGGATGAGCGTGTCCTGGCCTTTACGCGGCACCAGCCGCGACACGCAGACCACGGTGGGCCGTTGACCCAGCCGATACCGGGCCCGCATTTGGGCACGGGCCGCGGGGTCGGGCCGGAACCGGTCGGTGTCCACTCCCGGGGGCAGATACTCCAGGGCCGTGCGGGGCCCGAAGGCCGATGCGAACCGCGATCGCGTGTACCGGCTGACGAAGGTGACGACGTCGCAGCTCTCGCCGATGCGGCGCAGTACCGACCGGGCGACCGGAAGCATCGACCAGCCGACTTCATGACCGTGTGTGCTGGCCAGGACCCGGGTAACTCCCTGCTGGCGCGCCCGGTGGGCCAGCAGGGCCAATGGCGCCGCGGCTCCGAACCAGATGGTGTCGATCTCGTACTTGGCGATGAGCCGGCGCATCCGCGTGTCAACAGCCGGGCCCGGCATCATCAGTGTGCCCGGATGGCGCACCACCTGATAGCCGGCCGTCGCCGCCGAACGGTCGAAGGTGTCGGCACCCTTCCACTGCGGCGCATACACGGTCACCGCATGCGACTGAGCACTGACCATCCGGCTCACGAACTCTGCCAGATAAGACTGAATGCCGCCGGGGCGAGGCGGGAAGTCGTTGGTCACCAGCAGCACCCGGCTCACGTCGTCAGGCTAGCCCGGCGGTGTGGCACGCGGGGAACCAAGCGTGTTCGCGTCGTCAACTCAGCCACTGCCGCCAGCCGGCGATTAACCCGGCGGTGTCGGTCCCCAGGACGTGCTCGACGGCGGCGGGCAGGTCGCTGTGGCCTGGTCCGCATGCCGCTACATACAGTGCCCGCAATGTCCCGGCTCCATACCTATCGGCGATAAAACGGGCGAACCACCAGGCACGGTCGTAGCCGAGCACCCGCTGGGGCCCCGGGACATCCAGGTCGGGGTCTGACGGCAACGCCTCAGGCAACGGCACCGCGTCGGGTACCGCGGTCGCGGGCCGCGCGACGAAATCGGCGACGCCTTCGGTGAGCCACCGGGGTGCATCTGCCGCGGTGTCTGCCCGTGCCGCATAGTGAAAAAGCTCGTGCGTCAAAACTATTCGCAAGGCTGCGTCACTCATCCCGACCGCGCCGGGCGCGAATACGATGCGTTGACCCGACGCTGACCGTTGTTCCGGATCCACCCGGTCGGCGACCGCCACCGCGGCGATGTCGGCCCACTGCGTCCGGCTGCCGCCGCCCGCCTGGGCGCGGAACTGCTGATCCGAGTCGGTGGTTATCACCGTGATCCGGTGCGGCCAATCGACTCCCCAGAAGGCCTCGACGTCATGAACCGCCGCGCCGAGATCGGCCGCGATGCGGGTGCGCAGACCGTCCGAGCCCGCCCCGGCGAAGGTCACCACTCTGCCGCCCACGCGGACCACGAGGGGTGCTGCGCGGGGTGTGGCGCCGGTGGTGAACGGTCTATGGGCGAGCGTCGGACTGGTCAGCGCGACCGAGCCGGCCACGAGCACACCAACGAGCACGCACGCCGCCACCGTCGATACGCATCGCCCGGCGGTGTGCGGCCGCGCAGCGCCGAGGCGGGCGGGCAGCGTGACCGTGCGAAGCCGGGCAACCCGGCCCGGCGCGGCGCCGGCACGGACCGCGCAGCGGCGCGACCGGTCTTCAGTAACGGCGGGCGTTGTAGATCGGACCGGACGCGGTCATCGGCACCACCCGCACCGGCTGACCATAGGTGGAGGAATGCACCATCAAGCCGTCCCCGATGTAGATGCCGGCATGAGATGCGTCGGAGTAGAACGTGAGCACGTCGCCGGGCTGCAGGTCTGACAGGGCGACCGGCTGCCCGCCGTGGGCCAGCGCCTGGCTGGAGTGCGGCAAGGCGATCCCCGCCTGCTGGAACGCCCACATCACCAAACCGGAGCAGTCGAATCCGCCAGGGCCGGCCCCACCCCATGCGTACGGCGCGCCGACCTGGCTCAGCGCCGCTTGAACCACGGTGGCGGCCCCCCCACCGCTGTCCGGGGCCGGCAGCGCGCCGGGTGCACCCGCACCCGGTGCCCCACCGGGTGGCGCCTCCCCGGGCGGCAACGCTGCAGGTCTCGGCGCCGCGGCGGTCAGCGTAGCGGGCACCGGTCCCGGATCGGCTAACGCGGTGCGCTGTTGCGGGGTCAATGCTTGATACTGCGACTTGACGATCGCGATCTGCAACTGCAGCCGGCTCTGCTTGGCCTGCAGATTTGCCCGCACCGTGGCCGCCTGTTCGGCTGCTGTCCGGGCATCGGCTGCCGACTTGGCGGATGCCTGTTCGGCCTTCGCCGCTTGTTCACCGGCTGCCCGGTAACTGGCCATCTTCTCGGCCATCTGGGCCGACAGCACTCGTTGCACGGCCAGCTTGCCGATCAGTTGCTGGGGTGACTGGGCCGTGAGAATAGCGTGCATGCCGTCGGTGCGTCCGCCTATATACAGCGCGGCAGCAAATCTGTTGACGGCAGCCTGGAATGTTGCCAACTGTTCCCTGGCCGCAGCTAACGCGGCCTGGTCGTCGGCGTGCTTTTTATCCGCGGCCCGCTGCAGGGCCAGCTTCTCGTTCAGGTCGAGCTCGGCGCTGTGCATCGCCTCGGTAGTCTGCTCAGCCTGCCGGGACAGTTCGTTGAGTTTTGCCAACGCCTCATCGGCTGGATCGGCCAGCACACGGGTGGCGGTCATCGCCGACAGGAATGTCAGCCCAGCTAGTGCACCAGCAGCAAATCGCTTGCCGAAGCCCGCAGTCCAGTGCCCACGGCTCTTCCCCAACCCCAAGACGATGCGTCCTTCAACCCGTCGACGAGACAATCGATCTGCTTTAGGTCTCAGACAGGTTACGAAACGGTATAGCCTTTGGCCAACAGCGGAACATTAAGAAATCGGCAAGATTTCACGAGGCGGGGCTCAGGCCGCGCCCGGGGGGTCGCGGCGCACCGGCACCAGACGCAGTCTCGGAGCCAGGCCCGCGTCGGCCAGCACCTCCAGCGCAGCACGCTCCTCGTCCAGCAAAGTCTCGGGGACTCCCAGCAGGACACTGATGACGCAGTCGTGACATCGCACGCCACGAACCGCGCAGTCGTCACAATCCACACGCACCGATCCGCTCACCGGGGCCGCGCTCTCATCCCGGGCACGGTCACCCACGTTGCGGGCTCTCTCGATTTGTGCCATCTGCCTGGTCCTCTCGGTATCTGAGTCGGGCTACCGGCACGCTAGCCGCTGGCACCGACAGGGGGCGTGCGGTTGTGCGAGTGATCGGCACCACCGCGGTGCCGCGTGGGAACCGGACGGTGTCGGCGCGGGGGCCTAACGTCGCGGTCATGCGCATGATCGACGCGCAGCAGTTGAGCTTCGCCGATATAGACCCGGGGGCGGGCTTGTGTCCGGCCCGGGGCAGCGCCGACACCGTGGCCGACAGTGCGTCCCCGGATGAGCTGACGCTGAGCGAGACCACGTTCGTCGTAGTCGACCTGGAAACCACCGGCGCGCGGATCACCGGCACCGCCGACGCACCCCCCGACGCCATCACCGAAATCGGGGCGGTCAAGGTGCGCGGTGGCGTGGTGCTCGGTGAGTTCACCACCCTGGTCGACCCGCAGCGCAGCATCCCGCCGCAGATCGTCCGGCTGACCGGCATCACCACCGCGATGGTGTGCGATGCCCCGACCATCGACTCGGTGCTGCCGATGTTCTTCGAGTTCGCCCGGGGCGCGGTGCTGGTGGCCCACAACGCCAGGTTCGATATCGGGTTCCTGCGGGCCGCAGCCGATCGGTGCGGTCTGTCCTGGCCCCATCCGCCGGTGCTGTGCACGGTGCGGCTGGCCCGCCGGGTACTCGACCGCGAGGAGGCTCCCAGCGTGCAATTGGCCGCCTTGACGCGGCTGTTCGCCCTTGCCGCCGAGCCCACCCACCGCGCCCTGGATGACGCCCGCGCCACCGTCGAGGTGCTGCACGCCCTCATCGAACGGGTGGGTAACTGCGGTGTCCACACCTATGCGGACCTGCGTTCCTACCTGCCGGATGTGACCCCGGCCCAGCGCCGCAAGCGGGTGCTCGCCGAACATCTCCCCCATCGACCGGGGGTCTACCTCTTCCGCGGACCCTCCGATGAGGTGCTGTACATCGGAACTGCGAAAGACCTGCGGCGCAGGGTACGTCAGTACTTCACCGGCGCGGACGCGCGCAAACGGATCAAGGAGATGGTCACGCTGGCCAGCCGCGTCGACCACGTCGAATGCGCCCACGCGCTGGAAGCCGGTGTGCGCGAACTGCGAATGCTGGCTGCGCATGCTCCGCCCTACAACCGCCGCTCGCGGTTCCCGCATCGCTGGTGGTGGGTGGTGCTGACCGACGAACCCTTTCCGCGCCTGTCCGTCACGCGTCGCCCGGCGCACGACCGCGTGGTGGGACCGTTTCGCTGCCGCGCCGACGCCGCCGAAACCGCGGCCCTGCTGGCGCAGTTCACCGGGCTGCGCACCTGTACCCGGCGGTTGGCGCTATCGGCGCTGCACGGGCCGGCCTGCCGGCAGGGTGAGGTGTCGGGCTGCCCCGCCGCCCGCGACGTGACTGCCGACCAGTACGCGCCGGCCGCGCAGCGCGCCGCCGACTTGATTGCGGGCGTCGACAACACCGTTCTGGCGGCAGCGGTTCAGCAGATCACCGCGCTCGCCGAACGGCACCGCTACGAAAACGCTGCCCGGCTGCGTGATCGCACGGCGGCCGCGATCGAGGCGCTCTGGCGCGCCCAGCGTCTGCGCGCATTGGCTGGCGTGCCCGAGCTGGTGGCCGCCGCCCCCGACGGTGACGGTGGCTGGCAACTCGCCGTCATCCGCCACGGTCAACTCGCCGCCGCCGGCACCGCCCGCCGCGGTGTGCCGCCCATGCCGGTGGTCGACGCGATCCGCGCCGGCGCCCAGGCGATCCTGCCGCAGCCCCGCCCGCTCGGCGGCGCACTGGTCGAGGAGACCGCGCTCATCGCCCACTGGCTGACCGGCCCGGGGGTGCGCATCGTCGCAACCCGCTGCGAGGACGCCGCGGGGTGGGCTTCGCCGCTGCGGTCGGCCGGGCCGTGGGCGGCGTGGGCGGCGTCGGCCCGGTCGGCCCGCGCGGCTGCCGAGCAACTTCTCACCAAGGGCGAGTCAGATCGTCTGACTGAACCGCACCCAACGCGCGAGCAGCTGTTCGGCCGCGCCGGTGTCGATCGCCGCGGCCGCCCGGGCCAGCCCGTCCTCCCACGCTGGAAGCCACTCGGCGCGGCTGGATAGCCCGGCATGGGCGACAAGGGCCCCTGCGGCGTTGAGCACAACAGCGTCACGGACGGGTCCCTTCGCGCCGGCCAGCACCGAACGTGCTTCTGCCGCGTTGGTTTCGGCGTCTCCGCCAAGCAAGTCGTCAAGCTCGGCCCGGGCGAAACCGAATCCGGCGGGATCGAAGGTCAGCCTGTCCACGGTGCCGGCCTGCACCCGCCAGATCGTGCTTGTCGTGGTGGTGGTCAACTCGTCGAGTCCGTCGTCGCCGTGCACCACCAAAACGCTCGAACGCCGGGCCGCGAACACCCCCGCCATCACCTCGGCCAGATCGGCGAACGCGCAGCCGACCAGCCCGGCCCGCGGTTGGGCCGGGTTCGTCAGTGGGCCAAGGAGATTGAAGACCGTCGGCACCCCCACTTCGCGCCGCACCGCCGATGCGTGCGCATAGGAGGGGTGAAATCGCGGGGCGAAGCAGAACCCGATCCCGACTTCGGCGACGCTACGGGCCACCTGATCGGGCCCCAGGTCGATGCGCACCCCGAGGGCCTCGAGGGTGTCAGCTCCCCCGGAAAGCGAGGAAACCGCCCGGTTGCCGTGTTTGATCACCGGCACACCCGCCGCTGCCGTCACGATCGCCGCCATCGTGGACACATTGACGGTGTTGACGCCGTCGCCGCCGGTACCGACCACGTCGACGGTGTCGGTGCCGGCCAGGCCCGGTAACTGCTGCGCATGGCTGAGCATGACATCGGCCAGTTCGGTGACCTCGGCTGCGGTCGGCCCCTTCATCGTCATCGCCACCCCGAAGGCCGCGATCTGCGCCGGCGTCGCACGACCGGTCATGATCTGCTCCATTGCCCAGGCGGCCTGACCGCGGGGGAGGTGCTGAAACATCGTCAGTCGTGCCAGTATCTGCGGCCACGAGCTGGCCGCCGGCGGCTCCGACGGGACCGGTGCAACTGGCCTGTGAGGTGACCCAGCCACCCGCTGATGGTCGCACGGGGTCCCCTCACGGCCCAAGCACCGCCGGCGCCGCTGCGCTGCGATTGCCGTCGCTATTGCCGCCCCCGGGTAGAGGTCGACAACTACAAAGCGTCATACTTGCGGTGTGACGAGCGGTGTGGGGACTTCAGGCACGGCGATCACCTCGCGTGTGCATTCGCTGAACCGGCCCAACATGGTCAGTGTCGGCACCATCGTGTGGCTTTCCAGCGAGCTCATGTTCTTTGCCGGGCTGTTCGCGATGTATTTCACGGCGCGCGCGCAGGCCGGGGGCAACTGGCCGCCACCGCCCACTCACCTGAACCTGTACCAGGCGGTTCCGGTCACCTTGGTGTTGATCGCCTCGTCCTTCACCTGCCAGATGGGCGTGTTCGCCGCCGAACGCGGGGACGTGTTCGGGCTGCGCCGCTGGTATGTGGTGACCTTTTTGATGGGCCTGTTTTTCGTGCTCGGCCAGGCCTACGAGTACTACCACCTCAGCACCCACGGCACCACCATCCCGTCCAGCGCCTACGGCAGTGTGTTCTACCTGGCGACCGGCTTCCACGGGCTGCACGTCATCGGCGGACTGGTTGCGTTCATCGTCTTGCTGGCGCGCACGGCGATGAGCAAGTTCACACCCGCGCAGGCGACCGCCGGGATCGTCGTCTCCTACTACTGGCATTTCGTCGACATCGTGTGGATCGCACTGTTCACCACGATCTATTTCATCCGATGAGCAAGCCCCTCAACAGGCGTGGCGCGGACAGGAGTGCTCGGTTGAAGATCCGATGGTTCACCAGCGATCGGTCGCGGCGGCGCCTTCGCCGCCGCGCCTCAGCAGGTTTGCTGCTACTGGCCGCGCTGACACTGGCCGGCGGACTGGCCGCGGTGCTGACCCCTCGGCCGCAGGTGGCGGTCGCCGACGAATCCTCATCGGCGCTGCTCCGCACCGGCAAGCAGCTATTCGACACCTCGTGCGTGTCCTGTCACGGCGCCAACTTGCAGGGTGTGCCTGACCGCGGTCCCAGCCTGATCGGTGTCGGCGAGGCCGCCGTGTACTTTCAGGTGTCCACCGGCCGCATGCCGGCCAGGCGGGGTGAAGCGCAGGCGGAACGCCAAGAGCGGCCGGTTTTCGACCAGGCGCAGATCGACGCGTTGGGCGCCTACGTGCAGGCCAACGGTGGCGGCCCCACCGTGCTCCGCAATCCCGACGGCAGCATCGCCCAGCAGTCGCTGCGCGGTAAGGATCTGGGACGCGGCGGGGACTTGTTCCGGCTCAACTGCTCCTCCTGCCACAATTTCACCGGCAAGGGCGGAGCGTTATCGTCCGGTAAGTGGGCGCCCGATCTGGGGTCGGCCAATGAACAGCAGATTCTGACCGCGATGCTGACCGGACCGCAGAACATGCCGAAGTTCGCCGACCGTCAGCTTTCCTTCGAGGCGAAAAAAGACATTATCGCCTATGTGAAGAGCGTGACCGAGGAACGCAGCGAGGGCGGTTACGGCCTCGGCGGCTTCGGCCCCGCACCAGAGGGCATGGCGATCTGGATTATCGGGATGGTCGCGGTCATCGGGCTGGCACTGTGGATTGGAGCGCGGTCGTGAGCGACACCAAGTATCCGGTCGGCAGCGACGCCGCGGCCGAGGCTGCGGCCCAACCCGATGAGGCCGCCTTGAACACGATGTCACGCGAGGAACTGGTCGCTTTGGGCGGCCGGCTTGACGGTGTGCAAACCGTGTATAAGGAGCCGCGCTGGCCGGTCCCTGAGACCAGGGCCGAGAAGCGCGCCGAGCGTCGGGTGGCGCTGTGGCTCTCGGCCGGCGGGATTTTCGGGCTGGCGTTGCTGCTGGTGTTCCTGTTCTGGCCGTGGCAGTACAAACCACGCGAGGCCAGCGGCAGCCTGCTGTATTCGCTCACCACCCCGCTCTATGGTTTGACCTTCGGCCTTTCCGTGCTGTCGATCGCAGTGGGCGCGGTGCTATTCCAGAAAAAGTTCATCCCCGAAGAGATTTCGATTCAGGAACGGCATGACGGGGGTGGCGCTGGGTCCCCTGAGATCCACCGCAAGACGGTAGTCGCGAACCTGACCGACGCTTTCGAGGGCTCCACAATCGGGCGGCGCAAGCTCATCGGGCTGTCGTTGGGTCTCGGCCTGGGCAGCTTCGGCCTGGGCACCCTGGTGGCGCTCATCGGCGGCATCATCAAAAATCCGTGGAAGCCCGTCGTTCCCACCGCCAAAGGTAAAGAGGCTGTGCTGTGGACCTCGGGCTGGACTCCCCGCTATCCGGGCGAAACCATCTATCTCGCGCGTGCCACCGGCCAGCACGCCGGCCCGCCGTTCACCAAGATGCGCCCGGAAGATATCGACGCGGGCGGCATGGAAACGGTGTTTCCGTGGCGGGAATCTGATGGCGACGGCACCACCGCGGAATCACGGGAAAGGCTGCAAGAAATCCTGATGGGTGTCCGCAACCCGGTGATGCTCATCCGCATCAAGCCCGAAGACATGCCGCGCGTCGTCAAACGCAAAGGCCAGGAAAGCTTCAACTTCGGCCAACTCTTCGCGTTTACCAAGGTCTGCTCCCATTTGGGTTGCCCGTCATCGCTTTACGAGCAGCAGTCCTACCGCATCCTGTGCCCGTGTCACCAGTCGCAGTTCGATGCGTTGCACTACGCCAAGCCGATTTTCGGCCCGGCCGCGCGCGCGTTGGCGCAGCTGCCCATCACCATCGACACCGACGGCTACCTGGTCGCCAACGGCGACTTCATCGAGCCAGTCGGACCGGCATTTTGGGAGCGCACCTCATGAGTCCAGCACTCGGCGCGATCCTGGCCCGTCAAGCCCAGGACGTCGACATTCGCTATCACCCGGCGGCCGCGGTGCGTCGCCAGCTCAACAAGGTTTTCCCCACCCACTGGTCGTTTTTGCTCGGTGAGATCGCGCTGTACAGCTTCATCGTGCTGTTGATCACCGGGGTGTACCTGACGCTGTATTTCGACCCGTCCATGAACGAGGTGACCTACCACGGCGTCTACCAGCCGTTGCGCGGGGTGACGATGTCGAAGGCCTACGCGTCGGCGCTCGACATTTCCTTCGAGGTGCGCGGCGGCCTGTTCGTCCGCCAAGTCCACCACTGGGCCGCGCTGATGTTCGCCGCCGCGATCATGGTGCACCTAGCCCGGGTCTTCTTCACGGGGGCGTTTCGCCGGCCCCGCGAAACCAACTGGATCATCGGGTCGTTGCTGCTGATCCTGGCCATGTTCGAGGGCTATTTCGGGTACTCACTGCCCGACGACCTGTTGTCGGGGATCGGGCTGCGCGCGGCGCTGTCGTCGATCACCCTGGGAATCCCGGTGATCGGGACCTGGCTGCACTGGGCGTTGTTCGGGGGCGACTTTCCCTGCGGCGGTGTGGGATACGATTGCAACACGGCGGGCTACATCGTGCCCCGCATGTACTCATTGCACATCTTGTTGCTGCCGGCGATCATCTTGGCACTCATCGGGATCCATCTGGCGTTGGTGTGGTTCCAGAAACACACCCAGTTCCCCGGCCCGGGCCGCACCGAAAGCAACGTGGTCGGCGTGCGGGTGATGCCGATATTTGCCGTGAAATCGGGGGCGTTCTTCGCGATGATCGTCGGCGTCCTCGGCCTGATGGGCGGGTTGCTGCAAATCAATCCGATCTGGAATCTTGGTCCCTACAAGCCGTCTCAGGTTTCCGCCGGTTCGCAGCCGGATTTCTACATGATGTGGACGGAGGGCCTGGCCCGCATCTGGCCGGCGTGGGAGTTCTATTTCTGGCATCACACCATCCCCGCGCCGGTTTGGGTTGCGGTGATCATGGGCCTGGTGTTCGTGCTGCTGACTATCTACCCGTTCCTGGAGAAACGATTCAGCGGCGACTATGCGCATCACAACCTGCTGCAGCGCCCGCGTGATGTGCCGGTGCGCACATCGATCGGCGCTATGGCGATCGCGTTCTACATGGTGCTGACGCTGAGTGCGATGAATGACATCATCGCGCTCAAGTTCCACATCTCGCTCAACGCGACCACCTGGATCGGCCGGATCGGGATGGTGGTGGTGCCGCCGATCGTCTACTTCGTCACCTACCGCTGGTGTATCGGGTTACAGCGCAGCGACCGCGCAGTGCTCGAGCACGGCATCGAAACCGGAATTATCAAGCGGTTGCCCCATGGCGCCTATGTTGAGCTGCACCAGCCGCTCGGACCGGTCGATGAGCACGGCCACCCGATACCGCTGGAGTATCAGGGCGCGCCGGTACCCAAACGTATGAATAAGCTCGGATTGGCCGGCTCCCCTGGCAGCGGCAGTTTCCTGTCCGCTGATCCGGCGTCAGAAGATGCGGCACTGCGTGAGGCGGCGCGCACCGCCGAGCACCGGGCGCTCACCGCATTGCGCGAGCACCAAGAAAGTATCAACGGGTCCAGTGACGGCGAGCACTAACGCGGGCGGCCGCCCGGCCCGGCGGCACCACAGCACCGGTTCTGGTCAGCTGAGGGGCGGTCGGGCGACCGATACGATCACGGGCCCATCAGAGCGGTCGCGGCAAAGCTCAGCTGCGGATCACGACCGGCAAAGTATTCGCGCAGCGCGGTGGTGAGGTCGGCGAGCTCCCAGGCCGGCGCGTCGGCACTGAACTGATGCTCGGCGGTGGGCGCGGACAACAGTGTCACGCGCGGACCGTAAACGATGAACACCTGACCGTTGACCGCCTCGGACGCTGGGGACGCCAGAAACTGGACCAGGGTGACCACGTGCTCGGGTGACAGCGGGTCGATCTGACCCTCGCTGAGCGGGGGCGCAGCGCCGAAGATTTCGGCGGTCAGCCCGGTGCGCGCCCGCGGACAGATCACGTTGGCGCGGACCCCATAACGGCCCAGCGCCCGCGCAGCCGAGAGGGTTAGCGCCGTGATGCCCGCCTTCGCCGCAGCGTAGTTGGCCTGGCCTGCCGGTCCTACTAGAAATGCCTCCGACGAGGTGTTGATGATCCGCCCGTACACCGATCCGCCGGCTTCCCTGCCCTGCTTGGCTTTGTGACGCCAGTAGGTAGCCGCGTTGCGGGTCAGCAGGAAATGGCCCCGCAAATGCACCGCGATCACCGCGTCCCACTCCTCGTCGGACATGTTAAACAGCATCCGGTCGCGAAGAATCCCGGCGTTGTTCACCACGATGGCCAATCCGCCCAGCCGGTCGGCGCAGCTGATGAGTTCGTCAGCGGTGACACGCTCGCTGACATCACCGGCCACCGCGACGGCCGCCGCCCCCGCCGCAGCGATTTCGTCGATGACATCCGAGGCATCCAACGCGGGGGCGAGGTCGTTGACGACAACGGTGGCCCCCGCGCGGGCCAAACCGATCGCCTCGGCGCGGCCCAATCCCGCTGCCGCGCCCGTCACCACCGCAACCTTTCCGGACAGGTCGGTCGCGTTAACGCTGCCAGTCACGTGATGAACACCTCCAGTCCGGGGCTGTGCGGGCGCTGGGGGTGGTGGTCGCTGCCCAATGCCCACGCGTATCACGTGGCCGTCACGCCGGCCGCGGCCCGCCAGCACCCGCACCGTATCCTCCGTGAACCGTGTCAGACGGCTCGCCGGTCCGTATCAGCACCATACGGCCATCTCCGCGCAGCCGGGTGCTGGACCCACCGGCTGCACAGGTGGTACAACCGCGGTGGCGGCCGTCGGCACGGCATCACGGCCGGCGCCCGCCAGTGTTCAGCGGAAGGTGGCCGGCATGCGAACCAGCGACGTTCCCGGACCGGACAACGGCGCCACGGGCTGCGACCGTTTGTCAGCGAGCGCATCACGCCGGACGCAGGCGTTAGCTCTCGCGCGATACTGCTCAATGTGACTGAATGTGATTGTGGTCTCTGCTCCGCGCACGCTGTCAGTGTGCCGGCGCCGCAGCATAGTGGCCGCCCGCCCAGCGCCGCCGGACCGGTGAAAACGCCCGGCCCGCTGGCGGCGCTGCACATCGCCGAGCACCCCCGCTGAGATGCCGATCGACGTCGATGCGGCGCTCGGCGCTGAGGTCCGCGCAGTCGAATTCTCATGGACCCCCAGCGACGTCCAGCTCTACCACCTGGCTCTGGGAGCCGGCGCCGACCCGACCAACCCACGCGAGTTGCGCTATCTGATCGACCGCAACCCACAAGTGCTGCCGACATTCGCCTGTGTCGCGGCATCGTTTCACCAGGTCGAACCGCCGAAATTCAGCTGGCCCGGCGTCGAGATCGACCTGGCCGCAGTGCTGCACGCCTCCGAACAAGTCAGCGTGCCCGCACCGCTGCCGCCGTCGGGCAGCGCCCGCGTCATCAGCCGCATCGCCGAGATCTGGGACAAGGGCAAGGCGGCTGTTGTGGTGCTTGAGAATTCGGCCACCGCCTCAGACGGCACACCGCTGTGGACGCAACGAAGTTCGATCTTCGTCCGCGGCGAAGGCGGGTTCGGCGGGTCCCGGGGGCCATCGACATCGGATCCGGCGCCTGAGCGGGCACCCGACCTCGAGATCAAGCTGCCCGTGCTGCCGCAGCAGGCGTTGCTGTACCGACTGTGCGGCGATCGCAACCCGCTACACTCGGATCCCGAATTCGCTTCCGCTGCAGGCTTTCCGAAACCCATCCTGCAAGGGCTGTGCACGTATGGCATGACTTGCAAAGCCCTGGTTGATGCGATGCTGGACGCCGATGTGTCTTCGGTCTGCTCCTACCGGGCGCGGTTCGCTGGCGTCGCATTTCCGGGCGACACCCTCAAGGTCAGCGTCTGGAACGACGACACCCGGTTACTGGCCAGCGTCACAGTCCCTGCCCGCGATGATGCGCCGGTGCTATCCGGCGTAGAGCTGCTTCTGGCCCCGCAGCGACCGTAGCACCATGACGCCCATGTGGGGCCCCGGATTCCCCACCACTCCCCGGCTCGTGGACACCACCAATGACCGCGCGATGGCTTACACTCGCAGAGGCGGAATCGATTGTCGCCGACAGTCGGGTGTCACCGCTGACGAATGCCTAACTCGGGGTGAGAGCGTCTCTGGCTCATGTCGACTGATGTCACCAGCGGGCTGATCTGAGGACAGGCAGTGGAATTCAACCTCGCCCAGGTGTTCGCGGCGGTGGCGGCGGCCAACCCCGACAGGGACTGCATCGTCTATGGAGATCGGCGATTTACCTTCGCGCAGACCGACGAACGCACCTATCGCCTCGCTCAGGCGCTGCATGGGTGGGGGCTCGGCGCACACCGTGAACGATCGGAGCTAGCCGCACACGAGTCCGGTCAGAGTCATCTCGGCTTGTACATGACGAACTGCAATGAGTTCCTCGAGGGCATGGTGGGTGCCTATAAAGCCCGGGTCGCCCCGTTCAACGTGAACTATCGCTACGGGGTCCCCGAATTGGTGTACCTGCTCAGCAATGCCAGGGCGGACGCAGTCATGTATCACGCGCGCTTCGGCCCAACCCTGGCCGACGCGCTCGCTCAGCTGCCGCCGTTATCGCTGATCCACGTCGATGACGAGTCCGGGAACGATCCACTCCCGGGCGCGGTGCGCTACGAGGAGTTGCTGGCAGCTATGCCCGCCGAGCCGCTCGATCTTGCGCTGTCTCCCGACGATCTCTACGTGCTCTACACCGGTGGCACCACAGGGTTGCCCAAAGCTGTGTTGTGGCGCCAGCACGACATCTATCTGAACGCTATGGGCGGGCGGCTTTTCGGTTCCGGCGAAATGGTCAAAAGCCTCGGCGAAATCGTTGCGCGGTCGCGACCTGAGACACCGGGTTCGATGACGGTGGCACCGCTCATGCACGGCGCGGCCCAGTGGGCGGCTTTCATCAACCTGCTTGGCGGCCGGACCTTTGTCATGCCCGCGACAACAGGTCATTTCGATCCTGCGGCGGCTTGGGCGCTGGCAAGCCGGGAACGCGTCATGTCGCTCTCGTTCGTCGGCGACGCCTTCGGCCGACCGTTACTCGATGAACTGGAGTCCGGCAACTACGACTTGTCGGCGCTGATGTTTCTGTTAACCGGCGGCGCCACGCTGAGCGCTGGGGTCAAACAGCGGTTCATCGAGCTCCTGCCGCACGTGACGATCCTGGACGCCGGCGGATCCTCGGAGACCGGCCCGCAAATGGGCCAGACGTCCAGCCGTGCGCAGCCGGCGACCGGACGCTTCGCCCCGAATCCGGGTGCGGTGGTGGTCAGCGCAGACATGACCCGGATATTGCGGCCTGGCGACGACGAGGTGGGCTGGCTGGCTCAGCAAGGCCTCATTCCGTTGGGCTACCTGGGTGACCCGGAGAAAACGGCCCGGACCTTTCCGGTTATTGAAGGCATCCGGCATTCCGTCCCCGGCGACCGGGCCCGCTGGCACCCCGACGGCCATATTGAGCTGCTGGGCCGCGATTCGGTGACGATCAATTCGGGGGGCGAAAAGATCTTCGCCGAAGAAGTTGAAGCCGCCATCGCGTATCACCCCGCGGTCTACGACGTTGTCGTAGTGGGCCGGCCCAGCATCCGGTGGGGAAGCGAAGTCGTAGCGCTGGTCCAGTTAGCTGACGGCGCCCGCGCCGAGGCTGACGAGATCATCGCCGAAGCAGCCCGGCATATTGCCCGTTACAAACTTCCCAAGGAAATAGTCTTTTGCACACGCATACAACGCTCACCATCGGGCAAAGCGGATTACCCTTGGGCGAAAGCTCAAGTCGCAGCGTTGAGTGCTCATCGCCCGGCGTAGCGGCGGTGTCGGGCCGCGTTTTGTGGGCGGCCTGCGGATGCACGCCCGTCGTGCGATATCCAACCCCGTCACAATGACGGCTTATCCCCCGCCAGCATGCGGCGCAGCCGCCGAACCTGGTGCCAGGGAATCACGATCATCGCCGCGGTGGCGAACCCGGCGAGCCCGTAACCGGTCCACGCCGCACCGTCCCGGCCGATAGCCATCAGGTAAGTCGCCGCCGCGACGGCGACTAAAGCAGCTCCCATCGTGCCGAGAAGAGCGAGCGTGCCCCGCAACCAAATTCGATCCACTGCCGCATCGGATAACGTGGCTGCCGGCCCGAACGTGGTCAGTCTCTCCGTGCGGGCCTGATCGACCATGACAGGCTCCGCCAGATACGGCGAGCCGCCCAGTCGCTGAGTCGCTGCACGCGCTCCCGGCGGCCGGGCCGGTGAGGGGTGCTCCCACGTGGTGCGGCGGGCACGCAGCAACATCGGGACGGCGCCCAGGATGACCAGTGTGGACACCACGATGATGGCGTAGAGCACCGGCGGCGTATGCGCATTGCCCGACGAGGTGTGAAATCCGCGCCCGAGATCGACCAACGCCACAATTGCCGCTACGCTCACGCCGACCAGCAAAAGCCATACCACAGCACAGACGCCGATGAGGACTCGGTCGGTGGTGTTCAGCGACATGCTGCCCCACCCGCGTCCGACTGCGGAGGTCCTGTCGACCATCAGCAACTCGTTTGGGGCTGGTCGTTGTTGTTGGATGACAACACGGTTCCGTCGCTGGTGGTGATCGAGCAGTTGAGTTTGCTCAGCCGCAGCAGACTGGAGGCTTCCACCGAACCGATCTCGGACTGCGAGATCGGCGTCAGGGTGAGCGACCACGAGATATACGCATTGCGCTGGGTCCGGCGCTGCCCGGAAGCGTCGATATAGGTGATCGTGATGACGTCGAAGGGCGCTTTGGTGCCGGTCACCGAGTAGGTGACCTGACGCGGCCCGACCGGAGTGGTGGTGGTCGGCGGGGGGGCCGCGACGGTCGACGTCGCCGGCGGCGCGGGTGCGGGCGCCGGAGGCGGTGCCGCTTCAGGCGGAGGCGGCGGCGGCGCTGTCGTCGTGACAGTCACCGTCTCGGGCGGGGGCGGCGGCGGGGGCGGCGTACTCGGCGGCGGGGGCGGCGGAGGCGGCGGCGGTGTGGTGGTGGTGATCTCGTCCTGCACCGGCGGCGTGGATACCGGCGCGGTGCCCGGGGTGGCAAGTTTCTGGGTGTCGGTGCGGGCAAACAGCAGTGACACCGAGACCACCAGCGCGATTGCAGCCACGATCGCCGCTACGCCGACGACCCACGGCCAGCGCGGGGTGGTTCGCTCATCCTCAAACTCGATCGCGTCGTCGTAGTGGTCGTAGTCGTAGAGGCGGGGATCGACCGGGACATAGGGACCACTGGTGAAATGCTCGGACTCGGGAGCCGAATAGGCCTGCGAGTAGAACTCGGTTTGGCCGGTCCCAGCCTCCGGCGCGTCGTCGATGGACTCCGGTTCGTCGCCCGGCTCGCTGCCCAGGTCCAATTCGTCGCTGGGCTCACTGCCGGGTTCCAGTTCTTCCGATTCTGGTCCTGGGTGATTAGGCCCGCTCATGTTCGCCTGTCCTGTTCGACTACATCACTAGCACGCGGCCGCGCCGCGCACACCTCGATGTTTCTCATTGTGCCTCGGCAACCCTATCGAACCAGTCGCGACAGGGCGGTTTCGGCGGACTGGCCGCCGACCGGCCAACGCCCTGATTGGGGCCTCCGTGCCGACGATGCGGGCCGAGTTGTCCACCACGATACCGGGCATCGCAGAGCAGTCGGCTGTGGTCAGTGCTTCTCGGGACCGACGTAGTACTCGAAAACCAGCCCGGCCGCCGAGCTGAGGATGAACACCACGCCGGCAACAATCAACCATGGCAACCATAACGCGATGCCCACCGCAGCAACTGAGCCGGACAGCGCGACCAGGATCGGCCACCAGCTATGCGGGCTGAAGAACCCCAATTCTCCTGCGCCATCACTGATCTCGGCGCCCTCGTAGTCCTCGGGCCGGGTGTCGAGGCGGCGGGCGACGAAACGGAAGAAGGTGGCCACGATCAGCGCCATACCGCCGGTCAGAGCCAGCGCGGTGGTGCCGGCCCACTCCACACCGCCGGTGGCGAACATCGCCGTCAGCACACCGTAGAGCGTCGCGGTCAGGATGAAGAAAACGGCCACAAACTCAAACAGCCTGGCTTCGATCCGCATAGATGTTCCTACCTAATTGCTGGGCTGACCTGCTCGCCGCGACGGGTTTCGAACGGGTGCGTGGTGACCGCGACCGGGGACTGGTGGATCGCTTGCAGGGCCTGCGCGTTGGTTTTTCCCGCGATGCGTTGTTGCAGGTAAGCCTTGAAATCATTGGGTGCCACCACCCGGACCTCGAAGTTCATCATCGAGTGATATGTGCCGCACATCTCGGCGCAGCGCCCGACGAACGCCCCTGTCTTGGTGATTTCAGCGACCTGGAAGGTGTTCACTGAGTGGTTCGCCGCGGGATCGGGAAACACGTCACGCTTGAACAGGAACTCTGGCACCCAGAATGCATGCACAACGTCCACCGAGGCGAGATGAAACTCGATGCGTTTGCCGGCGGGCAGCACCAGCACCGGGATCTCGGTGCTGGTCCCCAGGGTCTCGACCTTGTCGAAGTTGAGGTAGGTGCGGTCGGCGGTGTTGAGCCCGCGCACCGGACCAACGAGTTCTTCGCCGTGTTTGTCTTTGCCTTCCGGCTTGGAGGCCATCGCATGTTTGCGCGCCAGATCAGCCCCGTCGTATGTCAGGGTGCCGTCTTTGAAATCGACCTTCCGATAGCCGAACTTCCAGTTCCACTGAAACGCTGTCACATCCACGACGACCTCGGGGTCAGAGGTCATGTGCAGCATCTTCTCCTGCACCACCACAGTGAAGTAGAACAGCACCGAGATGATGAGAAAAGGTATGACCGTGAGCACCAGCTCCAGCGGCAAGTTGTAGCCGAACTGGCGGGGCAATTCGGTGTCGGTTGCTTTTTTGCGGTGAAATGCCGAGGACCAGAAGATAAGGCCCCACACGAGGGCTCCGACCACGAGAGAGGCGATCACCGCGCCGATCCATAACTGCCGGTTGATGTCGGCTTCGGGGGTGATCCCTTTCGGCCAGCCGATGCCCAGCACTTCCGACCAGCTGCACCCGCTGACGGTGAGCATCAGAACCCACAGCGTCGCGGCCAGCCCCAGCAGCCGAAGCCGGCGTGAACCCGGACGAAAACCTCCATGCAGGCCACCCAAACGTCCTGGCCGGCGAGGTGTCACGTTGGCGCCTCCTGTGTCACACGCTGGGCCGACGTGGGTCGCCGGCTGAGCCAAACGTCGAATACTACGCAGCGTAGACCACGCCGCCCGGGCCGGTGACGACGCGGGCCGGGTTAACGGCTCCGCACAGCAGCCCTCAGCCCCGGCCGGGTGCGGCATACTGGGGCGTCGTGTGTGGACTGCTGGCCTTCGTGAGCGCTACGTCCGGCCAGGAGGCTTCCGGTCGTGGCCCCGATATCGCTGAAGCGGTCGCGCGGGCATCCCGCTTGATGCGCCACCGCGGGCCCGACGAGCTCGGCACGTGGAGCGAGGCCGGTGCGCGGCCCGCCGTGGTGCTGGGCTTCAACCGGCTGGCCATCATCGATATCGCGCACTCGCATCAGCCGCTCCGCTGGGGACCCCCCGAGGCGCCCGACCGCTACCTGCTGGTGTTCAACGGCGAGATCTACAACTACCTGGAGTTGCGCGACGAGCTGGCGACGGGCTACGGCGCCGCGTTCGCCACCGATGGCGACGGTGAGGCCATCGTCGCCGCCTACCACTACTGGGGCACCGGCGCCTTGGCGCGGTTGCGCGGAATGTTCGCGTTCGCGTTGTGGGATACGGTTACCCGTGAACTGTTCTGCGCCCGAGATCCTTTCGGGATCAAGCCGCTGTTCTTCGCGACCGGCCCCGGCGGCACCGCGGTGGCCAGTGAAAAAAAATGCCTGCTTGATTTGGCCGACGTGCTCCACCTCGACGGCGCGATTGACCGCAGAGCGCTGCAGCACTACACCGTGCTGCAGTATGTGCCCGAACCCGAAACGCTGCACCGGGGCGTGCGCCGGTTGGAATCGGGTTGCTACGCACGGATTCGACCGCACCAACCTCAGCCGCAGATCACTCGCTACTTTGTGCCCCGATTTGCCGCCGAACCGTTCACCCGGGACAGCGAGCAGGCGCGATACGACCAGATCACTGCGGTCCTGGAAGACTCGGTCGCCAAGCACATGCGCGCGGATGTCACCGTCGGCGCGTTTCTGTCCGGCGGCATCGACTCCACCGCGATCGCGGCGCTGGCCATCCGGCACAATCCGCGGCTGATCACGTTCACGACCGGTTTCGAGCGTGAAGGCTTCTCCGAAATCGACGTCGCGGCGGCCTCCGCGGAAGCCATCGGCGCCCGGCACATCGCCAAGGTGGTCAGCCCGAGCGAGTTCGTCGCTGCGCTGCCCGAGATCGTCTGGTATCTCGATGAGCCGGTGGCCGACCCCGCGCTGGTGCCGCTGTTCTTTGTGGCCCGAGAGGCCCGCAAGCACGTCAAAGTAGTCCTTTCCGGAGAGGGCGCCGACGAACTGTTCGGCGGATATACCATTTACCGAGAGCCCTTGTCGCTCAAGCCTTTCGATTACCTGCCTGGGCGGCTGCGACGCATGGTGGGCGCCCTATCCAAACCGTTGCCCGACGGGCTGCGCGGCAAGAGTTTGTTGCACCGCGGTTCGCTGACGCTCGAACAGCGGTACTACGGCAATGCCCGCAGTTTCTCCGACGAGCAGCTGCGGCAGGTGCTGCCCGGGTTCCGGCCGGAATGGACCCACACCGATGTGACGGCGCCGCTGTACGCACAATCGGCCGGCTGGGATCCGGTGGCCCGCATGCAGCACATCGATTTGTTCACCTGGCTGCGCGGCGACATCCTGGTCAAGGCTGACAAGATGACGATGGCCAACTCACTAGAGCTGCGGGTGCCGTTTTTGGACCCCGAAGTGTTCGCCGTGGCGTGCCGCTTGCCGGTGAACGCCAAGATCACGCGCAGCACGACCAAGTACGCGCTGCGGCGCGCGCTGGAGCCGATCGTGCCCGCCCATGTTCTCCACCGGCCCAAGCTCGGGTTCCCGGTGCCCATCCGGCACTGGCTGCGCGCCGGGGAGCTGCTGGAGTGGGCGTATGCCACAGTGGATTCCTCGCAGGCGAATGATCTCGTCGACATCGCCGCAACGCGTCGGATGCTCGACGAACATCGTTGCGGCGCTGCAGATCACAGCCGCCGGCTATGGACGGTGCTGATTTTTATGCTGTGGCACGCGATCTTCGTCGAGCACAGCGTGATACCGCGGATCACCGAGCCGCAGTATCCGGTGCAGCTGTGAGTCTCCGTGCCGGCGACGATCACATGCGGTGCGCGTCTGTTCGCCTACGGTAGGGTCGCGGCGATCTCGGCGGCCGCCTGCTGGCCGTAGGCGCCCGCCAGCCGGGTCAGCGCGGCCTCGCGGTCCCACTGCCATTCCTGGGTGCCGCTGGATTCCAGCACCAACACCGCGACAAGTGAGCCGAGCTGTGCCGAACGCTCCAGGCTCAGACCCGCGCTGCGCCCGGTGAGAAAGCCGGCGCGGAACGCGTCACCGACACCGGTGGGATCAACCTGGCCCTTCTCGGGAACCACGTCAACGTGAACGGTATGACCGGCGGGCTCGACCAGATCCACGCCTTTGGGGCCGAGCGTGGTGACCCGCAGCCCGACCTGCGCCATCACATCGGCTTCCGACCAGCCGGTCTTGCTCAGCAACAAATCCCATTCATAGTCGTTGGTGAACAGGTAGGTGGCCCCATCGATAAGCTTGCGGATTTCGTCGCCGCTGAGCCGGGCCAGCTGCTGGGACGGGTCGGCGGCGAAGGCCAGCCCCAGTTTGCGGCACTCCTCGGTGTGCAAAAACATCGCCTCCGGGTCGTTGGCCCCGATGACCACCAGCTCCGGGGTGCCCAGCGCCGACACTACTTGGGCCAGCGAAATATCGCGGGCCTGCGACATCGCACCGGGATAAAACGACGCTATCTGCGCCATATCCAGATCGGTGGTGCAGATAAAACGCGCGGTATGCGCGGTGGTGGAGATCAGCACGTGTTCACAGTTGACGCCGTGGGCCTCCAACCATTCGCGGTAGTCGGCAAAATCGGTGCCGGCGGCGCCGATCAGCGCGACATCACCGCCGAGCACCCCGATCGCATAGGCGATATTCCCGCCGACACCACCGCGATGGATCACCAAGTCGTCGACCAAAAAGCTCAGTGACACCTTGTGCAGGTGATCGGCTAACAGCTGTTCTGAGAACCGCCCGGGAAACCGCATTAAATGGTCAGTGGCAATCGAACCGGTCACCGCGATCGTCACGAACTATCCGCCCTTCATTCATAAGCTCGTCTATCTAAGCGTACGCGGGTTGCGCCGCGCTATGGTGACGGCCAGCGGCTGGTGGTGCGCTAGCCTGCCTAGAGCACTCACGCCGGAAGCGAGTGCTGTTGGCGACAGCCGCCAGTCGCCCCGTCCACCACCATAGGAGAACCACCATGCCCGCTCCGCACCCGCGCAACCGCGGTGTCGGCGCCGGCGGGCCGCCCTCCACTACCCCGCCTCCCGGCCAGCGCGCGATCAACCAGCCCGGGTACCCCGGCACGTCGGCGCCGGGGACCCCATCCCCGTCGGGCCCCTATCCGGGGAGGCCGCTGCCCCCACCCCTGCCCTATCCCAAACACCAGCGCCGGCGACTGATCGTCGGCGCCGTGCTGACCTTCGCCCTGATCGCCGTGATGACGGTCGGGATCGGGTACGGCACCCGTGCGACCAGGTCGGCCACCGGACCCGCACTGTCCGACGCGATGGCCAAAACGGCGATCCAGGGCTATCTGGACGCTTTGGAGCAGCGCGATCTCGACACCATCGCCCGCAACACGCTGTGCGGTATCTACGACGCCGTCCGCGACCGCCGCTCTGACCAGGCGCTAGCCAAACTCAGCAGCGACGCGTTTCGCAAGCAGTTCTCCAAAGCCGAGGTGACCTCGATCGACAAGATCGTGTACTGGTCGCAGTATCAGGCCCAGGTGTTGTTCACCATGCGGGTAACACCCGCGACCGGCGGCCCGGCACGCGGGGGGGTGCAAGGACTCGCGCAGGTGCTACTGCAACGCAACCACGTGCTGGTGTGCTCGTATGTGCTTCGTACCGCGGGAACGTATTAGCGGGTTTTCGCGCCTCAGTTGAACGAATCGCCGCAGGCGCAGGACCCGGTGGCGTTCGGGTTGTCGATCGTGAAGCCCTGCTTTTCGATGGTGTCGACGAAATCGATCGACGCGCCCTGCAAATACGGGGCGCTCATGCGGTCGACCGTCAAGGTCACACCGCCGAACTCCGCGGTCAGGTCGCCGTCGAGCCGGCGGTCGTCGAAGAAGAGGTTGTAGCGCAGACCGGCGCACCCACCCGGTTGCACGGCGATACGCAGCGTCAGGTCGTCGCGTCCCTCCTGGTCCAGCAGAGACTTCGCCTTGGCGGCGGCGGCCTCGGTCAGGGTCACGCCGTGAGTCGTGGCGGTCGACTCGCCCGGAACAGTCATTGCGTCTCCCTACGTGTTCCTACGTGCCATCCATACGTTCGTGGCCGGGTCTGCTCAGCGCGGCAAACCCACTGCATCAACGGTACCCTGTCATGTCGCTATTCCCGAGTCGCGCCGCCACCTGTGACGCCAATCCCATCAGCTGGTTGGCCGCATCTGCCAGGGCCAGCCGGACCGAACCGGCGTAGTCGGCAAGGGCGTAGGCGGCCAACCCGGCTGCGCGCAGCGCGGTGTCGTCCAGCACGACTTGCCCGGCCAGCACCAGCACCGGAATATGCCGCGCCCGCGCGGCACTCGCGAGCGCTCCGACCACCTTGCCGTGCAGCGACTGCTCGTCTAACCGGCCCTCCCCGGTGATCACCAGGTCAGCCGCCGCAAGATCCTGGGCCAGGCGGGTGTGCTCAGCGACTATCGCGGCGCCGGATTCACACCGGCCGCCCAACGCCAACAGCGCCGCCCCGATACCCCCGGCCGCGCCCGCCCCCGACACCGCACTGACGGCCCGCCCGGCAGCGGTGTCCAGCTGGACGGCCCACAGCGTAAGCCGCCGTTCGAGCTCGGTGACAGCGCGGGCATCAGCGCCCTTCTGCGGCCCGAAGACCCGGGCCGCACCCCAGGGCCCCAGCAGCGGATATTCCACATCGCAGGCGCCGATCAGCTCCACTTCCGCCAGCCGCCGGCGGCCCGCGGCCAAGCCGCCCAGCTCGTCGACCAGCCCCCGCCCACCGTCGGTACAGGCACTGCCGCCGAGTCCGAGCACAATGCGTTTCGCTCCGGCGTGCAGAGCGGCCACCAGAAGCTGGCCGACACCGCGGCTATGGGCGGACAGGGCCGTCTCGGGGGTGGCCGGTCCGCCCAGACGGCCCAGACCGCAGGCCTGGGCGCATTCCAGATAAGCCGTGGCCGTGTCGGTGTCGAACAACCACTCGGCGTCGACGTCGGTGTCCAATGGTCCGCACACCCGCGCCCGGCGCAGCTCGCCGAACCGACTGGAAAGCACCGCCACGAAGCCCGGGCCACCGTCAGATTGCGGGGCGATGGCCAGTAGATCCCCGCGCCGCGCCCGATCCCAGCCCGCCGCGATGGCGGCGGCGGCTTCGACGGCGGTCATGCTGTCGCCGTAGCAATCCGGGGCGATGAGCACCCGCAGCACCGGCTTGCGGGCATCCGCGAGCCCGATGCCGGCAGCAGCCGTCTTCGGGGCGCCGACGCCGTTCATCTCAGCAAGCGTAGGACCGGCCACGCTGCGCTGCATGCCCGACCGTGACACGTGGCGACGGTCGCGAAGTACCCTGACGACTGTGAAACTGCTGGGCCGTAGGAAGGCTGACGGCGACGAGGCGCAACGAGACGGTGGTGCTGACGCATCGGTGACCGCCCCGGGCATCGAGTCGACATCTGCCGCCCGGCGCAAATCACGTACCACCGCGCCCAAAGGGCGTCCCACCCCGAAACGCAGCGACGCTGCCAGACGCCGCGGCCCGCTGCCACCGGCGCCCATGACCCTCGCCGAGGCACGGGCACGCCGTAAGTCGCTGGCCCAACCCAAACTGAGCCGCGCGGAACGCCGAGCGGAAAGGGCACGACAGCGGGCCCAGATGGCACAGCGCCGGGAGCGCATGATGGCCGGCGACGAGGCCTATCTGCTGCCACGCGACCGGGGCCCGGTACGCCGATTTGTCCGCGATGTGGTGGACGCTCGCCGCAACGCGCTGGGATTGTTCATGCCGTCGACGCTGGCACTGCTGTTCGTCATGGTCGCCGTCCCGCAGCTGCAGGTCTACATGTCGCCCGCCATGATGGTCCTGATGATCATCATGGTGGTCGACGGGATCGTCTTAGGTCGCAAAGTCAGCACACTGGTCGACGCGAAATTCCCGGACAATACCGAAAGCCGGTGGCGACTCGGCCTGTACGCGGCCAGCCGGGCGTCCCAATTGCGCCGGATGCGGGCACCCCGGCCTCAGGTCACCCGCGGCGCCAGTGTCGGGTAACTACCGGAAAGCTGGCTGACCCACCGTGCGAACCCTGGTACTGGGCGGGATCAGGTCAGGCAAATCCCAGTGGGCAGAGGCAGCCCTCGCCGAGTCGCTGCCGCCCGGACAGGCCGTGCGCTACCTGGCGACCGGCTCGCCCGTCCTCGATGATGCCGCATGGTCGCAGCGGATCGCCGAGCACCGCGGCCGGCGGCCCGAGCACTGGGTGACAGTTGAAACCGACGACATCGCTACGGAATTACGGCAGTCACCGGACACTCCCACATTGATCGACGATGTGGGCGCCTGGCTGACCGCCACTCTGGACCGCCACCGCGCTTGGGACACTGGATCGGTGGCGGTCGATGTCGAGGAGCTGGTCGCGGCAGTGCGGGCGTTTCGCTCCACGCTGATGCTGGTCAGCCCGGAGGTTGGGATGACGGTGGTGCCCGCCACCGCGGCCGGCCGCCGATTCGCCGACGAACTAGGCGGGCTCAACCAGCGGCTCGCCGCCCTGTGCGAGCGGGTGGTATTGCTGGTGGCCGGCCAGCCGGTGCCGATTAAGCCGGGGATCAGATGAAGTTCCCACCTGTGCTCCCGCCCGACGCGGGCACCGCCGCTGCCGCCCGGGCACGGCAAGACGCGCTGACAAAGCCGCGGGGCGCCCTGGGCCGGCTCGAGGATTTGTCGGTGTGGGTCGCCGCGTGCCAAGGACGCTGTCCACCAAGGCAATTCGAACGTTCACGGATTGTGGTGTTCGCCGGTGACCACGGGGTCGCCCGGTGCGGGGTGTCTGCCTACCCGCCGCAAGTGACGGCCCAGATGGTCGCCACCATCGACGCGGGGGGTGCGGCGATCAACGCGCTGGCCGGTGCCGCCGACGCGACGGTTCGGGTGGTGGATCTGGCCGTGGACGCCGACCCGCTGTCAAAACACATTGGTGCTTACAAAATTCGCCGCTCCAGCGGAAACATCGCCAAAGAGGATGCGCTCACCGACGATGAGGTCGTCGGCGCGGTCGAAGCGGGCCGGCGAATCGCCGACGAGGAAGTCGACACCGGAGCGGATCTTCTCATCGCCGGTGATATGGGAATCGGAAACACCACTGCCGCAGCGGTTCTGGTTGCATCGCTCACCGATACCGAACCAGTCGCCGTGGTCGGCCGCGGGACCGGGATAGACGACGCCGGGTGGGCCCGCAAAACAGCCGCGGTGCGCGATGCGTTGTTCCGGGCACAATCGGTGCGCCCGGACCCCGTCGGGTTGCTGCGCTGCTGCGGCGGGGCGGACCTGGCCGCGATGGCCGGCTTTTGCGCGCAGGCGGCGGTCCGGCGCACACCTCTGCTGCTGGACGGGACGGCGGTGACGGCAGCGGGGCTGGTCGCCGAGCGCTTGGCGCCGGGTGCGCGGCAGTGGTGGCAGGCCGGACACCGTTCTCCTGAACCGGCTCACCAGCTTGCGCTGGCCGCTCTCCAGCTGGATCCGATCCTGGACCTGCGGATGCGCGTGGGCGAGGGCACCGGCGCCGCGGTGGCGCTGCTGGTGCTGCGGGCAGCGGTGACCGCGCTGTCATCGATGGCCACGTTTTCCAGCGCGGGAGTGTCCAACCGTGATGACGGCCCCGGAGCTGAATCTCGGTGATCCGTTCACTCGCAACAGCTTTAGCGTTCGAAACCGTCGTTCCCGTGCGGGGGGCCCACCCGCTTGGCCGCGGTGCTTTGACCGCGCTGCCGGTGGTCGGCGCGGCGCTGGGCGGGCTGGCGGCGGCCGTCGCGTGGGCTGGCGGACTGGTGTTCGGCCCGGCCAGTCCACTGTCCGGACTGCTCGCGGTCGCCGCAGTGCTGGCCGTGACCCGCGGACTGCACATCGACGGTGTGGCCGACACCGCCGACGCACTGGGCTGCTACGGGCCGGCGCCCCGCGCGCTCGCGGTGATGCGCGACGGGAGGGCCGGGCCGTTCGGCGTGGCTGCTGTCGTGTTGGTGATCACGCTGCAGGGGCTGGCTTTCGCCGCGCTGAGCGCGGCCGGGATCACGGTCGCCGTCTGGGCCGGCCGGGTCGCTGCGGTGCTGGCGTGCCGCCGCTCGGTGCCTGCTGCCCAGGGCAGCATCCTCGGCGCGCATGTCGCCGGCACCCAGCCCGGCCCGGTGGTGGCGGCCTGGGTGGGGGTGCTGGTGACCGCCTCGCTGGCGGCGGGCCCGCGGCTGTGGCAAGGGCCGTCGGCGGTGCTGCTGGCGCTGGCCTGCGGCCAGGTGCTGGTCGGGCACTGCGTGCGCCGATTCGGCGGTATCACCGGTGACGTGCTGGGCGCGGCGATCGAAACGACGACGACGGTGTGCGCGCTGGTCCTGGTCGGGCTGGCGCGGTTCTAACGCGTGGCCACCACGAGCCCGGGGGTGCCGGCGTCAGCCCAGCCGCGCCATCCAGCCGTGGGTGTCGACGAAGGTGCCCCGCTGGATTCCGGTCAAGGTGTCGCGCAGCGCCATCGTCACTTCACCCGGTTCCCCGTCGGCGATGGTGAACTCGACATCACCGTATTTGACCCGCGACACCGGGGTGATGACGGCGGCGGTGCCGCAGGCGAACACCTCGGTGATCTCGCCTGAAGCGGCCTTCTTCTGCCACTCTTCGATGTCGATCTTGCGTTCCTCGACACCGATAGCCGCGTCGGTTGCCAACTGCAGCAACGAATCCCGCGTGATACCGGGCAACAGCGAACCGGACAGCTCCGGAGTGACCAGCCGCGCGGAAGCACCGCTGCCGAACACGAAGAAGATGTTCATCCCGCCCATCTCCTCGATGTAGCGGCGTTCGACGGCGTCCAGCCACACCACTTGGTCGCAACCATTCTCAGCGGCCTGAGCCTGGGCCACCAGCGATGCGGCATAGTTGCCGCCGAACTTGGCCGCGCCGGTGCCGCCCGGGGCGGCCCGCACGTACTCGGTCGACACCCACACGCTGACCGGCCTGATGCCGCCTTTGAAGTACGCACCAACCGGTGATGCCATCAGCAAATAACGGTATTGCTTGGCTGGGCGCACCCCGAGTCCGGGCTCGGTGGCGAAGATGAAAGGCCGCAGATATAGCGCCGCTTCCCCACCGGGCGCCGGCACCCACGCCTTGTCCACCGCGATCAGCTGACGCAACGATTCCAAAAACAGCTCGTCGGGTAGTTCCGGAATCGCGATGCGGCGAGCCGACGATCGCATCCGGGCCGCGTTTGCGTCAGCGCGAAACGACACGATCGATCCGTCGGCCCATCGATATGCTTTGAGCCCTTCGAAGACTTCTTGCGCGTAGTGCAGCACGATCGCCGAGGGATCCAGCTCGATCGGCCCGTAGGCCATGACCCGCGCGTTATGCCACCCCTCGCCGTCGGTGTAATCGATCGACACCATGTGGTCGGTGTGGTATTTGCCGAAACCCGGGTCCGCCAGAATCGATTCGCGTACCTCGTCGACCGTCGGGTTTGCGGTAGGCGAAACCGTGAACTCGAGCAGGCCGCTGGTCATCCAGCGATTGTAGCTGTCTGCGCTATCGCGTCTTAGCGGCCACGAACGGCAGGCGCACCACTTCGCATTCCATTGCGCGCCCGCGCACGTCGACGGTGACGTGCTGGCCGTCCTCGACGCCGGCGTCGGTATCGATCAACGCCAGCGCGATGCCGACTTTCAATGTCGGAGAAAACGTTCCCGAAGTGGTGATCCCGATCGCGCGGTCTCCGCACCGCACCGTCAGACGGGGGCGCAGCACCCCGCGGTCGACGGCCCGCAGGCCACGCAGCCGTCGACGTGGTCCTGCAGCCTTTTCGGCCAGCAGTGCATCCCGGCCGAAGAACGCATCCTTTTTCCAGCCGACCGCCCAGCCGCAGCCGGCTTGCAGCGGCGAAATCTCAGTCGACAATTCATGCCCGTGCAACGGGTAGCCCATCTCCGTCCGCAGCGTGTCACGGGCACCGAGACCGGCCAGCTGCCCACCCGCGCCGGTGACCGCTGCCAGCAGCGGTTCGAAAATCACCCCGGCGGACTCCCAGGGCGGCAGCAGCTCGTAGCCGTGCTCACCGGTATATCCGCTGCGGCACACCCGCACCGGCACCCCGGCGTAGGACGCGTCGGTGTAGCTCATGTAATCCATGCCGGTCGGCAGGCCCAGGTCGTCGAGCACCTCGGCCGAACGGGGCCCCTGCACCGCCAGCACAGCGTAGGAGCGGTGCTCGTTGCTGATCACCACCCCGGGCGGCGCGACTGCCCGCAAGGCGGCAACGACAGCCGCGGTGTTGGCGGCATTGGGCACCAAAAAGATCTCGTCCTCGGCCACGTAGTAGGCGATCAAATCGTCGATGACCCCACCGGAATCGGTGCAACACAAGGTGTATTGCGCTTTCCCCGGCCCAATACGATTCAAGTCGTTCGTCAGCGTCGAGTTGACGAACTGCGCCGCGCCCGGCCCGCGGACCAGCGCCTTGCCGAGATGACTGATGTCGAACAAGCCCACCGCGGTGCGGGTCGCGATGTGCTCGCTGACCGTACCGGCGTAGGAAATCGGCATCAGCCAGCCACTGAACTCGGCGAAGGTGGCGCCAAGTTCACGGTGGCGGTCTTCCAGGGGGCCGTGCACCAGGTCATCGTTCACGACAGCCCACCCTAGACCGGCCATGGTTAGGGTGATGGCCGTGAGCAGACAACCCGGTTACCTTGCCCCCGACGTCACCGTTGCCTCCACGCTGCCGCGCCGCGGCGCCGCGTCGGCGGTGTTGATCGTGCCGGTCGTCTCGACCGGCGATGACGACCGGCCCGGCGCGGTCGTCGCCGCAGCCCACCCATTCCTGCCCGGCGAAGCGGTCGCCGAGATCGAGGCGGGGCTGCGCGCTCTGGACGCCACCGGCGGCAGCGAACAGGTGAACCGGCTGGTGGTGCCGTCACTACCGGTGGGCAGTGTGCTGACGGTGGGCCTGGGCGGGCCGCGAGACGAGTGGCCGGCCGACACGCTGCGTCGCGCGGCCGGTGCGGCCGCCCGGTCGCTCGGGGGCGCCGAATCGGTGATTACGACGCTGTCCGAACTGGACATGGCCGCCACCGTCGAAGGTCTCATCCTGGGCAGCTATCGGTTCACCGCTTTCCGCAGCGAAAAGACCGCCCCGAAAGACCGTGGGCTGCGCAAAATCACCGTGCTGTCCACAGCCAGGGAGGCCAAAACGCAGGCCGCACACGCCGCGGCGGTCGCGGCCGCGGTCGCTACCGCCCGCGACTTCGTCAACACCCCGCCCAGCCACCTTTTCCCCGCTGAATTCGCCGCACGGGCACAGGCTTTGGGCGAGTCCGCGGGCCTGGACGTCGAGGTGCTCGATGACAAGGCGCTGCAGGACGCCGGCTACGGGGGGGTGATCGGGGTCGGCAAGGGCTCGTCCCGGCCGCCGCGGCTGGTGCGGCTGATCCACCGCGGGTCACAGCTGGCGAAAAACCCGAAAGCAGCCAAGAAGGTCGCCCTGGTGGGCAAGGGCATCACGTTCGACACCGGCGGTATCTCGATCAAACCGGCGTCGAACATGCATCACATGACCTCGGATATGGCGGGGGCGGCCGCGGTCATCGCCACCGTGACACTGGCCGCGCAGCTGAAGTTGCCGATCGACGTGATCGCCACCGTGCCCATGGCCGAGAACATGCCGTCGGGAACCGCGCAAAGACCCGGTGATGTGCTGACCCACTATGGTGGCACCACCGTCGAAGTGCTCAACACCGATGCCGAGGGTCGACTGATCCTGGCTGATGCGATCGTGCGGGCATGCGAGGACAACCCTGATTACCTCATCGAGACATCGACGCTGACCGGTGCGCAGACGATAGCCTTGGGGACCCGCACGCCGGGGGTGATGGGCAGCGACGAGTTCCGCGACCGGGTGGCCGCCATCTCGCAGCGGGTCGGCGAGAACGGCTGGCCGATGCCACTGCCCGAGGAGCTCAAAGACGAGCTGAAGTCGACGGTGGCCGACTTGACCAATGTGAGCGGCCAGCGTTTCGCCGGCATGCTGGTGGCCGGCGTCTACCTGCGCGAGTTTGTTCCCGATACCGTGTCGTGGGCTCATATCGACGTGGCCGGCCCGGCCTACAACACCGGAAACCCCTGGGGTTACACGCCCAAAGGCGGCACCGGTGTCCCCACCCGCACCATGTTCGCGGTGCTGGAGGACATTGCAGAGCACGGCTGATCGCTGCCGCGGTCCGCGGCAGCACCGTTGACCCCGCGCGGCACGGCTTGCACCCTGGTGCCTGCCGTGCCGATCGGGCGCCTTTATTCCGTTTCGCGTTTAGACACGGTCCGCCACGGCTACACTCGCTCTGGTTTAAGCCGTGGAAAGGCACACATATGGGCGCGCGGCGGGTGATCGTGATTATCGGTGCCGCGGTTTTGGCGGCCGGGCTGATCGGGTTGTTCCTGCCGGTGTCGGTGTCAGGTGGCGGGAGCGGTTCCATCGGGTGCGGCAACGCGGTGGCATCGAATCTCTCGTCGGCGCAATCAGCCAACAACCAGAACCCGGCGAACCTCCCCATCGTCAGCCAGCTGGTGCCGCACACCGATTATGTAGCCGAATGCCAGTCGTCACTGTCGAGTCGGCGTGCGTGGAGCATACCGTTGACGATTGCGGGGGTCATCGCCGCCGGCGGCGCGCTGTTGGTGCGGCGACCGCGGGGAACAACAGCGCGCGAGCTGTAAGGCCGAGCGCTGCCGCAGCTGCGGCGGGCGGGATCGGGCCGACCCATCTGACCAACGTCACGACCCGTTGCCGCTTTCCCACACCATCGGGAACGCCGCTGCCCTGGGTGTGGGTCGAGTCTGCCGCAGTGACAGGATGGTTTCGATAATCGACTTGGGCACCGCCCACGGACGCTGCGGGTGAGACAGAGGTCCCGTGCGATGACCGACCGACCGATCGAGGAGTCAACACAATGGCCTTCTCCGTCCAGATGCCGGCACTCGGTGAAAGCGTCACCGAGGGGACAGTCACCCGCTGGCTCAAACAAGAAGGCGACACGGTCGAGGTCGATGAGCCGCTGGTCGAGGTGTCGACCGACAAAGTCGACACCGAAATCCCGTCCCCGGCGGCCGGTGTGCTCACCAAGATCATCGCCCAGGAGGACGACATCGTCCAGGTTGGCGGTGAGCTGGCCATCATCGGTGACACCGCGGATGACACCGGCGCGCCGCCCTCCCCGCCACCGGCCCCATCCCCATCAGAACCCGAGAGCGCACCGCAACCCCAGACCGCACCGCCACCGGCCGCGGCGGCTTCCGGCCAGTCCACACCGGTGCTGATGCCTGAACTCGGTGAATCGGTGGCCGAGGGCACGGTGACCCGCTGGCTGAAAAAGGTCGGCGATCATGTGCAGGTCGACGAGCCCCTGGTGGAAGTGTCGACCGACAAAGTCGACACCGAAATCCCCTCTCCGGTGGCCGGCACGCTGGTCAGTATCACCGCCGACGAAGACTCCACTGTCCCGGTCGGCGGCGAGCTGGCCCGGATCGGGGTGGCCGCCGACAGCACGGCTGCGCCGGCGACTGAACCTGAGCCGGCAACCCAACCACCCCAGCCCGCCGCGGCGCCGGCACCTGCACCGCCAGCCCCGCCACCTGCACCCAAGGCCGGGGTGACACCGCCGTCGGAGCCGGCGCCGCAAGCCCAACCCGCACCGCAACCTCAGCCGGTGCCCACGGCCGAAGCGCCGCCGCCCCGGCCCGCTGCGGCCGCCACCCCACCAGGCGCGCCCTACGTCACCCCGCTAGTGCGAAAGCTGGCGGCAGACAACGGTGTTGACCTCAGCCAGATCAGAGGCACCGGTGTGGGCGGGCGCATCCGCAAGCAGGATGTGCTGGCTGCCGTCCGGCGAAAAGACGAGGTGCGCACGGCGCCGACACCGCCACCGCCCGGACGGGGCCCGGCGGCGCCGACCCCCTCCGTGCCCGCATTGGCGCATCTGCGGGGCACCACCCAGAAAGCCAGCCGGATTCGCCAGATAACCGCCAACAAAACCCGCGAATCTCTTTTAGCGACAGCACAACTCACGCAAACCCACGAAGTGGACATGACGAAGATCGTGGCGCTGCGGGCGAGGGCCAAAGCCGCCTTCGCCGAACGTGAGGGGGTGAATTTGACGTATCTGCCGTTCATCGCCCGGGCGGTGATCGACGCGCTGAAGATCCACCCCAACATCAACGCCAGCTATAACGAGGAAACCAAGGAAATCACCTACTACGACGCCGAGCACCTCGGGTTCGCCGTCGACACCGAGCAGGGTCTGCTCTCACCGGTCATCCACAACGCCGGCGACCTCTCGCTGGCCGGGCTGGCGCGCGCCATCGCCGATATCGCCGCCCGCGCGCGGTCGGGTGACTTGAAACCCGACGAGCTCTCCGGCGGCACGTTTACCATCACCAATATCGGCAGCCAGGGCGCGCTGCACGACACCCCGATCCTGGTCCCGCCGCAGGCTGCCATCTTGGGTACCGGGGCCGTCGTCAAACGTCCCCGGGTGGTCGTCGACGAGAACGGCAATGAATCGATCGGTATCCGCTCCATCTGCTATCTGCCGCTCACGTACGACCACCGGCTGATCGACGGCGCCGATGCCGGACGTTTCCTGACCACCATCAAGCACCGGCTTGAAGAGGCAGCGTTCGAGGCCGATTTGGGGCTGTGACGATATGGCCAAAGCCGTCATCGCGGTCGCTGGTTCATCCGGACTGATCGGCTCGGCTCTGGTGGCAGCGCTGCGCGCGGCCGATAACCAGGTGCTGCGGATCGTGCGCCGTACACCGTCGAATTCCAATGAACTGCATTGGAATCCCGATAGCGGTGTTTTCGATCCGGGTGCACTGCACGGAGTTGACGCCGTGGTCAACCTGTGTGGTGTCGGCATCGCCCAGCGCCGATGGTCTGGCGCCTTCAAGCAGAGCCTGCGCGACAGTCGCATCACGGCCACCGAAGTGCTGTCGGCCGCGGCCGCCGATGCCGGCGTCGGCGTGCTGATCAATGCCAGCGCAGTGGGCTATTACGGGAACACCAGGGACCGTGTGGTCGACGAAACCGCCTCGCCGGGAACCGGTTTCCTGGCCCAGCTGTGCCGGGACTGGGAGGCTGCCACCGCACCCGCTCAGCGCGCCGGCGTTCGTGTGGTGCTGGCCCGCACCGGACTGGTGCTAGCCCCGTCCGGTGGGCTGCTGCGCCAGCTGCGGCCCCTGTTCTCGCTCGGGCTGGGCGCTCGGCTCGGCAACGGCCGCCAATACATGTCGTGGATCACCCTCGAAGACGAGGTGCGTGCGCTTCGCTACGCGATCTCGCACGCGTCGCTGTCCGGTCCGGTGAACATGACCGGGCCGGCGCCTGTCACCAACGCCGAATTCACCGCAGCCTTAGGCCGTGCCCTCAACCGCCCTGCCCCGTGGACGCTGCCCGGATTCGCCGTGCGCGCCGCGCTCGGTGAATTTGCCGACGAGGGGCTGCTCACCGGCCAGCGTGTCATTCCGGCTGTGCTTGAGCGAGCCGGTTTCCAGTTCCACCACAACACCATCGGCGAAGCGCTGAGCTACGCCACAGCCCGCCCCAGCGAAGCCTGATCGGACTCGCGTGGACGCGGCGCTACACCGCAGTCGGGGTGACGCCCGCGGCATCCCCTGCTGCGGCGATGGTGGGTGGCCGATCAGTGTCCCGGCCGGGGGTTGGCCAGGGGCCACCGGTGGGCCGGGTGGGCGTACCCTCGCCACCGTGACGAGGTCTATCCGCTCGAGCCCGGCTCCGATCGACGTGCGCCAACTGGGCAGCATCGACTACCTCGAGGCGTGGCGGTTGCAGCGCGAACTGGCCGACGCCCGGGTGGCCGGCGGTCCCGACACCCTGTTGCTGCTGGAACACCCGCCGGTGTACACCGCCGGGCGGCGCACTGAGCCGCATGAGCGGCCCGTGGACGACGCGTCTGTCGTCGACACCGACCGCGGCGGAAAGATCACCTGGCACGGTCCGGGCCAACTGGTCGGTTACCCCATTATCGGCCTGACCGAACCGCTCGACGTGGTCAATTACGTTCGCCGCCTCGAAGAAGCGCTGATCGAGGTGTGCAGCGAGCTGGGCCTGGACACTGGCCGGATCGACGGCCGGTCCGGGGTGTGGCGCCCGGCCGGCGGTGGCCGGCCCGCGCGGAAGGTCGCCGCCATCGGCGTGCGGGTGTCGCGGGCCACCACGCTGCATGGGTTCGCCCTCAACTGTGACTGTGACCTGGGCGCTTTCGCGCGGATCGTACCGTGTGGCATCAGCGACGCCGGGGTGACCTCATTGTCGGCCGAACTCGGTCGGCGGGTGGGTGTCGATGAGGTCCGATACCTCGTCGCTGACGCGGTGTGTGCTGTCCTCGACGGTGTGCTGCCGGTCCGTGACCACGATGCGACCCGCGTAGCATCAACGTTGTGACCGTCGCTCCGGAGGGCCGCAAGCTGCTACGGCTGGAAGTGCGCAACGCTGCGAGCCCGATCGAGCGCAAGCCGCCGTGGATCAGGACCAGGGCCCGCATGGGGCCGGAATACCGCGAGCTGAAAAACCTGGTCCGCCATCAGGGACTGCACACCGTCTGCGAAGAAGCGGGCTGCCCCAACATCTTCGAATGCTGGGAGGATCGGGAAGCCACCTTTCTGATCGGGGGGCAGGTGTGCACCCGTCGCTGCGACTTCTGCCAGATCGACACGGGCAAGCCCGCCGGCCTGGACCGCGACGAGCCGCGGCGGGTGGCCGAGAGTGTGCATGCGATGGGGTTGCGGTATTCCACGGTGACCGGTGTGGCCCGCGACGACCTGCCCGACGGCGGGGCTTGGCTATACGCGGAGACGGTTCGCGCCATCCGGCAGCTGAACCCCTCGACCGGTGTGGAATTGCTGATCCCAGATTTCGGTGGCGACCCCGGCCGACTCGAGGAGGTGTTCGCGTCTCGTCCGGAAGTGTTGGCGCACAACGTTGAAACCGTCCCTCGCTTATTCAGACGGATCCGGCCCGCGTTCAGCTATCAGCGCAGCCTCGGCGTGTTGACGGCGGCCCGCGACTTCGGCCTGGTCACCAAGAGCAATCTGATCCTCGGCCTGGGCGAGACCCCCGCGGAAGTGCGTGCTGCCCTGGCTGATCTTCGCGCCGCCGGCTGCGATCTGGTGACCATCAGCCAGTATTTGCGTCCGTCGGTGCGCCATCACCCGGTCGAGCGCTGGGTGCGCCCTGAGGAATTCGTCGACTATGCCCGCTACGCCGAGCAGCTGGGTTTCGCCGGGGTGCTGGCCGGGCCGCTCGTGCGATCGTCGTACCGGGCCGGCCGGCTTTACGCGCAAGCCACACAGCACCGACGCGCCCGAGCGTCGCGCTGACGGCGGTTCCGTATGGTGGGTAGTTATGGCGAAACCCCGCAATACCGCTGCCGCCAAGGCGGCCCGGGCTGAGGCCAGGGCCGCTCGCAAAGCGGCGGCACAGCAGCGGCGCAGTCAACTCTGGCAGGCGTTCGTCATGCAGCGCAAAGAGGATAACCGCCTGCTGCCCTACATGATTGGTGCATTCGTGCTGATTGTGGGGGTATCGGTGATGGCGGGCGTGGCCGTCGGCGGTTTTGCGATCATCATGATGATCCCGCTGGGGGTGGTGCTGGGCGCGTTAGTGGCGTTCGTCATATTCGGCCGGCGGGCGCAACGCACGGTCTACCGCAAGGCCGAAGGGCAGGCCGGCGCTGCGGCGTGGGCGCTGGAGAACTTGCGCGGCAGATGGCGCGTCACTCCGGGCGTGGCTGCCACGGGCAACTTCGATGCGGTGCATCGGGTGATCGGCCGGCCCGGGGTCATCCTGGTCGCCGAAGGTTCACCGGCCCGGGTCAAACCGCTGCTGGCCCAGGAGAAAAAACGCACTGCCCGGCTGGTCGGCGACGTACCGATCTACGACATCGTCGTCGGCAACGGGCAAGGCGAGGTTCCGCTGGCCAAGCTCGAGCGCCACCTCAACCGCTTGCCGGCGAATATCACGGTCAAACAGATGGATGCCCTGGAGTCGCGGCTGGCTGCGCTGGGCTCGCGGGCTGGTGCCGCCGCCATGCCCAAGGGACCGGTGCCCCCCGCCGCCAAGCTGCGCGGGGTCCAGCGCACCGTACGCCGCCGCTAGCCCGCTGCACGCCACGACGAGCCGCTCCCAGCCGACCGGTTACCGGCGCAGCACAGCGGTGCCGGTCAGCCGATCATGCAGGCCGCGTCCGTCGGCGTCGACGAACAGCGCCGGGATGACCGTCGCTATCAATGCCGCCCGCAACGCCGCGCGGCCAAGCCGCACCGGCGCCGGCCTGTCCACGCACACCACCATCAGCCCCAGCATGAATTGTCCGGGCGTGAAACCGAACAACCAGACTGCAACCGTGCCAAGTATGAACCAGAAGACCAGCACCGCCGTGTCCAGCAGCGCGAGCGGAACGACCCCGAGCGCTGTCCCCAGGCCAGCCAGGCCGTACGCCACCAGCCAGTCGGCCGCCAACGCGCTCAGCCGGCGTCCCATTCCGGCCAGTGCGCCGCGACCAGCCTCCGGTAATCCCAGCGCCTGGCCCCGATACCCGTGCCCGGCAGCTGATACCGGCCGCTTCGGCTGCCGGCCGGGGCGCGGCCATCGGTCGGCCGGTTCCGGGACCCGAGCGGCATTTCCGCAAGGCATGGCCCAACGATACGGGGTCACCACACCGGAATAGAGCCAGCACGGTTCGAGCGCGGGCACCCCTCCGCGTAACGTCTGCGCAACAAGGGGGTGACTATAGTGCAATATCGGCTCCATAGCGTCAGTGCGGCGGTTACCAGTAGAGGAGCAGGCAGTGACCGAAATGACGCCCGACGACGTCTTCAAGCTCATCAAGGACGAAGACGTCCGCTACATCGATGTGCGCTTCTGCGATCTGCCCGGCGTCATGCAACACTTCACCATTCCGGCGTCAAGCTTTGATGAAAGCGTGTTTGACAACGGGATCGCGTTCGACGGTTCGTCGATTCGGGGCTTTCAGGCGATCCACGAGTCCGACATGCTGCTGCTTCCCGACCCGGACACCGCGTGTGTGGATCCGTTCCGTGCCGCTAAGACGCTGAACCTGAACTTTTTCGTGCATGACCCGTTTACTCTCGAGCCCTACTCCCGCGACCCCCGCAACGTGGCCCGCAAAGCCGAGAGCTATCTGGCGAGCACCGGTATCGCCGACACCGCGTACTTCGGCGCCGAGGCCGAGTTCTACATCTTCGACGCGGTGCGATTCGATTCCAAGGCCAACGCGTCTTTCTACGAGGTGGACGCGATTTCCGGCTGGTGGAACACCGGCAACCCCACCGAGGCCGACGGCAGCCCCAACCGCGGCTATAAAGTCCGCCACAAGGGCGGCTACTTCCCGGTGGCACCTAACGACCATTACGTGGACCTGCGTGACCAGATGCTGACAAACCTGATCAACGCCGGCTTCACTTTGGAGAAGGGCCACCACGAGGTGGGCAGCGGCGGGCAGGCCGAGATCAACTACGTCTACAACACACTGCTGCACGCGGCCGATGACGCGCAACTGTACAAATACATCATCAAGAACACCGCGTGGCAGGCCGGCAAGACCGTGACCTTCATGCCCAAGCCGCTGTTCGGCGACAACGGGTCGGGTATGCACACCCACCAGTCGCTGTGGAAGGACGGCAGCCCGCTGTTCTACGACGAGACCGGCTACGCGGGGCTGTCGGATCTGGCCCGCCACTACATCGGCGGCCTGCTGTATCACGCGCCGTCGCTGCTGGCATTTACCAACCCGACCGTCAACTCGTATAAACGGCTGGTGCCCGGCTACGAGGCACCGATCAATCTGGTGTACAGCCAACGCAACCGGTCGGCGTGTGTGCGTATCCCGGTGACCGGCACCAACCCGAAGGCGAAACGGCTGGAGTTCCGCTGCCCCGATTCGTCGGGCAACCCGTATCTGGCTTTCGCCGCCGAGCTGATGGCTGGGCTAGACGGCATCAGGAAGAAGATCGAACCGCAGCCCCCGGTGGACAAGGATCTCTACGAGTTGCCACCCGAAGAGGCCGCCAACATCCCGCAAGCACCGACCTCGTTGTCGGCGGTGATCGACCGGCTCGAGCAGGACCACGAGTACCTCACCGAGGGCGGCGTGTTCACCTCCGATCTGATCGAGACGTGGATCGCCTACAAGCGCGAAAACGAAATCGACCCGATCAACATCCGGCCACATCCTTACGAGTTCGCGCTCTACTTCGACGTGTAGACCGACTATCACTGGTGGTCTGTGTCAACACTGGCACAGTGGATCAGCAGTGCACAGCAGAGCGGTGGCGCCCCGCCCTTTTCCCGGGAGTTACACCGTTTAACTTCAAACAGTCCTTACATTACGCCGCCCGGCTTGACCCGCTAAACGGCTGACGGTAGCTTCTCCGCTGTGGATTCCAAGGGCGTCAACTATTCGCGCACCGTCACGGTGTTTGAGCGAAAGCTGAAGTTGCATCGACATATTGTTGGTGGCCAGTGGGATAAGATCGGTCGGCTTCAGTTTGATTTCATGGTCGCGCAGGGATTGAAACCGGATTCGACACTGCTTGATGTGGGGTGCGGCGCACTGCGGGGGGGGGTGCACTTCGTCCGCTATCTCAATGACGGAAACTATTACGGCATTGATATCAACAAGGGGCTGTTAAAGGCCGGCAAGCAGGAGCTTCGAGACGCTGGCCTTGATAAGACCGTGCATTTGCACCGTACCGCTGACTTCGACGCCTCCGGGTTCGGAGTAAAGTTTGATTTCGGCATCGCAATGTCGCTGATCACTCATTTGGCTGCAAACCACATCCTCTATTGTTTCGCGCAGATGCGCCGCGTCATGCACAAGCAGAGCCGGTTCTACGTCACGTTCTTTGAAGTTCCCGAACTTCCAGTACCGGATCGCGGCTATAAGCAACCTAAAGCTGGTATCGTGACATATTTTCTGCGTGACCCATTCCACTACACACGTGAGCAAGTTGAGGATTTCGCACGTTCGGCCGGATTGCTTCCCAGTTACATTGGCGAATGGGGTCACCCACGGAATCAGCGGATGCTAGCGTTGCGACCCAGCTCAGATCACAAATTCAGCGTCAGAACCCGTCTAACTTCGAACTAGCGCCCCTCGGTTGCTAGACGGTATGGGGGGCTGGGGCCTCGCTCACATGTGAACGTGGGTTGCCGACAGGAAACGGGTCCTGGCCGGTAGAGCCACAAGATGTGGGAGGCCCCAGTGAAGGTTCAGCGTACGAGTGTCGGTTTGGATGTGCATGCGCGGTCGGTGGTTGGGTGCGCGTTGGACGGAGATACCGGTGAGGTATTCGAACGTCGGTTGACCCCGGATTATCGGCTCTACGCAGCCAAGCGTGGTAGACGACCTCGCAGTGGTGTCGGGATTTGATGGTTCCATCTGATTCCGCAGTGCAGTAGTAGGCGCAGCCGATAGTTGCTGAAGTTTCGAAATCCGTGGCCAACGCGCTTGACCTTCTTGATGAGCAGGTTGACTGCTTCGGTGGGTCCGTTGCTGATCCGACCGGCGTTGAAGTAGGCCAGGAACTCCTCGCGCCAAGTGGTGATGGTGCGCGCCAGGCGGGCGAGTTCAGCAACGCCGGAGTCGATGCCCAAGACCGTCCAGTCATAGAGGCGGTTGGCCGCATGGTCGCCGTCACGGCAGCCGTAGATCGCGCGCAGCTCCTGGGCGGCCACCCACGCTTTGGCGACCTGGCCATCATCGTCGCCGGCTTCGATGCCAGACAGCAGCCGCGCCCAGGCGTGCTCGGTGAGATTGTCGGCGCCGCGGCGCAGTACTCGCCGAATCCCATACAGCGGGTCGCCACCGCGGCCCCGATGCCCGCACGTTTCTTGTTGCACCCGGCGACGCGCATCATCGACGGCCGCAAAGCCCAGGCGCACCACGTGGAACGGATCAAGGACCCGCACCGCATTGGGCAGCCCGGCCGACAGGGCGGCGCCATAGCCGCGGAACAGATCCAATGCCGCCACTGTAACTGCGCTGGCCCACACATCCGGCTGTTCAGAAAACCGGTCCGCCAACACCTTCCGGCTCCGACCAGGTACCACATCAATCAGCCGGACACGATGTAGGTCAACGATGCCCGTAGCGAACCCAGTGCCACAGACCGCATTGGCTCGGGTGAACGCGGTTTCATCCACCCCGATCGCGGTAGCCGCCGCGCCAGGGCATGCCCGCTGCAACAACGGCTCGCCATGGTCGCGCACCGCAGCCATCACGGTGGCCCAGCCGACGCCGAACTCGCGGGCCACCGCGGCCACCGCATGCCCGTCACGACCCACCCGCCGACAGGCGTGGGCGCGGGCCCGCTCGGTCCATGACGCGCGCGGCGCGATCGCCGGATGCGTTTCGGTCCAGGTCTGCTGCTCACATTGGGGATGCACGCACCGCCAGATGCGTTTGACCCACACCAGCGTCACCGGTCGATCCCCGGCCGACAAATCACGCACCCACGTCGGGCGGCGATCATGCAACCGCGCGATCGCCCCGCATACCGGACACCAGCCGGTCGCCGCGGTTGTCTCAATCGCGTACTCCAGTTCACCATCGTGCTCGGACACCGCCAGCACGGCCATGCCTTCCAGTCCAAGCATCACCGTCGCACTACTGTTGTTATTCACCTGGGGCCTTTCCATTCGTGTTCACTAACACCACGAATCATGAGGCCCCAGGCCCATTCCCAGGGCCAGGCAGACAACCGTGTCACCCGACCGCTACCAAGCTTCATTGCGAAGACCCGGATTATCAGGAGATTTTGGAGTGGTTGCGATCGTTGCCGGGCCGGGTCGCGGTGGCCTATGAGGCTGGCCCGAAGGGGTTCGGTCTGGCGCGCTTTCTGGTGGCGGCTGGGGTGATGTGGCTGGTGGCCGCTCCGTCGAAGCTGCAACGCCCGACCGGGGATCGGGTCAAGACCGATGCCCGTGATGCGGCGCATCTGGCCCGGTTGCTGCATTTGGGTCAGATTGTGGAGGTCACGGTTCCCAGCGCCGAGCAGGAGGCGGCCCGAGATCTGGTGCGGGCACGAGAGGACTGCCGCGGGGATCTGATGAGTGCCCGGCATCGATTGTCGAAACTGCTGTTGCGGCAGGGGGTTATCTATTCCGGTGGAGGAACTTGGACCGGCAAGCACGAACTGTGGCTGCAGCGGCGCGTTGCAGCTCACCTACGACACGGCACTGGACACGATGCTGGCCACCGTGGATCGCCGTAACCGCCTCGACGAGGCGATCGCCAAGTTGGCCGCCGACAGCGCCTACACCCCGGTGGTGACCCGGCTGGGTTGTCTGCGCGGGGTCTCGACGCTGACGGCGTTTGGGCTGGCCGTCGAGATCGGCGACTGGCACCGGTTGACCGGCCGCTCGATCGGCGCCTACCTGGGTCTGGTGCCCACCGAGTACAGCTCGGGGGCTTCCCGCTGGCAGGGGGCGATCACCAAGACCGGCAACAGCCACGCCCGCCGACTGCTCATCGAGGCGGCCTGGCATCACCGCCAGCCCTACCGACCCGGAATGGTGATGCGGCGCCGCTGGGACGCGGCCAGCCCGGCAGCACGAGCGCGCGGCCAACAGGCCAACCGGCGCCTGCACGAGCGCTGGTGTCGCTTCGATGCCCGTAACAAGCGCCCGGTGGTCGCCAACACCGCGATCGCCCGCGAACTGGCGGGCTGGTGCTGGTCACTGGCGGTCCTCGACAGCTAAACCGAAGTTGCGACTGTTTGGGTGGCTGATCTGGGCTTTGGGGTGGGGATTTGGTGGTTTTTGGTGGGTTGGGTCTGACTACGCGGCGATGGTGAGGGGTATGGTGACCCCGATGAGGTCGAAGGCGCGGCGTTGTTCGGGTGTTGGCTGGGTGAGTGTGTCGATTTCGATGTTGGTGTGGTGGTAGCGGATTTGGTTGCGGGTCAGGGTGGCCAGGTGGTCGAGCAGGGCGCGAAAGCTCCGCGGGGTGCCGTGGGGGGTTTGTTGGCGGGAGGCTTTGGCTTTCGCGGCTGGTGAGCGTTGGGCGGGCGCGACGGGGTTGTCGCGAGCTGGTGGGTGTTCGTCGGTGTAGGTCAGCGGTGCCCAGGTTTTACGCAAGTGCCAGGTCAGATAGCAGGCCAGCAGGCAGATCAGCACGTGGGCTTTGACACGGTCGGACAGCCGGTGGTGGATGGGCCGCAGGTCGAGGTCGTCGGTTTTGATGCTGCGGAAGTCGCGTTCGAGGTGGGCGAGGTTCTTGTAGCTTTGCACCACGGCGGGGCGTCGAGGTCGGCGGCGGGCACGCAAGTGCGCAGCACGTAGATGCCATCGAGGGCGGCTTCGGCGGCGATGGCGGCCTCATCGCGCCCGTAGGTGAAGCCGGTGTCGGTGATCTGGTAGCGAAAATGCTTGCCCACCTTGTATTTATTGATGACTTTCCCGACGGCTTCTCCGATGCGGGCCGCACCGGTGAGGGTTCCGCGATCGACCCGCTCGGCGATACGGGCCAGCAGCGCCTGGGTCGCGGCCAACAGTTCGGCGCGTTTGCGGGCGCGCTCGGCGGCCAGGGCGGGGTTGCGGCAGGCGATCAGCCGCTCGCCCGGGTAGTCGGGGTGGGTGATCTCGGCGAGGTCTTGGATGTCGAACAGGCTCATCTGCAGCGGCCCGTCGTCGGCGGCGAGTTTGGTGATCGCCGGGGCGCGCAGCGCGGTGATCCACCCGAACCCGGCGCCGGTGTCGTTGAGTTTTTTGATCGCCTCGATGCGCGCGCGGGTGATCATCCCGCGATCACCCACCAGCACCAGCTGGGTCAGCCCAAACCTGGTTCGGATGACGTCGACGATCTCGGTGAAGGCGAGCGGGTCGGCGGTGTCGCCGGGAAACACCCGCACCGCCACCGGGCGCCCGGCCGCATCGGTGAGCACCCCGTAGGTGATCTGGGGAAGTCCCTTTTTGCGGTCGCGGGAATACCCGCGGGCGGCCAGCTCGCAGCAGCGCCCGGTCACCCACGAGCTGGTCAGGTCAAACAACGCCATACGCGACGGGTTCACATCGCGACCAAGGTGTTTGGCAACAAGCTTTTTTTCGATCACGTCTTGGCGGGCCAGCAGCCAGTCCATCGCGGCATACACCTCGTCGGTGGATGCGCCGGCGATGGCCAGGTCGGCTCCCAGCGTGGTGTCGGCCCAGCGCGACAGCGTCGCCAGCTTAGAGCCCGGGTGAATCACCCGGGAGATGATCAATCCCAGCACGAGATCGCGGGACCGGCAGGGCGGTCCCAAAAGCGCCGGCAAGCCAAGCTGGCGGGCCATCGCCGCCACGGCGGCCACATGCCCGTGCGGCAGCGCCCGCGTCACCGTGAATTCATCGTCGGCGGGCACCAGGGTATGCCCCTTCAACGTCGCCTCCAGCGCGGCGATCGCCGCCGGGGGCAGCGTGGACAGGTTGGCCACCGTCTCGTTACGCACCGTGGGCCCATCACGGTAGGTGCGGCGCAGCAGCACCGACTCATAGATCCGTTCGCTGCCCTGCTTATCCACGTGAGTCTTCCTCACTCTGACTACGTGGGCCTTCATCGGGCTACGCGGCATAGCCACAAGTATAGACGCTTTACACCAGAATACTCGGAACAACACACATAAATTCGTGACTACAAATTCAGGCCAGGTCCATGCCCAAAATGTCAGCTCAAACGGCTAATCCCCGATCAGAACCCGCCGCAACTTCGGGCTAAACCCGCGCCCTCCACAACTGTCCGAATCGAGCCTGGTGGCGGCAGCGCCTGGGAGTGACCCGCGAACGCTTTATGAGCAATCCTGTTGCCTGACAACGTGATGACGCTCGACCTCTAGATCTGCGATCCACTCCAGCAGAACAGTCCGTCCTGCGGTAACCAACCCGCGAATATCAGACTTGACACCCGCGTCGACAACCTCGACACGCTCGCCAACCGGGACGATTCGGTCAACCGGAAGCGGGCGCCCGGCGACGGCCGCGGCGCCTGCTTCCCCCTGCCTGGTTGACAAAACGAATTACATATCAAAGCGTGTCGAACAACTGGCTGCGGTCGAGTCGTCGGAGCAGCAGAGCGATTTGGCTGAGGTGGCGGAAGCCTTTGCGGGCGGCGAGGGTGGTTTGGTAGTGGCGGTCGATGCGGCGGCAGTGGTTGATCCAGCTGTTGGTGCGTTCGACTACCCAGTGGGTGCACGATGAACCCGCGGCCGGGTTTCGGCCCGGACACCACGTCCACTGTGACACCGGCCCTGGCCGCGGCGGTGGTGACGGTCTGGCCGGTGTAGCCGGGAATGCGCGGGCAAAGCAAGCGGCGCAACGTAACGCGCCGACGGCCCGATCAAAGTCATCCGGATGCCGCGCATTGCCCGCAACGGAGCGGTCAAGGCCCGTACCGCCGCGCTCAACACACCGTGGCGCTCAATGAGCGGACGCGATCAACACCTCGACAGCGAGACACGCACTTTGCGAACGCAACTCGACGAGCTCACCCGCGGAGCAGCGTCAGGCCCAGCCGGCCGGTGCGCCTTATCGGTGCTGAAGGATGACTGTGGCCCGGTTGATCGGCATCAGCATCGGTCGAATCGGATGCGCTCGAGCGGGCGGCCCCGGCAACGCGGTCAGTGACCGGTGCTGCAGCAGGGTCCGGAATAACACCCGGGCCTCGAAGGTGGCCAGCTTGGCGCCCAGACACCGATGAGCCCCGCCGCCGAACGGCAGCCATGTGTAGGTTCCCGGCGGGGTGTTCAGGAACCTCTCCGGCCGGAACGCCAGCGGGTCGTCGTAAATATCGGGCCGTTCGTGCACAGCCAGAAAAGGGATCACGACCACCGTGCCCCGGGGCAGGGCGATGCCGTTCAAAACGGTGTCGCGCAACACTCGCCGCGCGGTACCGGGAACGGCCGGCCGCAGGCGCATCACCTCGTAAATCACCGCATCCAAATAGCAGTCGTCACCCGCCTCGATGCTGCGCTGCAACTCGTCCAAGACCCGGGGGTTGTGGCTGACAAACTCGGCGATCCACGCTAACGTCACCGCCGTGGTCTCGTATCCCGCGAGAACGGTTCCGCGCAGCTCCCGGGCCAACGTGGCGTCATCCTTGGGATTTTCACTTTGGGCATTCACCTGAAGCATGTGCTCAATCAGGCCATTGTCCGAGTAGCCTCGCCCGGCTCGGCGGTTGGCGATCTCTTTGAGAAGGATTGCGTCAACTGCCTTCTCGTGTCGGCGGAGCGGAAGATAGGGAAGGGCGTGCCCGCCGGTGAACACGCCGAGCGCACTGAGACCTTGAAAAGCAGGGCTTTCCAGAGCCTTGAACCACCCGTACATCGCCTGCTCAAGGTCAGCTGTCGCGCCGGGCTCGGCGGCGCCGAAGACCACCGACATCATCACATCGACGGCAAGCTGGTAGCCAATCTTGAGAAAGCTGATCGGCGAGCCGACCGGCAGCCGCTCGAGGTGCTTTCGCATCACGGCGGCAATCGCATCCTCATAGGACTTCAGAGCCCGGCCATGGTAGGGCGGTGACACCAACTTGCGCTCCGCGCGATGCTGCGCACCTTCGAGGAAACTCAACGTGTCGGTACCGAATATCACATCGTGGGCCGTCAGACGCCGCAAGACCTGCCCGAACGAGAAGTTGTCTTCCGGGTCGATCAATAACGCCCGCACGTCGGCAATCGAACTGGTGAACAGCAGCGGCGGTAGGAGCGGCACGTCGACGACAACCCGCTCGCCGAGGCGGCCCAAAGCAGAGCTGGCCGCCCCGGGCCACAACAATGCCGGAACGTCTCTCGCGGCCGACCACACCCGGGCGTGCGGCAAGTCGTGCAGGCTGGACATCTGATCAACAGGGGCCGCCATCGAGCGCACCTACCTTCTGGGACGTCAACGGTGCATAGGCAGACCTTAGGCTCACCTGGCGGACCGCTCAACCCCGCCCGGACCAGCCCCGGCGCACTCAACTGCGCTGCTGTTCCCGCGACAGCGCCGTGCCGGCGAAAACCGTCGACCCTCGGCGCACCGTCTTCTACTGTGCCGCTTAGGAACTCTGGAACTCTCGCCCACCGCCATGTTGTGCGAACAATCCGGGGCCGACGGCGTGGGTCGGCAACCCCCGACCAGGTCTGGCCCGGCCAGGGAGGCTGCGCGTCCCCCAGCGTGCACCCGGGGCGACGGTCACCGGCGTGTCGCCACCCTGGCTGCACAGTGGGCACACCGTCTAACACCCGCAGCGAGAAATCCGAGTTTTGCGAAAACCGGGGGCTGGGCCTGCACCACGGCACCGATTTCACAGATCAGCCCGGGGATCTCCTGTTGACGGCACCACAATGCACGGGTCTCAGTGAAACGGGATATCCGGCGACGTCGCCCGTCTGCCGTTCACATCACGGTAATGAGTTCCGCGACACGCCCGGAGAGCGCACATTCCCCAGTGCAGACCCCGTTCACTTTTATGGTGGGCGCACCTGTGTCGAAGAGGTAGCGCCCGGATGAGCAACAGCCCGTTTGACGGCATGTCCCGAAGGGAGTTTATCGCCAAAGTCACCGCCGCGGGGGGCACTGCGATGCTCGCGGCATGGGCGGCACCCATTATCGACAAGGCCTACGCAATGCCGGTGCCATCGGGTTCACTGCAAAGCATCCAGCACATAGTTCTGTTCATGCAGGAAAACCATTCATTCGACAACTATTTCGGAACCCGGTACGCGGTTAACGGATTCGGCCACGATCCGAATAATCCACCGCCGGTTTTCCGGCAGCGCGGCTGGGCACCGTCACCGACCGGCGGCCGACCCACCGACTTCAACAACCCTAGCTTGTACACATTGCCATTCCGGCTCAACACCACCCGAGGCCCGAGCCTGGACGGCGAATGCGTCAACGACCCCGACCACACCTGGATCGGCATGCACAAGGCGTGGAACGGCGGCGCCAACGATATGTGGTTGCCCAACTCGATCCGCGCCGTAGGTCCCCGCAACGCGCCGGCCGTCATGGGCTACTACACGCGCGCAGACCTGCCCGTGCACTATATGCTGGCCGATAAGTTCACTATCTGCGATAACTATTTCTGCTCAGTGCTGGGACCTACGATTCCCAATCGGCTGTACTGGCTCAGCGCGACAATCGACCCAGAGGGTAACTTCGGCGGCCCGATTGTGGAAACACCAGGAATTTGGCCGAATTTCAAGTATTCCTGGGAAATCATGCCGCAGGCCCTCGACCAGGCGCAAGTGAGCTGGAAAGTTTACAACAGCCACGATGTCGGGCCGATCAACCGTGTCCTTTACAACGGATTGGTCAGTGCATTCAAGCAAGCCCGGGATATCAGATCGAGCTTGTGGAGAAACGGCATCGCGCCCAGATATCCGTCGGACTTCGCCGCTGACGTCGCGGCCAACCGCCTCCCGCAAGTGTCATGGGTGATTGGCCCCCTGCTTCAATGCGAGCATCCGGCGCTGCCGGTGTCCCTCGGCGGTACCGGCATCGTCAATGTGCTGCGGATCCTGCTGTCCAACCCGCAGGTTTGGGAGAAAACGGCGCTCATCGTCACCTATGACGAGAACGGCGGATTTTTCGACCACGTCACCCCACCGACCGCTCCTCCCGGTACCGCCGGTGAGTACATCCCGCAGTCCATCGTCAGCAATGTGCCGGACTCAGGCGGGATCAGCGGGCCGATCGGCTTGGGCTACCGGGTCCCATGCCTGGTCATCTCACCGTTCAGCCGGGGCGGGCGAGTCGATTCGACCGTCTACGATCACACCTCGCAGCTGCGGCTCATCGAGACCCGGTTCGGAGTGCAGGTGCCGAACCTGACCTCCTGGCGGCGGGCGACCACAGGCGACATGACAAACGCATTCGACTTCAGCACGTTCGACCCGGGCCGTCCCTACCTCGACACACCCACCCTGGATGCGCTGCCGAAACTCCCACAGTGTGTGCCCAATGTCGTCACCGGCTTTTTGGATAAAGGCACGCCGTATCGGGTGCCGTACCCCCAGCAGATGCCGGTGCAGGAGACCGGTCCGCCCGCCTAGCGGTCACGCATCGAGCGCGAGATCCTTGCGCAAGCGCCGCATACCGTCGATCTTTTCCGACAAGGTGGCGCCGGCGCCGGTATAGAACATCCACGGCATGGTGAGAATGCCGGTGATGCCAGCGTCCTCAGCGCGCCGGTAGTCGCCGATGGTGAAAGCATCGGTGAGCGGAGTCAGGATGGTGAAATCGTCGAGCGGCAAGTCGTTTTCGGTGCGCAGCGTGCGCAGTCGGCGCGCCACCCCGATAGCCCGGTCGGTCTTGATCAAATCCCCGATCCAGCCGTCGTTGCGGGCGGCACGGCGGAGCGCAAGCTCGCTGAGCCCACCGACATAGATCGGTATCCGCGGCGGTGTGGGTTGCATCTCCAGCCGTGGGGTGTGGTAGAACTCGCCGTCGAACTCCGTCCAGCCGGGTTCCCACAGCGCTCGCATCAAATCCAGTATTTCGTCGGTGCGTCTGCCGCGGTCCTCGAACTGTTCACCCATCAGCGCGAATTCCTCCGCGCACCACCCCACACCGACGCCGAGCTCAACCCGGCCCTCAGCCAGAAACGCAGCGGTACCAATGGCTTTGGCCGCGGAGTAGGGATTGCGCATCGCCGGGACGTACACGGTGGTGACGAACCGTAGCCGAGTGGTCACCTGCGCCAGCGCCCCGATCAGTACCCACGGATCGGGCCAGTCGGTAAACGGCTGCCAGCGCCGCTGCCCGTCTTTGGTGTACGGGTACGGGGTGCGCAGAGTTTCCAGGTTGACGACGTGGTCGGGGATACCGACACCGTCGTAACCGAGGTCGTCGGCGGCCTTGGCGACCTCGATGATCTCGCGGGTATCGAGGAAGGCGCTGCTGATGTAGTACTTCACGACGCTTCCCGCGCCCACGACGGCCGCACGAAAACTCCCTCCGCTTCGGCAGTTATCCCTGAGGCATCTGAAAGGTGGCCTCGGACAAACGTTTTGACAGCCTCTGCGCGGTCAATTTCCGCTTCGGCGCGCAGCTCACCCAGAGGGGTGCCACGCAGGTATCTGACGGTGATGGTTCCGGTGAACAGCGGTTTGGTCAGTCCTTCGCTGGCCGCCTCACCGAGCATGTGATCGAGCACCAGAGCGCACACGCCGCCGTGCACCAGACCGGGTGGGCCTTCGTAGGCTGCCCCGAGAGAAAACTCACTCCAGCAGCGGCCAGGCGCGTCGTGATTGACCGTCAGCGGAGGCGCGATCGGGTTGCGCAGGCCGATCACCGCGTTACTCCACACCACGGGGCGGCCATCGGCCCCGATGCGCACCTCCGGCCGGGTGCGGAGCTGACCGGCGCGCAATGCGTCGGTGACCGCCGCGATCGCAGCCCGCGCCTCCCGGAGGGTGTTTTCGTCGGCGTCGGTACGGATGGTGGCGTCGATCAGATCGCGGACCGCATCGGTTAGCGGGCCATATAACGATGTCAGTCGGTCGTATTCCTCGGCGCTGATGGCCTCCAACGTTGGGTCCACCCGACTCCGCCTCCTGCCGCCGGCTTGTAGCCATCTTCGTGCGTCCTTACTAGCAGCACGGTGCGTCCCCCGCGCGCACCGGGGTCAGTTCCGTGCCGCGTCAACCGCCGAACACCCTGCGCACGACCGCTTTTGCGCGCCGGGTTACTCGCAGATAGTGGTCCAGGAATTCGCCACCGTCACCGCTGTGCCAACCCGCGGCGGCGGCGACGGCGTTGAGCTGGCGCCCGGGACCCGGTAGCTGGTCGGTGGGCTTGCCGCGCACCAGGACCAGCGCGTTGCGGGCCCGTGTCGCGGTCAGCCAGGCCTGCCGCAGCAGATCCACGTCGTCCTCGGCGAGCAGCCCGGCCGCGGCGATGGCGTCGAGGGTTTCCACTGTCGACGTGTTGCGCAGCTCGGGAAACTCGTGCGCGTGCAACAGCTGCAGCAGCTGCACAGTCCACTCAATATCAGCCAGTCCCCCACGGCCCAGCTTGGTATGGGTATTCGGATCAGCACCGCGCGGCAGCCGCTCAGCATCGACACGTGCTTTCATGCGGCGAATCTGGCGCACCGCCTCAGCCGATACGCCCCCGGGGGGATAACGTGTCTTGTCGGCCATCCGCAAGAATCGCTGGCCCAGATCTGCGTCGCCGGCGACCCAGGATGCCCGCAGTAGGGCCTGAATCTCCCACGGCTGCGCCCACTGCGCATAGTAGGCCTCATAGGCTCCCAGCGTGCGCACCAGCGGACCGCTGCGCCCTTCGGGCCGCAGGTTGGCATCGACATACATCGGCGGGTCGGCGCTGGGCGCTCCTAACAGCGCCCGCATCTGCTCGGCGACCGACGTCGACCAGCGCACCGCCGCCGAATCATCGGCGCCACCGGCTGGTTCGCAGACGAACATCACGTCTGCATCCGACCCGTAGCCCATTTCCCCGCCCCCGAGCCGGCCCATCCCGATGACCGCGATAGCTGCCGGCGCGCGACGGCCATCAGCGAGATTGGCCCGCACCACCACGTCCAGGGCGGCTTGCAGCGCGGCGGTGCCCATCGCGGTCAGCGCTTTGCACACGTGCCTGACATCGAGCATGCCGAGCAGATCCGCCGAGGCGATCCGGGCCAGCTCGCGGCGACGCAGTGCGCGGATGGCGGCGATGGCCCGCACCGGGTCGGGATGCCGACTCGCCGACGCGACGAGCGACGGTGCTAACGCACCGGGCTCGACGTCAAGCAACTTGGGGCCGGATGGCCCGTCCCCATACTGCTGGATGACCTCGGGCGCGCGCATGAGCAGTTCCGGGACATAGGCCGAGGTGCCCAACACCCGCATCAGCCGCTTGGCCACCGCGCTTTCATCGCGCAGCGTGGGCAGAAACCAGCGCTGCCCGGCCAGCGCCTCGCTGAGCCGGCGGTAGGCCAGCAGACCGCCGTCGGGATCGGGAGTGTCGGACAACCAGTCCAGCAGCTTGGGCAGCAAGACCGCCTGCACGCGTCCCCGGCGGCCGCTTTGACCAATCAACGCGGCCAGGTGACTCAGCGCGCTTTGCGGGCCCTCGTAACCGAGTGCGGCCAATTGCCGCTCCGCCGCAGCGGGTGTCATCCCGTGGGTGAATTCCAGCCCGGGTGGCCCGATGGATTCGAGCAGTGGCTGATAAAAAAGTTTGGCGTGCAGCCGTGATACCCGCAGGTGGTGCCGCCGCAGCTCCTCACGCAGGACTCCCTGCGCGTCGCGTGTCCCATCGGGAAGGATATGGGCCGCACGCGCCAGCCAGCGCAGTGCTTCGTCGTCGTCGAACCGTGGCAGCAGGTGCGTCCGTTTCAGTCGCTGCAGCTGCAGTCGGTGCTCGAGCAGCCGCAGGAACTCGTAGGAGGCTCTCAGGTTCTCCGCATCCTCACGCCCGATGTACCCGCCGGCTCCCAGCGCCCCCAGAGCATCCACCGTGGACGCCACGTGCAGCGATTCGTCCGTGCGGCCGTGAACCAGTTGCAACAGCTGTACCGCGAACTCGACATCACGCAGTCCACCGCTGCCGAGTTTGAGCTCGCGGTCGCGGAGTTCGGCGGGCACCGACTGTTCCACCCGTCGGCGCATCGCGCGGACTTCGGACACGAAATCCTCACGCTCGCACGCTTGCCACACCATCGGCGTCAACGCCGCCACGTACTGCCGACCGAGCTCGGGATCGCCGGCGGCCGGCCGGGCTTTCAGCAATGCCTGAAACTCCCAGGTTTTCGCCCACCGCTGGTAGTAGGCGATGTGCGCGTCGAGTGTGCGGACCAGTTCGCCGTGGTGTCCCTCCGGGCGCAGCCCCGCGTCCATTGTGAAGAAGGCCTGTGAGGCCACTCGCATCATCTCGCTGGCCAGGCGCGCGGTCAGCCAGTCGGCACGCTCGGCGACGAAGATGACATCGACGTCGCTGACGTAATTCAATTCGCGGGCACCGCATTTACCCATCGCGATGACCGCCAGGCGGGGAGGGGTGCGCTGCCCGCACACGATTCCTTCGGCCACCCGCAACGCGGCGGCCAGCGCGGCGTCGGCGAGATCCGACAGATGTGTGGTCACGGTGGTGAACGACGGCGCCGGCAGGTTCTCGACCGTCGCTGCCACATCCAAAGCGGCCAGCACCAGCAGCCGATCCCGGTAAAGGGTGCTCAGCCGGGGCAACACCAACCCTGGCGCACTTGACGTTTCGGCCACACATTCCAGAAAAGTCCCGCGCAGCTGGTCAACCGAGGGCAATGTGAGGTCGCCGCGAAGCAACCGCCACGACGCTGGATGCGCAACGAGGTGATCTCCAAGGGCCAGCGACGAGCCCAAGACCGCGAACAGCCGCCCCCGCAGTTCCCGCTCAGTCAGCAGGGCGGCATTGAGCTCCTCCCAGCCGGCACCCAGGGCCTCAGCCAGCCGCACCAGGGCATGCAGCGCAGCGTCGGCGTCGGGTGCCCGTGACAGCGACCACAGCACGTCAACATGCTCAATGCTGTCCCACCCCAGCCGCGCCACGTTGGCGCCCGCACGCGGGTCCACCAGCCCGAGCCGCCCGACACTGGGCACCGCCGGGCGCTCGATGGCAGGTTTGGACACGAGTTTCTCCTATGTCAAGCCTCGACGTTAGCGCATTTGCGCCCAACGACGATGCGGCCCGCGCTGCAGCCACGCAAGAGTCGGGCATCAGCGCCGCGCGGGGCTCGCCGGCGCAATGAGCCGCTACAGCGACAAGTATGTCTTCAGCTCGTAGGGTGTGACGTGGCTGCGGTAAGTCGCCCACTCACGACGCTTGTTGCGCAGGAAGAAGTCAAAAACATGCTCGCCCAGCGTTTCCGCCACAAGCTCAGAGTTTTCCATCGCTCGCAGGGCGCTGTCGAGGCTGGACGGCAGCTCGCGGTATCCCATTGCGCGGCGTTCCTCGGGCGTGAGGTCCCATACGTTGTCCTCGGCCTGGGGACCCAAAACGTAACCTTTTTCCACTCCGCGCAGTCCGGCGGCTAGCAGCACCGCGAACGTCAGATAGGGGTTGCACGCCGAGTCGGGGCTGCGCACCTCGATCCGCCGTGACGAGGTCTTGTGGGGGGTGTACATCGGCACACGCACCAGCGCCGACCGGTTGGCCGCCCCCCACGAGGCGGCGGTGGGGGCCTCACCGCCGCCCACCAGCCGCTTGTAGGAGTTGACCCACTGATTGGTGATCGCGCTGATCTCGCTGGCGTGTTCAAGAATCCCGGCGATGAACGACTTGGCTACATCCGACAGCTGAAGCGGATCGTCGGGACTGTGGAAGGCGTTGACCTCACCCTCGAACAGGCTCATGTGGGTGTGCATCGCTGAACCGGGGTACTGGGCAAATGGTTTGGGCATGAACGTGGCTCGCGCGCCTTCTTCGAGGGCCACTTCTTTGATGACGTAGCGGAAGGTCATCACGTTGTCGGCCATCGACAGGGCGTCAGCGAAGCGCAGGTCGATCTCTTGTTGCCCGGGAGCGCCTTCATGGTGGGTGAACTCAACCGAGATCCCCATGAATTCCAACGCCTCGATTGCGTTTCGGCGGAAGTTGGATGCGGAGTCGTGCACCGCCTGGTCGAAATAGCCGGCGTCGTCGAGGGGCACCGGCACCGAGCCATCGCAGGGACCGGGTCTTAACAGGAAGAATTCGATTTCAGGGTGCACATAGCAGGAGAAACCCAGGTCGTTGGCCTTCGCCAGCTGACGCCGCAGCACATGACGCGGATCTGCCCAGGACGGTGAGCCGTCCGGCATCGTAATGTCGCAGAACATACGCGCCGAGTGGTGGTGACCCGACGGAGTGGTCCAGGGCAACACCTGGAAGGTCGACGGGTCTGGGTGCGCCACACAATCGGATTCCGAAACCCGGGCGAAGCCCTCAATCGACGACCCGTCGAAACCGATGCCTTCCTCGAACGCTCCCTCGAGTTCGGCCGGAGCGATGGCAACCGACTTGAGGAACCCGAGCACGTCGGTGAACCACAGCCGGACGAAACGGATATCCCGTTCCTCCAGCGTGCGGAGCACGAATTCCTTTTGTCGATCCATAACCCGAACAGTATGCACTGGCTGTTAACTCTGTGTTACCGCCATCACGCTACCAATATTGCGGAACTTATTGTGTAGCTCTTGTGTAGCTCTTCACGCGCCGCCCCGCGGCGCGCATCGCGGCCGCGCTAGCAGTGGAGGCCCTCCGGCGGTAACTGCCGCCCGACAAGATAGCCCACCACCGCGGTGTCCACACAGGCATCCCCGTTGAACACCGCGGTGTGCTGGGTGCCGCGATAGGTGATCAGGGGGGCGCCCAGCTGGCGGGCCAGATTGACGCCGGCCCGATACGGTGTGGCGGGGTCGTGGGTGGTGGAGACCACGACAACTTTGCCGGGAGCGACCGCCGCTGCAGCGTGCGGCACGGATGTCGCCGGCACCGGCCACATCGCGCACAGATCACGCGGGGCGAATCCGGTGAATTGGCCGTAGGACAAAAACGGGGCGGCTTGGCGGATCTGCCGGTCCGCGCCCACCCAGGCCGCCGGATCGGGCGGCGACGGTGCGTCGACGCACCGGATCGCGTTGAACGCATCCTGCTCGTTGCTATAGTGCCCGTGCGCATCGCGGCCCTGGTAGTCATCGGCCAGCGCGAGCAGGTCATCAGCGTCGGTGCCGCGCTGCAGCGCCAGCAGCCCGCTGGTCAGATACTTCCACAGCTGCGGGGCATACAGCGCGTGGATGGTTCCAGTTGTCGCGTCGGCGTAGCTGAGCCGCCGCGGATCCGCCGTCATAGCGGGCTTGGTGGCCAGCGGGTCGACGAGCTGGTGGTAACGGTTTACCCACTGGGTTGGGTCGGTGCCCAGCGGGCAGCCGGGGGAACGGGCGCAGGCTGCCGCGTAATCGTTAAACGCCGTCTGAAAGCCGGCCATCTGCTCGATGTTTTCCTGCACCGGGTCCACGCTGGGGTCGATGGCGCCGTCGAGCACCATCGCCCGCACGTGGCCGGGGAACCGCTCGAGATAGGCCGTGCCCAGCTCGGTGCCGTAACTGAAGCCCAGATAGTTGATCTGCTCGTCGCCCAGCGCCTGACGGATGACGTCCATGTCCCGCACGACGGCAGCGGTGCCGACGTTTTCCAGGAATCCCCGGCCCATCCGTTCGGCGCAGTGTTGGGCCAGCTGCTGGTAGAGCTGCTCGATGTGGGCAACCCCGGCCGGGCTGTAGTCAACCATGGGTTCGCGGCGATAGGCGTCGAACTCGGCATCGGTGCGGCAACGCAGCGCCGGTGTGGAGTGCCCAACTCCGCGCGGATCAAACCCCACCAGGTCGAAGTGACGGGTGATCTCGGTGCCGGCCAGGTCGGCGGCCATGCTGGCCACGCTGTCAACCGCAGACACCCCCGGCCCGCCGGGATTGACGAGCAGCGACCCGATCCGGCGCCCAGTTGCGGGAATGCGGATCAGCGCGAGCCGGGCTTGCGCGCCAGCGGGGTCGTCGTAATTGACGGGGACCACCACGGTGGCGCATTGCGCGGTGGGAATGTCGGTGGTGCCGGCCAAAAACTGCGAACAACTGCCCCAGTCCAGCCGCAGTGCTGCAACCGTCTGCGGTACCGCCGGGTTCGGGGTCTGGCCTGTCCCCGACTCGCCGGTCGCGCCGGCCGGCGGCAGCCCGGCCGCCAGCAGCACCGCCCCCACAGAAAGCAGCGCTGAGCTCAGCTTTCTCATGCGCCACACGGGATGTCATCGTCGCACGCGCCGACGGTTCCCGGGGTTGCCCGACGGTCACATGTAGGTCTCGGCTTGAGTTCGGTTGCGCCGCTTGCTGGAGGGCCGCTGCCCGGCGCCCGGCGCTCGCCTCAGCATTTGGCGCCCGGCGGCGGCACCGTGCCACTGATCAGGTACTCCGTCACGTAGCCGTCGATACAGCTGTTGCCCTGGAAAACGACGGTGTGTTGAGTTCCGTCGAATGTAAGCAACGCGCCGCCAAGCTGTTTGGCCAGATCGACCCCGGCCTTATACGGTGTCGCCGGGTCGTGGGTCGTGGACACTATCACCGTCGGCACCAGCCCGGGAGCCGAGATGACGTGTGGTCGGGTCGTGGGCGGCACCGGCCAGTAGGCGCATGCACCCAGCGGCGCGTCGCCGGTGAATTTGCCGTAGCTCATGAACGGCGCGAGCTCCCGCGAGCGCCGGTCTTCGTCGATGACCTTAGCTCGATCTTTCACCGGCGGTTGGTCAACACAGTTGATCGCCGAGCGCGCGTCGGTGGCGTTGGTGTAATGCCCGTGCGAATCGCGGCGCATGTACATATCGGCCAGGGCAAGCAGGACGTCACCGCGACCGTCGCGCAACTCGGTCAGTCCCTCGGTCAAGTGGTGCCACAAGCTCGGTGAGTAAAGCGCCATGATGGTGCCGACAATGGCGTCGCTGTAGCTCAGCCCGCGCGGATCCTTGGTACGGGCCGGCCTGCCGATCATCGGATTAGCCGGGTCGACCAGTGGGTCCACCAGGCTGTGGTAGACCGCGACGGCTTTCGCCGGATCGGTGCCCAGCGGACAGGCCGGATCCTTCGCACAATCAGCGGCGTAGTCGTTGAACGCGTCCTGGAACCCCTTGGCCTGGCGCAGGTCCGCCTCGATGGGATCCGCATTGGGGTCGATGGCACCATCGAGGATCATCGCCCGCACGTTTCGCGGGTAGGCCTCGGCGTACGCGGCGCCGATCCGGGTGCCATACGAATATCCCAGGTAGGTCAGTTTGTCATCACCCAGCGCAGCCCGGATAGCGTCCAGATCCCTGGCGACGTTGACGGTGCCCACATTGGCCAGAAATTTCTTGCCCATCCGGTTGACGCAGCGCTGCACGAAATCCTTCGTCTCGGCCTCGATGTGCGCAACGCCTTTCGGGCTGTAGTCGACCTGCGGCTCGGCGCGCAACTTGTCGTTTTCGGCGTCGGTGTTACACCAGATCGCCGGCCGGGACGACGCCACCCCCCGCGGGTCAAAGCCCACGAGGTCGAAACGCTCCCGCACCCGCACCGGCAAGCTCTGCACCACCCCGACCGCGGCCTCGATACCGGACTCGCCGGGGCCGCCGGGGTTGATGATCAGCGATCCGATTTTGTCGCCTGTCGCCGGAAAGCGGATCATCGCCAGCGCCGCGGTGTCGCCGTCGACATGGGCATAGTCGACGGGCACCGCGATTTGCCCGCACACGGCGCCGGCCGGAATCTTCACCGCGGTGCCGCCGGAGGTACGGCACGGCGCCCACACCACCGGCTGTCCGAGCTTCGGCCCGGCCAGCTGCGCATGACCGCCCACGACGCGTGTGCAGCCCGCGATCACCAGTAGCACGGCGGTGATCGCGGCCCAGACCAGCGCCGCACGCCTGATCTTGTTGCGATATGCCAGGCCCATGTCAACCTATGCTGCCACGGCAAGAGCCCATACCTGGGTGAGCAGACGCGCCGCCGTGTCATGCAGTGGCTGCGAGCAGCTCCTCGATCCCCACGCCAAAGTCATCAGCCAGCTTCCATAAATCCGGAAGCAACTCCGGACAGGAGATGATCCCCACGTTGAGCTTGCCGTTGAGCGACATCACTGTGACGTTCAAGCCGGCCCCGTGAAAAATCGGGCCGAGCGGGTACATGGCCTTGACCTCACAACCCAACAGGTAGAGCGGGATCTGGGGGCCCGGCACATTGGAGACCACCAGGTTGTGCACCGGCCTGCTTCGGCTGAGCCGGGTCTTGGAGTACACACGCATCGCCGCACCGAATACCGCCGGCGCGGCGAACTGCGTCCAATCCTGCAACAGCGTCGCACTGATTGCTGAACTATGCTGTTTAGCAACAGAATTCGCTTTAGCGATGGCCTGGAGTCGTTCGACCGGGTCGCCGATGTGCGTTTCCAGGCGGGAGAACATGCCCGAGACCTTGTTACGCCCCGGCCGATCAGACTTTCCGTGCACCGAGACCGGCACCATGGCGATCAGCGATGACGCCGGCAGTTCACCGCGCTCCAGCAGATAATGCCGCAGCACCCCGGAAACGAGGGCCATCACCACGTCGTTGACCTTGACGCCGAAATGTTCCTTGACCTTTTTGACGTCATCGAGATCCAGTTGGGCATACGCGATGTTGCGATGGGCCGTGATGCGGGCATTGAACGCGGTCGCCGGCGCCGCGAAAGGCGCGGCCATCGTGCGCCCGGTGCCTACCCGCGCCAGCGTCTCGACCGCCGACTGCACCGTTGCGGGCAACACCCTGGCCAGGTGCAGCGGTCGGGTGGCGAACTTCACCAGCCCGGTGGCGGCGATGTGTAGTCCACTGGCCTCGCCCACACCCTCCACGGGATCCGGCGCAGGCGTGTCCGGTTCGGTGGTGCACAGCTGCGCCAGCAGGTTGGCGCCGGTCACCCCGTCCACGCCGGCGTGGTGAACCTTTGTCATGACGGCCAGTCGCCCGCCTTGGTGGGCATCGGTGCCCGCCACCCCTTCGATAACCCACATCTCCCACAGCGGCCGGCTGCGGTCCAACGGCAGCGAAGCGATATGCCCGCAGATCTCCGACAGTTCGGCGCGTCCTCCCGGCGGCGGCAACCCGATGCGGTGCAGATGACGATTGAGGTCGAAATCTTTGTCATCCACCCAGACCGGGTGGTCGAGATTCAGCGGGCTGTCGGCCAGTTTCTCGCGGAACTGGGGCATCGCCGCGATGCGGAGCGCCAGCGCGTCACACAGCCGATCGAAGCTGTAACCACCCTTCATCGTCGACGTGTCCAGGTCCACGATCGAGCAGACATGCAATGGCTGCTCAGGGGTTTCTAAGTACAAGAAGCTGGCGTCGAGACCGCTGAGCCGCTGCATGCGCCGATGGTATGCCCGGCAGCGCGGCGCGACGCCCGAATCGGCAAACCGCGGCGGTGCCGGACCGCGTGTGAGCAAATCCACTGGATCCGCCGTGTATCTGAGCCGCGACAGATGGCAGACTGACAAGGTCAGTCGAACCCGGGGACCCTGCAGGGCCACGAGGATCGAACCGGCGACGACTAGGGACAACGATGTCGCAACACACTGTATACGGCGCAGCCGCGGGTAGTGACGCACCGCGGAGCAAAATCCGCATCCATCATCTGCAGAAGATGAAGGCCGAAGGCCGCAAATGGGCCATGCTGACGGCCTACGACTACTCGACGGCCCGGATTTTCGACGAAGCCGGTATTCCGGTGCTGCTCGTCGGTGATTCCGCTGCCAACGTGGTGTACGGCTACGACACCACTGTGCCGGTTTCCCTGGACGAGCTGATCCCGTTGGTGCGCGGGGTGGCGCGCGGCGCCCCCCATGCTCTCGTGGTCGCGGATTTGCCGTTCGGCAGCTATGAGGCCGGCCCCGCTGCAGCCTTGACCGCCGCCACCCGGTTCATGAAGGAAGGCCGCGCGCAGGCGGTCAAGCTCGAAGGCGGTGAGCGGGTGGCCGAGCAGATCGCCACCCTGACGGCTGCCGGTATCCCGGTGATGGCACATATCGGCTTCACCCCCCAAAGCGTCAACACGCTGGGCGGTTTTCGGGTCCAGGGTCGCGGTGACGCTGCTGAAAAGACCGTCGCCGACGCGATCGCCGTCGCTGAAGCCGGTGCGTTTTCCGTCGTCATGGAAATGGTCCCGGCTGAATTGGCCACCCAGATCACCGGCAAGCTGACCATTCCGACCATCGGCATCGGGGCCGGCCCGAATTGCGACGCGCAGGTCCTGGTCTGGCAGGACATGGCCGGGTTGACCAGCGGGACGACGGCCCGTTTCGTCAAGCGGTTTGCCGATATCGGAGCCGAACTGCGCCGCGCGGCAATCCAATACGCGAACGAAGTCGCGGACGGGGTGTTTCCCGGCGACGAGCACAGCTTCTGAACACACTCTCGGCTTTTCGCCACATCATCGGCGTCATCGGCAAATCCCCGGCGACGGGCCGCGACACGAGACACCAGTCGAGACGGGCGTATCCGCATCGCCCTGCACTAACCACATTCCCCCGCCCGCCACTGCCCTGCTGCCGGACGGCCTTGGCTGCGCCGTGAGATTCCCGCCCCCGGTTATTCCATGCGGGCATACGCCGGCATGTCGTATGGCACTCTGAGATTGCCTGCCCATGCTTTTCCCCGGCCGTGGCGCCTACCCCCCTGGAGGCGGATATGCTGGTCAACCGTTCGGCGATGCCGCGTCACCTGGAAGTGGAGCGCAAGTTCGACGTCGGGGAATCAACGGTCTCGCCCTCGTTCGACGGCATCGCCGCAGTGGCCCGGGTGGAGCGGTTCCCGTCGCAAACCTTGGATGCCGTGTATTTCGACACACCCGGACATGACCTGGCGGCCAAGCGGATCACGCTGCGCCGTCGCACCGGCGGCGCCGACGCGGGCTGGCACCTGAAGTTACCCGCCGGCCCCGATGCCCGCACCGAAGTCCGCGCGCCGCTCGGCGCCGCGGACGGCGACTCGGGCGACGAGGTACCGGACGAATTGCGTGATGTCGTGCTGGCGATAGTTCGTGACCGTCCACTGGTGCCGGTGGCGCGGATCACCACCAGGCGCGACAGCCAGCGACTGTACGGCACCGACGGTGCACCTGTCGCCGAATTTTGCGACGATCACGTCGCAGCGTGGTCCTCACACATCTCCGCCGACGGTCCAGCCGAACAACGTTGGCGGGAGTGGGAACTCGAAGTCATCGCCCCCGACGCGGCCGCCCATGCCGAGCTGCTGGACCGGCTCAGCAACCGGCTGCTCGATGCCGGCGCCGTGCCGGCCGCCCGCGGTTCCAAGCTGGCACGGGTGCTCGGGGCGCCCAGGGTACAAGACGGTTGGTCCGCTGACGTCGACCCGGTGCGCCACGCGGTGGCCGAACAAGTGGAGCAACTGCTGGTGTGGGACCGCGCGGTGCGCGCCGACACCGAGGACGCGGTGCATCAGATGCGGGTGACCACGCGCAAGCTCCGCAGCCTGCTGCAGGCTTCCCCGGAAGAGTTCGGGTTATCCGAGAACGCCTGGGTTCTCGACGAACTGCGCGAGCTGGCCGGCGTGTTGGGCGAGGCCCGCGACGCCGAGGTGCTTGGCCAGCGTTACCAGCAGGCGCTGGATCAGCTGCCGCCGGAGCTGGTGCGCGGGCGCGTCCGGGAACGTCTGGTCGACGGCGCAAAACACCGCTACCAGAACGGGCTGCGGCGTGCGCTGATCGCGTTGCGCTCGGAGCGCTACTTCCGCCTGCTCGATGCGCTGGAGACGTTGGTGCTGGCCGAACCCCCCATGGCGCGGTTTGGCCAGCAGCCGGCGACCATCGACACCGCCTACCGGCGCGTCCGCAAAGCCGCCAAGGCTGCAGCCCAGGCCCCTACCGAGAATCGCAACGAAGCGCTGCACCGAATCCGTAAGCGCGCCAAAAGACTTCGGTACATCGCCGCAGCTACCGGTGACACGCAGGTAAGCGAACGGACTAAAACCGTCCAGACGCTGCTCGGGGATCACCAAGACAGCGTCGTCAGCCAGACGCATCTTCTCCAGCAGGCCGACGCTGCCTACGCAGCCGGTGAGGACACCTTCACCTACGGTGTGCTCTACCAGCACGAAGCCGACCTGGCCGCTCGCTGCCGTCAGCAGCTGGACGCTGCTCTGCGCAAACTCGACAAAGCGGTGCGCAAGCAGCAGCGGGGCCTGCCCGCCCACTGAACCGAACAAGGCGGGCAAGCAAGGCGGGCGAGTTGGCCTGTAAGCCGGATTCTGTTTCCCGCCGTCGTGATTCCGCGGCGGCGAGGCGGCGACCATCCATCTGGGACACCCGTCACCGGGTGCCTCAAGCGGCCTACCCGCAGACTCGGGCGAGCAACCCTCAAGCGCCTGCGCGACCGCACGCTGGTGCGGTCTTCTTGGCCTTGCTTCGGGTGGGGTTTGCCGAGCCATCCCAGTCACCCGGGATGCTGGTGCGCTCTTACCGCACCGTTTCACCCTTACCACCGCGAGGGTGGCGGTTTGTTTTCTGTGGCACTTTCCCGCGGGTCACCCCGGGTTGCCGTTAGCAACCACCCTGCTCTGTGAAGTCCGGACTTTCCTCGACGCATCGCTGGACAAACCAACGTGCGCCGCGGCCGCCCGGCCAACTCGTCCGCAACCCACCACCGTACTCGCTGCGCCCTTTCCGAGCCAGCCTCTTTCGCTCAGCGGCAGGACCGCCAAGATTGAAGGTATGAGCGCCGATGCCGCACACACAGGCCGCCGTCCGCCCGGGCAGCGCTGATGCCGCCCACCCGCTGGGACACGCGTGTCGACTCCGCTGACTGGGAGGCCATCACCGCAGAGGTCAACACCGTGGGCGGCGCACTGTTGCCCCGCCTGCTGACACCGCGCGAGGCGGTGCGGCTCCGCGCGCTCTACCGCGAGGACACCCTGTTCCGCAAAACCGTCGACATGGAGCGTCACCGATACGGCATGGGCGAGTATCGGTATTTTCGCGCTCCCTACCCGCAGCCGATCGAGCATCTCAAACAGGCTCTGTATCCGCGGTTGCTGCCGATCGCGCGGAACTGGTGGGCCGCGTTGCGCCGTAACCCGCCGTGGCCAGACAGTCTCGACGACTGGCTGCGCATGTGCCACGCCGCCGGCCAGACTCAACCCACCGCCCTGATGCTGCGATACGGCGCTGGCGACTGGAACGCCTTACATCGAGACCTGTATGGGGAGTTGGTGTTTCCACTTCAGGTGGTGATCAACTTAAGTGATCCCGTCACCGAGTACACCGGTGGGGAGTTCCTACTGGTCGAGCAGCGGCCACGAGCCCAGTCCCGCGGCACTGCAATGCAATTGCCCCAAGGTTACGGCTACCTGTTCACCACCCGCGACCGCCCGGTGCGCTCGGCGCGGGGCTGGTCCGCGGCGCCGGTGCGCCACGGTCTGTCCGTTGTCCGCTCCGGGGAGCGTTATGCGTTGGGGCTGATCTTTCACGACGCCGCCTGAGGCGTTCGGCAAATCTGTCGCCGCAGCCCGCCGAGGCCCAGCCCTCGCCGCCGCAGACGCGCAGCCCATTTGGGCATTGCCCACGACCGGCAATAGTGCCAGGCTGACGACATGACCGAAAGCGAAAGCTATGTCGACCAGGCGATGATGGGTCTGGCGGAGCCGCAGCCTATGTACAAGGCGCTGCGCGAGTCGGCCCCGGTATTCCGGTCGCCGCAGGCGGTGGTGCTCACCCGCCTATCCGACATCGAGATGGCGCTCAAACGCACCGACCTGTTCTCGTCCAATATGGATGCGGTTGATCTGGGTAACCTGCGGCCGCTGATCCCGCTGCAGATCGATCCGCCTGAGCACGCGAAATACCGGCGCATCCTGGATCCGCTGTTCACCCCGCGCGAGATGGGCCGGCGGGAACCGGAAGTCACCAAGCTGGTGAACGAGATCATCGACCAGTTTGCCGCGCGGGGCGAATGCGACTTTCACGCCGAGTTCGCGGTGCCCCTGCCGTGCACGGTATTCCTGCAGCTGCTCGGCCTGCCGCTGGAGCACCTGGAAAAGTTTTTGGTCTGGAAGGATCAGGTGATCCGCCCGGAGGGGGTGCACGGCTTCGACGAGCACGGCAAGGCCGCGGCGCCGGCGGCTCAGCAGATCTATGACTACTTCGAGCGGGCTATCGATGACCACATCGCCAACCCGCGCGACGATGTGCTGTCGGCGTTGATCGCGGCCGATGTGGAGGGGCGACCGCTGTCACGCGAGGAGCTGCTTGACATCTGCTTCCTGTTTCTCATCGCCGGATTGGACACGGTCACCGATTCGCTGGACTGTTTTTTCGTTTACCTGGCGCGCCACCCCGAACAGCGGCGGCTGCTGATCGAACAACCAGATATTCTGCCCAGCGCGATCGAAGAGCTGCTGCGCTGGGAGACGCCGGTGCCGGGGATTGCCCGTGTCGCCATGTGCGACGTCGAGGTCGCCGGGTGCCCGATCAGCAAGGGCGAGCGGGTCAGCCCGTTACTCGGCGCAGCCAACACCGACCCGGCGGAGTTTCCCGACCCCGATGTTGTCGACTTCCGGCGCAACCCGAACCGTCACCGCGCGTTCGGCGCCGGACCACACCGGTGCCTCGGCTCCCATCTGGCCCGCATGGAACTGCGGGTGGCGTTGCGCGAATTTCACCGGCGCATCCCGGATTACGAGATCCCGCCCGGGGTCGAGCTCAAATACACCCGGGGGCTGCGCTCGGTGGAGACCCTGCCCCTGAGGTTCCCCGTGTCCGGATCATGACCCGCGCCGGCGGCGATGCAGAGCAATGCGATGAGGAGGAGCGGCGCTTATGACCAAGGTCTGCGTCGACTCAGCCCTGTGCGTCGGGCATGGGCGCTGTTATACGTTAGCCCCCGACGTTTTCGACGCCGACGAGTACGGCCACTCGATCGTCCGCGTCGCCGACGTGTCCGGTGAGCTTGAGCAGCAGGCCGTCGACGCCGAGCAGAACTGCCCGGAACGGGCCATCACGTTGTCACACTGAAGCGGACCACGCTGCGGGCGCCGCGCCCGGCGGCCATGTCGGCGAACGCCGCTTCGACCTCGTCGATCCCGATGCGCCGCGTCACCAGCGCCTCCAGGTCCAGCCGGCCGCGCAACGCCAGCTTCGCGAGCACCGGGATATCGCGTGCGGGGTCGCTGGCCCCATAGACGCTGCCCTGGATCGTTTTGCCGTCGGCCATCAACGACAGCGCCGGCAATGTCACGGTTTCGTCGATCCCGGCCGCGCCGACCAACGTGACCTTGCCGCCGCGGCGGGTGGCCTCATAGGTCGCGCGGATCGTGGCGGGCTTGCCGACCACTTCGATCCCGTGATCCACTCCGATGCCGCCGGTGAGGTCGCGCACCGCGGAGGCAAGGTCGGCCCCGGCGGTGTCAACGGTGTCGGTCGCGCCGTTGGCCACTGCGGCCGGAAGCTGCCCGGCCACCCGGTCGGCGGCGATAATCGGGGCGGCGCCGGCTAGCCGCGCAGCCTGGATTGCCGCCAAACCCACGCCGCCGCAGCCGACGACGAGCACGCTTTCCCCCGGGCGGACAGCCGCTGTGCGGATCACCGCGCCAACGCCCGTGGTGACCCCGCACGCCAGCAGCGCGGCGTGGTCCAGCGGCAGGGACTTATCGACCGGCACCACCGCGGCGGCCGGCAGCAGCGTCGCCTCCGCGAGCGTGCCTGCGCCCATCTCCGGCCACACCGGTCCGGCCGCGCCCTGCGCGTACGGCTCACCGAAGGCGTGTGCCAGCCCGTGCGGACACAGCTGGGCTTCCCCGCGCAGGCAGTGCAGGCAGGAGCGGCACGGCGCATTCCAGGTGAGCACCACGTGATCACCCGGGGCGACGGTGGTGACATCGGCGCCGACGTCGGTGACGATGCCGGCGCCCTCGTGGCCGAGTGTGCAGGGCAGCAGCACCGGGATGGCCCCGTCGCGCACCGATAAGTCGGTGTGGCACACCCCGCTGGCGGCCAGCTGGACCCGGACCTCGTGGTTGCCGACCGGCCGCAGCGTGAGGTCCTCCACCGCGGTGGGCTGCCCGGCCTGGTGCAGTACGACGGCCTTCACCGCAAGGCACCTGAGAGCTGCGTCACACTGACTTACGATGGCGGCACGACCGCGCCGGGTCAAGCAGCACGGGTGCCGGCTGCTGTCGGGAAAGGAGACGGTCATGACGAGCGCACCCTCGAAAGCACCTTCGGAAACGTCCCCAACACCGCTGGCGGCGCTCACGATCGGCGGCGCACGGCAACCGGGGGCCGCCGGAACGTATCCGGTGCACAATCCGGCGCGGCCGGCCGAAATCGTCGGTGCCGCCCCCGCCGCCGACCGCGCCCAGCTGGACGCCGCGGTGCAGGCGGCGCGCCAGGCGGCGCCCGGCTGGCGCGCCCGCAGCGTCGCCGAACGGGTCGCCGCCGTCAGCGCCGCGGCGACCGCGGCGGCCCAGCAGCTGCGCGATTGCGATGGCGCTCGGTTGTACACCCGCGAACACGGCAAGGTGCTGTCCGAAGCGAACCTGGAAATCGACACCGCGCCGGCCATCGCCGCCGTGCTCGGCTCGATGGCCGAAACCGCGCTGGCACCCGAGCGCATCGACCCCCACGCGCCCTATCCCCGGCTGCAGCGGGAACCCTACGGAGTGGCGGCGCTGGTGCTGCCGTTCAACTGGCCGCTCGCAGTCATGATGACCAAGCTGACCTCGGCGCTGACCGCGGGCAACACCGCCGTCGTCAAAGTGCCTCCGACGTGTCCGCTGGCCGCCCTGCAGTTCGGCGCGGCGTTCGCCGCGGCGCTGCCGGCCGGGGTGGTGAGCGTGCTCGCGGGTCCCGGCGTCGACATCGCCCAGGCGCTGGTCACCCACCCGGGCATCGATGTGATCTCGCTGACCGGGGGGGTCGCCACCGGGCGCGCGGTGATGGCGGCGGCCGCGGCCCGGCTCACGCCGGTCCTGCTCGAGCTGGGCGGCAACGACGCCGCCATCATCGCCCCGGACATCAGCATCACCGACCAGCTTGTCGAGCAGCTGATGGCGGCCACCTACACCACCGGCGGGCAGGTCTGCATGGCAATTAAGCGGCTCTACGCCCCGGCCAACCGGGTGGGCGAACTGGCCGACGCGCTGCTCACCCGCTGCGAGCGCGAGGTGGTCGGCGACGGGCTGGCCGAGGAGACCACACTGGGTCCCCTGCACACCGCCACCGGGCGCAACCGGGTGGCGGCGCTCATCGCCGACGCCGAGGCACACGGTGCGACAGTCCGCGCCGCCGGGCGCATCCGCGACGCCGACGCGGACACCGGCGGATATTTCATGCTGCCCACCGTCGTCACCGGGCTCGCCCCGGATGCGGCGCTGGCCACCGAGGAACAGTTCGGTCCGGTGTTGCCGATCTTCGGCTACCACGGTATCGACGAGGCCGTCGCCGCGGCGAATGCCACCGACTTCGGCCTCACCGCGTCGGTGTGGAGCGGGGATGAGGCGCTGGCCGAGCGGGTGGCAGCGCAATTGGTCGCCGGCACAGTCAGCATCAACTGCCACGGGATGGCGGCACAAGATCCGCGCCTGCCGTTCGGCGGCGTGGGCCAGTCGGGCTTGGGCCGGGAACTGGGTGTGGAGGGGATCCGGGCCTTCACCCAGCCGCGCACATTCGTGCGCCACCCGCTGCCGAGCTAGCCGGCGCGTCGCACCGGCGGCCGTGCCGCGCCCTTCACCGGCGGCCGGCTCGTCGACGGCGTCGCCGGCTCGCAAATCTGTTGTGCGGCAAATCTGCAGAACCGTTCCGGCCCGCTGTTTGCCGGCGCCGCCCACGATCTTTGCATTGATTGCATTAATAGCATTGACACCGAGCGAAAACTGACGATAGTCATCAGATATGGCCCTGTTGCCAGATCCGGCTCCCCGCCAGCGGAAACATGTCATTATCTCGGTCGACGACCACGTCATCGAGCCACCGGATACGTTCGAGGGCCGGCTCCCCGCTGCCCTGGCCGAGCGGGCACCGAAAATCGTCGAGACCGGCGACGGGCGCCAGGTGTGGCGTTACGAGGACTGCGAATACCCCAACATCGGGCTCAACGCGGTGGTCGGGCGTCCCCTTGAGGAGTGGAGTATGGAGCCGGCCCGGTTCGACGAGATGCGCCGCGGCTGTTGGGATATCAAGGCGCGTATCGCCGACATGGACCTGGCCGGAATCTGGGCATCGCTGAACTTTCCGTCGCTGATCGCGGGTTTCTCCGGGACCGTGTTCTGGAAGAGCAAGGACCCCGAGCTCGGCCTGGCCGCGCTGCGCGCCTGGAACGACTGGCATTTGGAGGTGTGGGCGGGCAGCTTCCCGGAGCGGATCATCCCACTACAGCTGCCGTGGCTGGCCGACCCTCAGCTGGCCGCCGAGGAGATCCGCCGTAACGCGGCCCGCGGTTTCAAGGCGGTGAGCTTCCCCGAGCTGCCCGCCCAGTGCGGGCTGCCCAGCCTGCACACCGGGGTATGGGATCCGTTCTTTGCCGCCTGCGAGGAGACGGACACGGTCGTGTGCCTGCACACCGGATCCGCTCAGTGGGCGCCGATCCCGTCGCCGGACACCCCGTTCGAAACCATCACCACGCTGTTCCCGGTGAACGCGCTGATCGCGTGCACCGACCTGCTGTGGTCGGGTATCCCGGTGCGGTTCCCGCGGCTGAACATCACGCTGGCCGAGGGCGGACTGGGCTGGGCGGCGATGCTGGGCGATCGGGCCGACTATGTGCTCGCCCACTCCGCCTCCGGTCACGAAGGCGGATCCTGGACATCCGAGCTGCTGCCCAGCGAGGTGCTGCGGCGCAACTTCTGGTTCTGCTCGATCGATGACCCGCACGCGTTCGGGGCGCTGGACGCCATCGGCGCCGAACGCATCCTCGTCGAAAGTGATTACCCGCACGCCGATTCGACCTGGCCGGACACCCAGGAGGTGGTCGCGCGCAATGTCGCGGGTCTCTCGGCTGATGACGCGGCCCGCATCACCCACCGCAACGCCGCAGAGTTGTTCCGCCATCCGCTGCCGGATAGCAGCTGGCTGGCCGCCATCTAGGGGGTTGGGATGCTCGACCTGCTGATCCGCGACGCCCGAATTGTCGACGGCACCGGCGCGCCCGCCCGCCGCGGCGATGTCGGGGTGCAAGACGGGCGGATCGCCGCCGTCGGTGACATCGACGAGCTGGCGTCGAAAACCATTGATGCACAAGGGCTTACGCTGGCACCGGGTTTCGTGGATTTGCACACCCACTATGACGCGCAGCTGTTCTGGGACCCAACCGCCAGCCCGTCGGTGCAGCACGGCGTCACCACGGTCTTCGGCGGCAACTGCGGGTTCACGCTGGCGCCTGCGGCACCCGAGCAGCACGAGTACCTGACCCGTATGCTGGCCCGGGTCGAGGGCATGCCGCTGGAGGCGCTGCAAGCCGGGCTGGACTGGTGCTGGTCCTCGTTCGGGGACTGGCTCAAACGGCTCGACGGGCACACCGCCGTCAACGCCGGGTTCCTGGTCGGGCATTCGGCGCTGCGGCTGGCCGCGATGGGCGAGGACGGGGTCGGCGCCGCGGCGACACCTGAGCACATCGGGCGGATGGTGGCGCTGCTGCACGAGTCGCTGGCGGCCGGGGCGATGGGGTTTTCGACGTCGCAGTCGCACACCCACAACGACGGCTCCGGGCATCCGGTGCCGTCGCGGGCCGCGTCACGCGAGGAGCTGGTGGCGCTGGCGGGCAGCCTGCGCGACCATCCGGGCACCACGCTGGAAGCGATCATCCCCGGCTGCCTGTCCGGGTTCACCGACGAGGAGATCGCGCTGCTCACCGACATGTCGGTGGCCGCGAACCGGCCGCTGAACTGGAACCTGCTGGGGGTGTCGGCGGCCAACCCCACCGGGCACCAGGGCCAGCTGCGCGCCTGGCAGGCGGCCGCCGAGCGGGGCGGGCGGGTGGTCGCGCTCACCTTGCCGCACGCCATGACGATCCGGCTGTCGTTTCTCACCGGTTTCGTGCTCGACGGTCTGCCGGGCTGGCGCGACATCATGCACCTGCCGGTGCCCGAGCGGCTTCGGGCGCTCGCCGACCCGCAGGTGCGCCGGCGCATGAACGAGGGCGCTCACTCCGAAGCAGCCGGCATCCTGCGCGGCCTGGCGCAGTGGGAGCGGCTGATCATCGCCGAAACCTTCGCCCCGCAAAACGCCGACGCCACCGGGCGCACCGTCGGCGAGGTGGCCGCCGCCCGCGGGGGTGCACCCTTCGACACGCTGTGCGACATTGTCATCGCCGATGAGCTGCGCACCGGGCTGACCCCGCCGCCGACCGGCGATGATCTCGCCGACTGGAAGCTGCGCGCCGAGGTGTGGCACCACCCGGGTGCGGTGATCGGCGGCTCAGACGCCGGGGCGCATCTGGACATGATGTGCGGGGCGATCTACACGACCTCGCTGCTCGGGCGCGGGGTGCGGGAGCACCGGGTGGTCACCCTCGAGGAGGCGGTGCGGCTGATTACCGACGTGCCGGCGCGGCTCTACGGGCTGCGCGAGCGCGGCCGGATCGCGCCCGGCTGGCACGCCGATCTGGTGCTGTTCGACCCGGCCACCGTCGACCACGGGCCCGAGCGCACCCGCTATGACTTGCCCGCCGGCGCCCCCCGGCTGGTCGCCGACGCCGTCGGGATCACCTCGGTGTGGGTCGGCGGTGTCGAGGTATGCCGCGATGGCGTCGCCACCGGCGCCACTCCCGGCACCGTGCTGCGCTCCGGACGCGACACCGAAACCGTGCCGGCCGGGGCGCGCTAGCCGCCCGGGACGATGCGGGCCGTGATCGGCCCGAGGAGGAGGCGGGCAATCGAGATAGGAGCGAGATGACCCACCCGGCTATCGGCCCGGATCTCGACGAGTTCGACCCGGCAGAGCTGCAACAGGGGCTGCTCATGCAGGTCGAAAACGTGCATGAGCGGCTGCGTGAGGCGCGTGAGCGCCATCGCGTCATGCTCGGCAGCCCGTTCAGCGAAACCGCGAGCCAGCAGCTGGGCGCCGACGGTGTGACCGTGCTCGGCTACGACGAGTGCCAGACCGTGCTCACCCACCCCGAGACGTTCTCCTCAGCGATCTACGAGCAGATCATGGGCCCGGTCATGGGCCGCACCCTGCTCGAGCTCGAAGGCAGCGAACATCGGGCCAGCAGAGCATTGGTGTCCCCGTCGTTCCGGGCGGCGCTGCTGGAGCGCTGGCGCAGCGAGCTGGTGGAGGTGGTGGTCGACGAGCTCATCGATCGGTTCGCTTCGCGCGGGCGCGCCGAGCTGGTGCGTGAATTCACCTTCGCGTTCCCCGTGCAGGTGATCGCACGGATCATGGGCCTGCCCCGCCGGGACTATCCGCGGTTTCAGCGGCTTTCCATTGAGCTGCTCAACGTGGTCTACGACTGGGACCGCGGTATCGCCGCGTCGGCGGCGCTGAAGGAGTATCTCGGCGGGGTGCTCGCCCAGCGGCGGCGCGAACCGCAGGACGACCTGATCAGCACCCTGGCCGAATCGGAGATCGACGGCGCCCGGCTCACCGACCCCGAAATCTTCGCGTTCCTGCTGCTGATCCTGCCGGCCGGGGTGGAGACCACCTACCGGGCCTCGGGCAACCTGCTGGTCGCCCTGCTCACCGAGCCGGCGCTGTGGGACGCGGTGCGCGCGGATCGCGGTATGGTCCGCGGCGCCATCGAGGAGGGGCTGCGCTGGGAACCGCCCATCACCTCGGTGATGCGAAGGACAGTGCGCGACTGCGAGCTCGGCGGGGTCGAGATCCCGGCGGGCACCAACGTCAATGTCAGCGTCGCAGCCGCCAATCGCGACCCCACCCGCTACCGGGACCCGGACCGCTTCGACCCCGCCCGTAAGAACATCGCGCACCTGACGTTCGGCGGCGGCCCGCACCTATGCCTGGGTATGCACCTGGCCCGGATGGAAGCGGCCGTCGCGATCAACGCGCTGCTCGACCGGGTGCCGGATCTGCGGCTCGACCCGGCAGCGCCGCCGCCGCGGGTCGTCGGCGTGGCATTCCGTTCGCCGACCGCCCTGCCGGTGCGGTTCACACCGGTGTAGACCGCGCAGCTCACCTACTCCCCCGGTCGGGGCCGCCGCTGTGGTAGGCAGGGTTGAGATGGCTGTCGACCCCGCGGTGCAGATGCGGGTGGTGAGTTTGCATCGCTACCCGGTGAAGTCGATGCTCGGCGAGGACGTGGACAGCGTCGTCGTCGACGAGCGCGGCGTGGTGGGAGATCGGCGGCTGGCGCTGATCGACAGCCTGACCGGGCGGGTCGCCAGCGCGAAACAGCCACGGCTGTGGCGGGATTTGCTGCAGTGCCGCGCCAGCGGGGACCCCGGAGCGGTCCGTATCCGGCTGCCCGACGGAGTCTGTGTGGCCGCCGAGGCACCCGAGACCGACGATTTGCTCAGCCGCGTCGTGCGTCGGCCGGTGCGCATGGTGAGCACGCGCCCGCCAGGGGCCGCCTTGGAACGACCCGACCCGGAGTGCGTGCTGGAACTGGGCGTGGACGCCGAAGTCGACGCTCGCGTTCTGGAGATCGCCCAAGCCACTCCCGGCGACTCCTTCACCGACCTGGCCCCGCTGCACGCGATCACGACGGCCACTGTCGAGCGCATCGGCGTGGAGGCGTTGCGCTACCGGCCCAACCTGGTGATCGCGACACCGCCCGGATTCCCACCCTACGCGGAAAACAACTGGACAGGAAAAGAGTTGACCGTCGGCGAAGCCCGGCTACGTGCCCTGAAACCCACCTCGCGGTGCGCGGTTCCCACGCTCGAGCACGGCGCGCTGCCGGCTGCCCCGCACGCGCTGCGCATACCCCTGGCCGAGAACCGGGTCGACACGGGTTCTGGGCGAGTGCCTTGCGCCGGAGCGTATTTCACGGTACTGACCCCCGGCCTCATCCGCACCGGTGACCCCGTCACCGTGCACGAACAGCCAGTCCGCGCATAGTGGCGAGCCCGCGCCCCGCCGCTCCGCGGCCCGCATCGCCGCCGAATGACCGAGAACCGGATCACGGGTAAATCACGGGTGAAAGGTCTGGTTCACCAGCCGCACCGCCGATGCCCCGTCGGGATAGAACTCGGCGATGCTCAACGACGCCAGATCCAGATGCAGCCGATACAAGATTCCCGGTCCCGCGTCCAGAGCGATGCGCAGCAGCATCTTGATCGGTGTCACATGCGATACCACCAGCACGTTCGTTCCGCCGCGCTCGGCGCTGATCCGGTCGCGCGCCCGGCGCACCCGCACGTAGACGCTGTCGAAGCTCTCACCGCCCGGCGGCGGGATGCTGGTGTCGTGCAACCAGCGCCGATGCAGCTCAGGATCGCGTTGGGCAGCTTCGGCGAAGGTCAGCCCCTCCCAGGCGCCGAAGTCGGTTTCGACCAGGTCGTCGTCGACCGCCACATCCAGGCCCAGGGCCTTGGCGACGACCGCCGCGGTGTCATAACACCGCTGCAGCGGCGAGCTGAACACCGCCGTGATCCCGCCGCGCCGCGCCAGGTAGCGTGCCGCCGCGTCGGCCTGGCGCCAACCCACGTCGGTCAGCGCCGGGTTACCCCGACCCGAATAGCGGCGCTGCACCGACAGCTTCGTCTGGCCGTGCCGCAACAGCAGCAGCCGGGTGGGTGTGCCACGGGCACCGGTCCACCCCGGCGGTGACGGTGTATGGGATGCCGCTGTTTTCGCAGGTTCTGCGATCGACTCTGCGGGTGTCTCCACAGCGGCGGCATCCATCGCCTCGTTGGCCAGCCGATCGGCGTACGCATTGCGTTCCCGCGAAACCCAGGAATAACTGACTTGGTCGAATTTCGACGCCAGCTCGCGGGCTTGGGCATACAGCTGCGCCAGAGCAGGGTGCTTGACCTGCCAGCGCCCGGACATCTGCTCAACCACCAGTTTGGAATCCATCAGTACCGCCACCTCGGTGGCTCCGAGTCTCGCGGCCTCCTCCAAACCGGCGATCAGGCCGCGATATTCGGCGACGTTGTTGGTGGCCCGTCCGATCGCCTTTTTGCTCTCCGCCAGCACTGTGGTGTGGTCGGCAGTCCACACCACTGAGCCGTATCCAGCTGGTCCCGGATTGCCCCGCGACCCGCCATCGGCTTCGACGATGACTTTCACTAACCGAAGTCCTTAACCCGCAACAAGATCGCGCTGCATTCCGGGCAGCGCAGCACGTCGTCCTCGGCTGCTGCTGATATCCGCGCCAGCTCGCCCCGGCCGATTTCAATCCGGCACGCACCACACCGGCCGTTTTCCAACACCCCGGCACCGGGCCCTCCCCGGGCACGCTGCCGTTCGTAGAGAGCGACAAGTTCGGGATCCAGCGCTGCGGTCAACTCCTCACGCCGCAGCACCCGCTGATGGCGGGCCCGGTCAATCTCGGCCAGCGCGGCGTCCAACGCCTGCTGCGCACTGGCCAGCTCACCTTGCAGCTTGGTGATCTCCGCCGATTCGGTATCCTGGCGTTCCTGCAGGTCCTCACGCCGCTCCATCATCTCCAAAAGCGAATCTTCCAGACTGGCCTGGCGGCGTTGCAGGGTTTCCAGCTCATGTTGCAGATCAGACAACTGTTTGGCATCCGTTGCGCCCGAGGCAAGCAACGAGCGGTCCCGCTCTTCGCGGCGGCGCACCGCGTCGATTTCCGACTCGACGCGTGAAATTTCGGCATCCAAGTCCGCCAAAGCGATTCGCGCGGAAGCCAAGCGGTCTTTGGCGGCGGCATGTTCGGCGTGTACACGTTGGTGGTTTTGTTTTTCCGGCAGGTGGGTGAGCCGATGCTGGATCCGGGACAGCTCAGCATCCAACTCCGCCAACTCCAGTAGCGAACGTTGCTGTGCCACAGCTGCTTTCATCAGTGATCTCTCCGGATTTCGTTTGCGAGGTTCCACGGATCGGTGCGGACGGCGCACACCCGGACCGGCAGCTTCGTGCCGAAAGCCGACCTGAGCAGCTCGGCCGCCTGTTCGCACCAGGGGTATTCGCTGGCCCAGTGCGCAACGTCGATGAGGGCGACATCCGAAGCCCGGCGATGTTCGTCAGCCGGATGGTGGCGCAGGTCGGCGGTGACGTAGGCGTGCACACCGCTGGACGCCACAGTAGCCAGCAGCGAGTCCCCGGCTCCGCCGCACACCGCCACGCGTGACACCGGCATCTCGGGGTCGCCGGATGCGCGCACTCCCCACGACGTCGGGGGTAATGCGGCTGCCACCCGAGATACGAAAGCCCGCAACGGTTCCGGGTGCGGCAACGAGCCGATCCGGCCCAGCCCCACATCCCCGGGCAGCGGCGCCAGCGCGAAGACGTCGAACGCCGGCTCCTCGTAGGGGTGTGCGGCGCGGATCGCGGCCACGAGCTGCGCCCGCGCCCGCGCGGGCGCGACGACTTCGACGCGATCCTCGATCACCCGCTCAACGGCGCCCACTTTGCCTACTGTGGGCGACGCCCCGTCGTGCGGGAGGAACTGTCCGGTACCGGTGACGCTCCAGCTGCAGTGCGAATAATCACCGATGTGGCCGGCGCCGGCCTCGAACACGGCCACCCGCACCGCTTCTGCGTGCTCGGGCGGCACGTAGATGACCCATTTGTCGAGATCACCCGCCGGCAGCGGATCGAGCACCTCCTCGACGGTCAGGCCCAGTGTGTGCGCCAGCGCGTCGGACACCCCCGGTGATGCAGCGTCGGCGTTGGTGTGTGCGGTGAACAGGGACCGCCTGGTCCGGATAAGCCGATGCACGAGCGCACCTTTGGGCGTGTCGGCTGCCACGGTGTGCACCCCGCGCAACAGCAGCGGGTGGTGGGCCAGCAGCAGGCCGCGCTCGGGGACTTGGTCGACGACCGCCGGTGTCGGGTCCACCGCAACCGTCACCGACTCCACCACATCCTCGGGGTCTCCGCAGACCAGGCCAACCGCATCCCAGGACTGGGCCAGCCGCGGGGGGTAGGCCTGGTCGAGCACGCCGATCACCTCGGCTAGCCGCACACTCACCTGGTGGCTCCACTCGCCAACTCCCCGGCGATCGCCTCGACCAGCAGCGGCCACTCCGCGCGCACCGCAGCCCGCAAATAGTCCCCTTCCAGCCCGACGAACGTATCACACCGGCGTACCGCGATACCCTTGTCACGCAGCCGAGTTCGCATCAGTTCACCGTCGGGCACGCGGAACAAGACGAACGGTGCCCGTCCCTCAACCACATCGACACCCACCGAGCGCAGGCCAGCCACCATCTGTGTGCGCAACTGCGTCAACCGCGCTGCCTCGGCCGCGGCAGCGGCCACCGCCCGCGGCGCGCAGCAGGCCGCGATCGCCGTCAGCTGCAAAGTGCCCACCGGCCAGTGCGCGCGCCGCGCGGTCAGCCGGGCCAGCACGTCGGGTGAGCCGAGCACATAACCCACCCGCAATCCGGCCAGCGACCACGTCTTGGTCAGGCTGCGCAGCACCAGCACGTCGCCAAGCGAGTCACCGGCCAGCGATTCGGGCTCGCCGGGAACCGCATCGGCGAACGCCTCGTCGACCACCAGGATCCGGCCCGGTCGGCGCAGCGCGAGAATCTCGTCGCGGCTGTGCAGCACCGCGGTCGGGTTGGTGGGGTTGCCGACCACCACGAGATCTGCCTCGTCGGGGGGGCGTGCGCCGGCGAGGCGGAATGGTGGCCGCAGCACCACATGGCAAACCGGCACCCCCGCCGCGGCCAGCACCGTGTCCGGCTCGGTGAACGAGGGCGCGATGATCGCGGCCCGTGTCGGACCCAGATTGGGCAGCAACGCAAAGCCTTCTGCCGCCCCGGCCAGCAGCACGACCTCCTCGCGGGTGCGGCCATGGCGCGCGGCGACGGCGTCGCGCGCATGCCGCTCGTCGTCGCCGCCCGGGTACCGCGCCAGATCCACCAGCCGGGCGGCCAGCCGCTGCGTCAGCCACGCCGGGGGTCGCTCGTGGCGGATGTTGACGGCGAAATCCAGCAGTCCGGGCGCCGCGGCCTGATCGCCGTGGTATCGCGGCGCGGGCGGGCTGGAGTTCAGAATCGTCACAAGGTCAAACAGTAGTGGCCCGCCGGACTGCCCGGCGTCGGGAGCGTGGCCAGACGCCGGCCGGCGCATCGCGGACAATGGAGGGGTGACAGGCGTTGCGGCAGACAGGCCCCAGTTGGTGATCTTCGACCTTGACGGCACTCTCACCGATTCGGCGGACGGGATCGTCTCCAGTTTCCGCCACGCATTGCACCAGGTCGGAGCCCGGGTGCCCGACGGCGACCTGGTCGCTCGCGTTGTCGGCCCACCCGCACACCACACGTTTGCCGCGCTCAAACTCGGCGAGCTCACCGGCCCCGCAGTGGCCGCGTATCGGGCCGACTACAGAACTCGCGGCTGGGCGATGAACAGGGTGTACGACGGGATCGCGGAGCTGCTGTCCGACCTGGGCGCCGCCGGTGTGCGGATGGCGGTCGCGACCTCCAAAGCGGAGCCCACCGCGCGGCGCATCCTGGCCCACTTCGGGCTCGACCGGCACTTCGAGGTCATCGCCGGGGCCAGCAGCGACGGCTCCCGCAGCAGCAAGGCCGAGGTGCTGGCCCACGCGCTGGCCCAACTGCAGCCGCTGCCCGACCGGGTGCTGATGGTCGGCGACCGCCGCCACGACGTCGACGGCGCGGCCGCACACGGTATCGACACGGTGGTGGCGGGCTGGGGCTACGGGCACGCTGATTTCGGTGACGGCGACCTCCAGCCGACGCGCGCCGCCACCGTCGCCGAGCTTCGGGAGGTGCTCGGTGTCTGATTCGACCGACCGGCCGCTGCCGCATCACCGGCGGCACGACCCCCGACTGCACATCACCTTCGTCTGCACCGGCAACATCTGCCGCTCGCCGATGGCTGAGAAGATGTTCGCCCACCAATTGCGGCAGCGTGGACTGGGGGACACGGTGCGGGTCAGCAGTGCCGGTACCGGCAGCTGGCATGTCGGCAACTGCGCCGACGAGCGCGCTGTTCGGGTGTTGCGTGCCCACGGCTACCCCACCGAGCATCGCGCCAGTCAACTTGATAGCGAGCACCTGGCGGCCGATCTGCTGGTCGCGCTGGGCCGCAATCATGTTCGGCTGCTGCGAGACATGGGTGTGGAGGCCGAGCGGATCCGGATGCTGCGGTCTTTCGACCCGCGTTCGGGTGCTTACCCGCTCGACGTCGACGACCCCTATTACGGCGACCACCACGATTTCGAGCGGGTTTTCACCGTCATCGAGGCGGCGCTGCCCGGCCTGCACGACTGGGTTGACGAACGACTGGCCGAAAACGGACACCGCTAATGCGTCGCTTGACGTTGATGTTGCGGCCCGGCTGGCTGGCGCTGACCGTTGTGGTGATCGCTTTCACGTACTTGTGTTTCACTGTGCTTGCGCCCTGGCAATTGGGAAAAAACGCCAAGACATCGCGGCAGAACCAGCGCATCGAGCACTCTTTGAATATCGCGCCGGTGCCTTTGAACACGCTGCTCCCCCAGCAGGATTCGTCAGCACCGGAGGCGGAGTGGCGGCAGGTGACAGCCCGCGGGCATTACCTGGGCGGCACGCCGGTGCTGGCCCGGTTGCGGGTGGCCGAGGGCCAGCCCGCCTTTGAGGTGCTGGCGCCGTTCGCGGTGGATGGTGGTCCTATTGTGCTCGTCGACCGTGGCTATGTGCGCCCCGACCGCGGCTCGCGGGTGCCGCCGATCCCGCCGCCTCCGCAGCAGACGGTCACCATTACGGCGCGGTTGCGCAACTCTGAGCCGCCTGTTGCGGGTAAGGAGCCGTTCTCCACAGACGGTCTCCCACAGGTCTATTCGATCAATATCGATCAAGTCGCGGCGCTGACCAAAGTTCCGCTGGCCGGATCCTATCTGCAACTAGTCGACAACCAGCCCGGCGGACTGGGCGTGGTCGGTGTACCGCGCCTGGATGCGGGACCGTACCTGTCGTACGGCATCCAGTGGATCGCGTTTGGCATCATCGCGCCGATCGGGTTGGGCTACTTCGTGTTTTCTGAAATCCGCGCCCACCGCCGGGAGACGGCGCCGAAGGCAGCTACCCTCGAGGCGCCTGCGATGACCGTCGAGGAAAAGCTCGCCGACCGTTACGGCCGACGCCGCTGAGTTGGTGAACGACGCACAGTGCGAGGACCGCGGCGGCTTGCACCGTCCGCGACAGCGCTACTGCGCGGCGAAGGTCGGCGACCGTGGGTCGCCGACCCTGACCGAGGACGGGCCGCAGCTGCAGTGCGTGGCGATACTGCGTAGGCCCGCCCAGCTGCACGCCCAGCGCCCCGGCGAACGCTGCCTCCACGACGCCGGCATTGGGGCTGGGATGGCGCACGGCGTCACGCCGCCAGGCCCGCACCGCACCCGACCGCGAGCCGTCGACGAGCGGCGCGCACGCCACCACCAGCGCCGCGGTGGCCCGCGCCGGCGCATAGTTGGCTATGTCGTCCAATCGTGCAGCTGCCCAACCAAATCGGGCGTAGCGCGGCGAGTGGTGGCCGATCATGGCGTCCAGGGTGTTCACCGCCCGGTATCCCAGCACTGCGGGGAGGCCGCCGACCGCCGCCCACAGCAATGGTGCGATCTGCGCATCCGAGGTGTTCTCCGCGACCGATTCCAGCGCTGCGCGGGTGAGGCCCGCACCGTCCAGGCTGGACGGGACGCGCCCGCACAGCGTGGGCAGCAGGTTGCGCGCTGCCTCGAGATCGCCGCGGTCGAGCAGGTCCGCCATCGCCAGTCCGGCGCGGGTCAGCGAAGTTCCGCCCAGCGATACCCAGGTCGCGACCGCGGCGGCGGCAGTTGTACACCACCGGCCACGTCGTGCGGCGCTGCCCTGCACCACGACACTCGCCAGCCCCAGCGCGCCGAGCAGGACACCTACGTGCACCATTCCGGCGGTCCTGGTGTCGCGGTAGGTGACTCGCTCTAAAACCGCCGCCGCACGGCCGAACAGCGCGACCGGATGAGCTCGTTGTGGATCGCCCAACAGCAGATCAGCCACATACCCGGCCAGCACCCCGGCGAGGCGGGTTGCCCGCACACCAAACACCCCGGCAGCGTCCCACACGGCCCGTGCGGTCCGCAGCACGAGGACCCAGTGCCAGCGACTGCCGGTCTGCGCGCGTGCAGGCGAGCCCTGAGCGTCGGCGGCCAGGTGACGAATGTGCAACCCGCGACGCATTATCGGCGTGTCGCGTCGGTCGTTTCACACTCGGCGAACATCGGTGAAGAACGCGCGGATGTCCTCGACGAATAGCTCAGGTTGCTCGAACGCGGCGAAGTGTCCACCGCGCGGCATGGCCGTCCAGCGGGTGATGTGGTAGTTCGGCTCGCACCAGCTCCGCGGCGCAGGCAAGATTTCCTTGGGGAAGACGGCGACACCGGTTGGCAACTCGACCCGCCCTGCTGTCGCGAAGCTGTTGAAACTCTCCCAGTACAAGCGCGCCGACGACGCGCCGGTGCCGGTTACCCAGTACACCATCACATTGTCGAGGAGCTCGTCGCGGCTGAGCACGTTCTCGGGATGCCCGTCGCAATCCGTCCACGCCCAGAATTTTTCGACGATCCACGCCATTTGCCCTACCGGCGAATCGACCAATCCGTAGCCCAACGTTTGCGGCCGGGTGGATTGCTGCTTGGAATAGCCCGTACCCCAACGCCGGTGGTGTGCCAACGCGGCCAGCGCCTGCCGCTCTTCCTCGCTCGGATCGGCGACACCTCCCGCCGGCGGCCAGCCGAGCGGCATGTTCAGGTGGATGGCCACGCAGTGACCGCGGTTGCGGCCTATCTGCGTGGTGATCGCTGCACCCCAGTCACCGCCCTGGGCGCCGTAGCGCTGATAGCCGAGACGGCACATGAGCGTCTCCCAGGCCTGCGCGATCCTGCCGACGCCCCACCCGGTCCGGGTCGGTTTGGCCGAGAAACCGTATCCGGGAAGTGAGGGGCAGATGACGTGGAACGCGTCCTCAGCGCGCCCCCCGTATTTGGTCGGATCGGTCAGCGGCTCGATCACTTTGTGAAACTCGACGATCGAGCCGGGCCAGCCGTGGGTGATCAACACCGGGAAGGCGTCCGGATGCGCCGACCGCTGATGGATGAAATGGATGTCCAGGCCGTCGATTTCGGTGATGAAGTGATCGAACCGGTTCAGCGCGGCCTCCCGGGCCCGCCAGTCGTATTCGTCGGCCCAGTACGTGGCAAGGTCACGCGCATAAGCCAGCGGCATTCCCTGGCTCCAGTCATCCACGCATTCGGCGTCCGGCCAGCGCGTGCGCGCCAGACGCGCTCGCAGGTCGTCGAGAATTGCATCGGGGACGTCGATGCGAAACGGCCGCACTTCGGACATGCCGTCCATCATCACCCGCAGCCGGGCCCGGACCGGCCGACATCGCCCCCGTCCGTGCTCCCGGCCGGGGCCTTCCCCGGGGCTGCCCGGCGACGACCGTCTACCCGGTATACCGGAAGCCGGCCATGCCGGCGGCTGGCCGATGTGGTGGGCGCGGACGGGATCGAACCGCCGACCGCTGGTGTGTAAAACCAGAGCTCTGCCACTGAGCTACGCGCCCGTGCCGCGCAGGCTACCAATACCGGGCTGGTCCGGGCGCGGCCATTCACAACGTCTTCACGCCTTCAGCGCCGCCAGCGCATCGCTCCACAGCCGCTGATCGCGGGCTTCTCCCGGCTGCTTCATCTCAGCGAAGCGAATGATCCCCGACCTATCGACGACGAATGTTCCGCGGTTGGAAAACCCGGCGTCCTCGTTGAACACGCCATAAGCCTGGCTCACCGCGCCGTGCGGCCAGAAATCCGACAGCACCGGGAACAAGAAGCCATTCTCGGTTGCCCACACTTTGTGGGTAGGCGGCGGACCCACCGAAATGGTCAGCGCCACGCTCTGGTCGTTTTCGTAATCGGGCAGGTGATCGCGCAGCTCACCGAGTTCACCTTGGCAGATCCCGGTGAAGGCCAGGGGAAAGAACACGAGCAGCACGTTTTTGGCGCCCCGGTAATCGCTGAGGGTGACGGGCTGCTGGTTCTGGTCGCGCAGCGTGAAGTCCGGGGCAGTGGCTCCGACGGGCAGCATCAACGCCGCCCCGCTCGCGATTTCGGCTGCACCAATTGGCTGGCGCTCCAGTCGCCGAGGCTCACCGTTGAGGTCGGCATCAGGCCCGCTGTCGGCGCCGACTCCGCGATCTCGGCTGGGAGGACGTGGCCGGGGCGACCGGTCTTGGGGGTCAGCACCCAGATCACACCGTCTTCGGCGAGCGCGGTGATCGCGTCCATCAGGGTGTCCACCAGGTCGCCGTCACCGTCACGCCACCAGAGCAAAACGACGTCGACAACCTCGTCGGTACTGCCCTCGTCAAGAAGCTCACTACCGCACGCCTCCTCAACGGCGGCTCGGATATTGTCGTCGGTGTCCTCGTCCCAGCCCCACTCCTGGACAACTTGGCCTCGCTGGATGCCCAGCTTGCGGGCGTAGTTCGGGGCGTCATCCGCCGCGACCACCGTGGGACCTCCTTTAACCGTCAATGCGCCCTGATGCGCACTATCGTTGCACAGCAAGACGCCGCTGACATCGCCGACTCAGGAGGAGGCGATGCACAGCTTCGCCGCTTTCGTCTTGGTGTCGTTGAACTGTTCGACCCGCCGGTTGAATTCCGATGTGGAGGCGTGGGTGCTGATGGCATTCGCCACGGCGCGCGCGGCGTCGACATAGGCCCTCAACGCGCCCCGCAGCTCTGACGACAGGGCGTCGCTGAGATTGCCCGCGACCGCGTCGGCGCTGGTGTTCAGCGCATCGATGGCCGGCCCTTCGGTCGGAGCGGTGTCGCGGCCCTGATTGAAGGCCCCGACGAACTCATTCACCTTGTCGGTGGCATTTTTGGCGGTGGTGGCAAGCGATTCGCACACGGTACGCACCGCCCTCTTGGTCAGCGATTCTTGCCGCTGCGACTCACGGATTCTCGACGTCGCCGAGGACGCCGACACCGAGGCGGACACCGAGGCCCGGTAGGCCGGCGCCACCGCGGTGTCGGCCGTCGGCGTGCCGTCGGTGATGGAGGTACACCCGATGATGCCCATCAGCACCACCGCCCCGCAGCCAAGAACCAGTGCCGCCAACCGCTTGCCGCGGCCGCCACACCATCCAATCTGCACAGCCCGTGACGTTACCGGTTCGGGAGTGCCGCTGCCCTGACCTACCCGCCCCGCCACGCTATCAGCGCCTGCCTGCTCTCAATGCCATTACCTGCCCGGTATGCGGGTGCGGCACGATAGGGGGAGAACAGCGGCATGCCCGCGGTCGGAACCCGGGGGAAGCCGATGAACCGCTAACTAAGGAGCGGAAGTTGACTACCGAGTTCGTGCGCCACGATCTGGCCAAAAACTCAAGCAGCACAAACGAACCCGATCGGGTCCGGGTGATCCGTGAAGGTGTCGCATCCTACTTACCCGATATCGACCCCGAGGAGACGTCGGAGTGGCTGGAATCCTTCGACGAGCTGCTGGCCCGTTCCGGCCCGTCACGGGCGCGCTACCTGATCTTGCGGCTCCTCGAGCGCGCCGGCGAGCAGCGGGTGGCCATTCCAGCGCTGACGTCAACCGACTACGTCAACACCATCCCCACCGAGCTGGAGCCCTGGTTTCCCGGTGACGAGGACGTCGAGCGCCGCTACCGCAGGTGGATCCGGTGGAACGCGGCGATCATGGTGCACCGTGCCCAACGGCCCGGTGTCGCGGTAGGCGGCCACATCTCGACCTACGCCTCTTCGGCGACGCTTTACGAGGTGGGTTTCAACCACTTCTTCCGCGGCAAGTCCCATCCCGGCGGCGGCGACCAGGTGTTCATTCAGGGCCACGCATCGCCCGGCATCTACGCGCGGGCCTTCCTGGAAGGCCGACTCAGCGCAGACCAACTCGACGGGTTCCGCCAAGAGCACAGCCATCCCGGGGGCGGGTTGCCGTCGTACCCGCATCCGCGGCTGATGCCCGATTTCTGGGAGTTCCCCACCGTGTCGATGGGGCTAGGCCCGATGAACGCCATCTATCAGGCCCGCTTCAACCACTACCTGCACGACCGGGGCATCAGGGACACCTCCGACCAGCACGTGTGGTGCTTTTTGGGTGACGGCGAGATGGACGAACCCGAAAGCCGGGGACTCGCGCATGTCGCCGCGCTGGAGGGGCTGGACAACCTCACCTTCGTGATCAACTGCAACCTGCAGCGCCTCGACGGGCCGGTGCGCGGTAACGGCAAGATCATCCAGGAGCTGGAGTCGTTCTTCCGGGGTGCCGGATGGAACGTGATCAAGGTGATCTGGGGACGCGAATGGGACGCGCTTTTGCAAGCCGACCGCGACGGGGCCCTGGTCAACCTGATGAACGTCACCCCCGACGGTGACTACCAGACGTACAAGGCCAACGACGGCGGCTACGTGCGTGAGCACTTTTTCGGTCGTGACCCTCGCACCAAAGAATTGGTGAAAAACCTTTCGGATGAAGATATTTGGAACCTGAAACGCGGTGGCCACGACTACCGCAAGGTGTACGCGGCTTACCGCGCCGCGGTCGAGCATAAGGGCCAGCCGACGGTGATCCTGGCCAAAACCATCAAAGGTTACGCACTGGGCAAGCACTTCGAGGGCCGCAACGCGACTCACCAGATGAAAAAACTGACGCTGGAAGATCTCAAGGAATTCCGTGACACCCAAAGGATTCCGATCTCGGATGCGCAGCTGGAAGAAAACCCCTACCTGCCGCCGTACTACCATCCTGGCCCGGATGCCCCCGAAATCCGCTACATGCTCGACCGGCGCCGTGCTCTGGGCGGTTTCGTCCCGGAGCGCCGCACGAAATCCAAGGCGCTGACACTTCCGGGCCGCGACACCTACGCGGCACTGAAGAAAGGTTCGGGGCATCAGGAGGTTGCCACCACTATGGCGACAGTGCGTGTATTCCGAGAAGTATTGCGGGACAAAGAAGTCGGCCCACGTATTGTTCCGATCATCCCCGACGAGGCCCGCACATTCGGAATGGACTCCTGGTTCCCGAACCTCAAGATCTACAACCGCCTGGGCCAGCTATACACGTCGGTCGACGCCGACATGATGCTGGCCTACAAGGAAAGCCAGAGCGGGCAGATCCTGCACGAGGGCATCAACGAAGCCGGCGCAGTCGCCAGCTTCACCGCTGCGGGCACCTCGTATTCGACACACAACGAGCCGATGATCCCCGTCTACATCTTCTACTCGATGTTCGGGTTCCAGCGCACCGGCGATGGATTGTGGGCCGCGGGTGACCAGATGGCACGCGGGTTCCTGCTGGGCGCCACCGCGGGACGCACCACCTTGACCGGTGAAGGTCTGCAGCACGCGGACGGTCACTCGTTGCTGCTCGCCAGCACAAACCCGGCGGTGGTGGCCTACGATCCCGCGTTCGCCTACGAGATCGCCTACATCGTCGAAAGTGGGCTGGCGCGGATGTATGGGGAGAATCCGGAGAACGTCTTCTTCTACATCACCGTCTACAACGAGCCATACGTCCAGCCGCCCGAACCGGATAACCTCGACCCGGAAGGGCTGCTGCGCGGCATCTACCGGTATCGGCCCGCCACCGAGCGCCGCACCAACACGGCTCAGCTGCTGGCGTCCGGAGTGGCGATGCCCTCCGCGCTGAAAGCCGCTGAGATGCTGGCCGCTCAGTGGGATGTGGCAGCCGATGTGTGGTCGGTGACGAGCTGGAGCGAGCTCAACCGAGACGGGGTGGCTGCCGAGACCGAAAAACTGCGCCACCCCGACCGCCCCGCCCGGGTGCCCTATGTCACCAAAGCGCTCTCGGAGTCCGCCGGCCCGGTGGTGGCGGTGTCGGACTGGATGCGCGCGGTTCCCGAGCAGATCCGGCCCTGGGTGCCGTCCACTTACGTCACCCTGGGCACCGACGGGTACGGTTTCTCCGATACCCGAGCCGCCGCACGCCGCTACTTCAACACCGACGCCGAATCGCAAGTGGTTGCGGTGCTCGAAGCGTTGGCATCCGACGGCGCAATCGACCCCTCGGTACCCGCCGCAGCTGCCCGGCAATACCGGATCGACGATGTGCAGGCCGCCTCGCGGCAGACCTCCGATCCGGGTGCCGGTGGGTAACCATCGCGTACCCGACGAGCTTTGGGGCGCCTCTGCACGCGCCATGCGGACCGTTGTGCGCCGAGTCCATAATTTTGCCGTAGGTTTTAGGGGTGACTGACAACCAGTTTGTCCTCCCGCGCTCTCCCCTTGAGCTTTTAGATACGGTGCCGGAGTCGCTGTTACGGCGGCTCAAACAGTATTCGGGCCGGCTGGCCACCGAGGCGGTGTCGGCCATGCAGGAACGGCTGCCGTTCTTCGCCGATCTGGAAGCCTCCCAGCGCGCCAGCGTGGCGCTGGTGGTGCAGACCGCGGTGGTGAACTTCGTCGAGTGGATGCAAAACCCGCACAGCAACGTCAGCTACACCGCGCGCGCGTTTGAGTTGGTACCGCAGGACCTGACTCGGCGGATCGCATTGCGCCAGACCGTCGACATGGTGCGTGTCACCATGGAGTACTTCGAAGAAGTGGTGCCGATGCTGGCGCGCTCCGAGGAGCAACTCACCGCGCTGACCGTGGGCATCCTGAAGTACAGCCGCGATCTGGCCTTCACCGCCGCATCGGCGTATGCCGACGCGGCTGAGGCGCGCGGTGCCTGGGACAGCCGGATGGAGGCCAGCGTGGTGGATGCCGTGGTGCGCGGCGACACCGGACCTGAACTGCTCTCCCGCGCGGCGGCATTGAATTGGGACACCAACGAGCCCGCGACGGTGGTGGTGGGCACCCCGGCTCCCGGCCGCGAACTCTACGCCAGCCAGGACGTGCGGGATATCGCTGCTCGCCATGGCCGCGCGGCGCTCACCGACGTGCACGGCACCTGGCTGGTGGCCATCGTGTCGGGTCAGCTGTCACCAACCGAGAAATTCTTGGGTGACCTGCTGGGCGCGTTCTCCGACGGCCCGGTGGTGATCGGCCCGACAGCGCCGACGCTGACCGCGGCCTACCACAGTGCGCGAGAGGCGATCTCCGGCATCAACGCGGTGGCCGGCTGGAGCGGGGCGCCCCGCCCCGTGCTCGCCCGCGAACTGCTGCCGGAACGTGCCCTGATGGGCGATGCGTCGGCGATCGCCGCATTGCACACCGACATCATGCGGCCATTGGCCGACGCCGGACCGACGCTCACCGAGACACTTGACGTGTACCTCGACTGCGGCGGCGCGATCGAGGCCTGCGCACGCAGGTTGTTCGTTCATCCAAACACGGTGCGCTACCGGCTCAAGCGCATCACCGACTTCACCGGTCGCGATCCGACCCAGCCGCGTGACGCGTATGTGCTTCGCGTGGCTTGCACGGTCAGCCACCTCGCCTATCAGATGCATCATTCCAGCATGGGGTTGAGTGGCGCATCCCAACTGGGTGCGGGTGTTGTCGGCTCATTCGGGCCCCAGCACTCCGAGTGAGAAGTTGCGGCGCGGTATCAAACACATCGCATCGCGGGTGGTTTTGTAGAGTGTCCACAAAAACATAAGACGAGGTTCATAATCTGTTACACCCCGCAAAACCGTCTTCACAGTGTTCTCTTAGACACGTGATAGCGTTGCTCGCCCCCGGACAGGGATCGCAGACCCCGGGAATGCTGGCGCCGTGGCTTGAGCTCCCCGGGGCAACAGAACAGATCGCAGCGTGGTCGTCGGCCAGCGGCCTAGATCTGGCGAGGCTGGGCACTACCGCATCAGCTGAGGAGATCACCGATACCGCCGTCACCCAGCCACTGGTGGTGGCGACCACTTTGCTCGCCTACCAGGAGCTGACCAAACGCGGCATGCTTCCCGAACAACCCATTGTGGCGGGCCATTCGGTCGGTGAAATTGCGGCCTATGCGATCGCCGGTGTGATCTCCGCCGACGACGCCATCGTGCTGGCCGCCACGCGCGGCCGCGAAATGGCCAGGGCATGCGCCAGCGAGCCCACCGGCATGTCCGCGGTGCTCGGCGGTGACGAAGCCGAAGTGCTGGCCCGCCTCGAGCAACTCGACTTGGTGGCGGCAAACCGCAACGGTGCGGGCCAGATCGTCGCAGCCGGCCGGTTGAACGCACTGGACAAACTCGCCGAGGATCCGCCCGCCAAGGCGCGCGTACGCCCGCTGGGCGTGGCCGGAGCGTTCCACACCGAGTACATGGCCAGCGCTCTCAACGGCTATGCGGCCGCGGCTGCCGCAGTGGCGACGGCCCAGCCCAAAGCCACACTGCTGTCCAATCGCGACGGAAAACCGGTATCGTCGGCCAGCGACGCGATGGAGAAGCTGGTCGCCCAGCTGACCCGGCCGGTGCGCTGGGATCTGTGCACCGAAACGCTGCGCCAGCGTCATGTCACGACGGTCGTGGAGTTCCCGCCCGCGGGTACGCTCGCTGGCATCGCCAAGCGTGAACTTCGGGATGCGGTGACGCGCGCCATCAAGTCACCCGCAGATCTCGACGGGTTGGCGGTGCTCTAGGCCTTCAGGGTCAGCGCCCGTCACCACTGACAACCACACATTGCAGATCAGTTCAATATCCACAACATCGATGAAGGGAAGCACGCTGTGCCTGTCACTCAAGAAGAAATCATCGCCGGTCTCGCCGAAATCATCGAAGAGGTAACCGGTATCGAGCCGTCCGAGGTCACCCCGGAGAAGTCGTTTGTCGACGACCTGGATATCGACTCGCTGTCGATGGTCGAAATCGCCGTTCAGACCGAGGACAAGTACGGCGTGAAGATCCCTGACGAGGATCTTGCCGGTCTGCGCACCGTCGGCGACGTTGTCGAGTACATCCAGAAGCTCGAAGAAGAGAATCCCGAGGCCGCCGAGGCCATCCGCGCCAAGATCGAGGCAGAAAACCCGGAGAAGGTCCAGGCAGTCCGGGCACGAATCGCCGAAGCGCAAGCGGAGAACAAGTGACCAAGCCTTCCACTGCTAATGGCGGTTTCCCCAGCGTTGTGGTCACCGCCGTCACGGCGACGACGTCCATCTCGCCGGACATCGAAAGCACGTGGAAGGCGTTGTTAGCCGGCGAGAGCGGCATCCACGTGCTGGAAGACGAATTCGTCAGCAAGTGGGATTTACCGGTCAAGATCGGCGGTCACCTCAAAGAGCCGATCGATAACCATATGGGCCGGCTGGATCTGCGGCGAATGTCGTATGTCCAGCGCATGGCCAAGCTGCTGGGCGGTCAGGTGTGGGAGGCCGCCGGCAACCCCGAAGTCGACCCGGACCGGTTCGCCGTGGTCATCGGCACCGGTTTGGGCGGTGCCGAGCGGATCGTCGAAAGCTACGACCTGATGAACGAGGGCGGGCCCCGCAAGGTGTCTCCGCTGGCCGTTCAAATGATCATGCCCAACGGCGCCGCAGCGGTTGTCGGGCTGCAGCTGGGGGCTCGCGCCGGGGTGATCACCCCGGTGTCAGCCTGTTCGTCGGGTTCGGAAGCCATCGCACACGCGTGGCGGCAGATCATCTTGGGTGACGCCGACATCGCCGTCTGCGGTGGGGTCGAGGGCGGTATCGAAGCGCTTCCCATTGCGGCGTTTTCGATGATGCGGGCGATGTCGACTCGCAATGACGACCCGGAGGGCGCGTCGCGCCCGTTCGACAAGGACCGCGACGGCTTCGTGTTCGGCGAGGCCGGGGCACTCATGGTCATCGAAACCGAGGAACACGCAAAAGCCCGCGGTGCCAAGCCGTTGGCCCGCCTGCTGGGCGCCGGGATCACATCGGACGCCTATCACATGGTGGCGCCCGCTCCCGACGGGGTGCGCGCCGGCAAGGCAATGGTGCGGGCGATGGAACTGGCGGGGCTGTCGCCCAAGGACATTGACCACATCAACGCACATGCCACGGGTACGCCGATCGGCGACACAGCAGAAGCCAACGCCATCCGGGTGGCTGGGTGCGAGCACGCCGCCGTGTATGCCCCCAAGGGTGCGCTGGGGCACTCGATCGGCGCGGTGGGCGCCCTGGAATCGGTGCTTACCGTGTTGACGCTGCGCGACGGCGTCATCCCGCCGACACGGAATTACCAAACGCCTGATCCTGAGATCGATCTGGACATCGTGGCGGGCGAACCCCGGTACGGCGATTACCGTTACGCGATCAACAACTCGTTCGGGTTCGGCGGGCACAACGTCGCGCTGGCCTTCGGGCGGTACTGAAGACGAAAGGAACGTTCGGAACACCAATGGCAACACCGCCAACAGCGTCACAGCTGGCTACCGGAAACGGCTTACCCAATGTGGTGGTCACGGGCATTGCCATGACGACGGCGCTCGCCTCCGACGCCGAAACCACCTGGAAGATGCTGCTCGACGGCCAGAGCGGAATTCGGCGCCTCGACGACCCGTTCGTCGAGGAGTTCGACCTTCCGGTGCGCATCGGCGGACACCTGGTCGAGGAGTTTGATACCCAGCTCACGCGGGTCGAGAACCGCCGAATGGGTTATCTGCAGAAGATGGCCACCGTACTGGGGCGGCGGGTGTGGGACAACGCCGGCGCACCGGAGGTCGACACGAACCGGTTGATGGTGTCCGTCGGCACCGGCATGGGCTCGAGTGAGGAAATGCTCTTCGCCTACGACGACATGCGGGCCCGGGGCATCAAAGCGGTTTCCCCGCTGGCCGTGCAGATGTATATGCCCAACGGCGCGGCTGCCGCGGTCGGACTGGAGCGTCACGCCAAGGCCGGAGTCATCGCGCCGGTGGCGGCGTGCGCGTCGGGCGCCGAAGCCATCGCCCATGCCTGGCAACAAATTGTGCTCGGTGAGGCCGACATCGCGATCTGTGGAGGTGTCGAAACCAAGATTGAGGCGGTGCCGATCGCTGCGTTCGCCCAGATGCGGATTGTGATGTCGACCAACAACGACGACCCGCCCGGAGCTTGCCGTCCGTTCGACAAAGATCGCGACGGTTTCGTGTTCGGGGAAGCCGGGGCGCTGATGGTCATCGAAACCGAGGAGCACGCCAAAGCTCGGGGTGCGCACATCCTGGCCAGGCTGATGGGTGCCAGTATCACGTCTGATGGCTACCACATGGTGGCGCCCGCACCCGATGGTGAGCGTGCCGGCTATGCGATGACGCGGGCCGTCCAGCTGGCCGGCCTCACCCCCGCCGACATCGATCACGTGAACGCGCACGCCACCGGAACCCAGGTCGGCGACCTGGCCGAGGGCAAGGCCATCAACAACGCCCTGGGGCCGCACGGCGGGAACGCGGCGGTGTATGCACCCAAATCGGCGCTCGGTCATTCGGTCGGTGCGGTCGGTGCGGTGGAGTCGATCCTGACCGTGCTGGCGTTGCGGGATCAAATCATTCCGCCCACACTGAACCTGGCGAACCTCGACCCCGACATCGACCTGGACGTGGTGGCGGGCAAACCCCGCCCGGGCAATTACAAGTACGCGGTCAACAACTCGTTCGGGTTCGGCGGGCACAACGTCGCCATTGCCTTCGGGCGGTACTGACCGGAGTCGTGACAGGAGACCTGCGATGACGATCGTGGCCCCCGAGGCGATCGGCGAGTCTCTCGATCCTCGCGATCCGCTACTGCGTCTTTCCACGTTCTTTGACGACGGCAGCGTGACACTGCTGCACGAACGGGACCGCTCCGGGGTGCTGGCCGCGGCGGGCACGGTCAACGGGGTGCGCACCATCGCGTTTTGTACGGACGGCACTGTGATGGGCGGCGCGATGGGTGTCGAGGGCTGTGCGCACATCGTCGACGCCTACGACACCGCCATCGAGGAGCAGAGCCCGATCGTGGGCATCTGGCACTCCGGCGGGGCCCGGCTGGCCGAAGGCGTGCGGGCGCTGCACGCGGTCGGGCTGGTGTTCGAGGCGATGATCCGCGCGTCGGGCTACATTCCGCAGATCTCGGTGGTGGTCGGCTTCGCCGCCGGCGGCGCCGCCTACGGGCCGGCGCTGACCGATGTGGTCGTGATGGCCCCGGAAAGCCGGGTCTTCGTCACCGGACCCGATGTGGTACGCGCCGTCACCGGCGAGGATGTCGACATGGCCTCGCTGGGCGGACCGGAGACCCACCACAAAAAGTCCGGAGTGTGCCACATCGTCGCCGACGACGAACTCGACGCCTATGAGCGCGGTCGCAGGCTAGTCGGATTGTTCTGCCAGCAAGGACATTTCGACCGCACCAAAGCCGAAGCCGGCGATACCGACATCAGCGCGCTGCTACCCGAGTCAGCGCGGCGGGCCTACGATGTACGCCCGATCGTGACCGCGATCCTCGATGATGACACACCTTTCGACGAGTTCCAGGCCAAATGGGCCCCGTCGATGGTCATCGGGCTGGGCCGCCTCGCGGGCCGCACAGTGGGGGTGCTGGCCAACAACCCGCTGCGTCTGGGCGGGTGCCTCAACTCCGAAAGCGCCGAGAAGGCCGCACGTTTCGTGCGGCTGTGCGACGCGTTCGGTATTCCGTTGATCTGCGTGGTCGACGTTCCCGGCTATCTGCCCGGTGTTGACCAGGAGTGGGGCGGGGTGGTGCGTCGCGGCGCCAAACTGCTGCACGCGTTCGGTGAGTGCACCGTGCCACGGGTCACGCTGGTCACTCGAAAGATCTACGGCGGGGCCTACATCGCGATGAACTCCCGATCGTTGGGCGCCACCAAGGTATTCGCCTGGCCCGATGCCGAGGTGGCGGTCATGGGCGCCAAGGCGGCGGTCGGTATCCTGCACAAGAAGAAGCTGGCCGCCGCGCCCGAACACGAGCGCGAGGCGCTGCACGAACAGTTGGCCGCCGAGCACGAGCGCATCGCCGGCGGCGTGGACAGCGCCATCGAGATCGGTGTGGTCGACGAGAAGATCGACCCGGCGCATACCCGCAGCAAGCTCACCGAAGCGCTGGCGGAGGCGCCTCCACGGCGTGGACGCCACAAGAACATTCCGCTGTAGCGTCCAGGCGCCCGAACGGACGCGCATTCGAAGCCACCCCGAAAACCGTTGGCGGTGCACCCAGCCCGCGGCCGCGCAGGAGATCCACGCTGCGAAAGCTCAGGTTACGCGCTTTCGGGTAGATGAAGATTTCACGGCGCTTCTCGACCAGCAGCGAACGAACACCGTGTGGGGCGAGCAGCGCCGACGTGGCTAACCCACCCGCGCCGGCACCGACGATGAGCACAGGAACCCGGGTGACGGTCATGGCGACTCGCCTGTCCTGAGTCCGGACAGCAGCACGACATGCTCGGCGCGGGTACCTCACCGCTGCCGCGCCAAGAACTCCTCGGCCACCGCGGCGGCTCGCTCCCGATCGGCGGGGACCAGGCCGATCCGGGTCCGGCGATCGAGGATGTCGTCGGCATCGAGCGCGCATTCATGGGTCACCGCGTACTCGAACTCCGCACGGATCACGTCGATACCCTCGGCAACCGGGTCAGTGGGCCGGTCGCAGGTGGACGTCGCCACCACATTGGCGGCTTCGGCCCCGTAACGCGCGATCAGCGAGGCCGGCAGACCCGTGGTCGGCCACACCGCCGAGCCGGGATTGGCCGGCGCACCGATGAGCGGAAGATTGCGCGTCCGGCATTCTCCAGCGTCCAGGTGTCGCAGCGCCACGGCGCGATCGACAACATCCTGTGCCATGTGCCGGTACTCGGTAAGTTTGCCGCCGATCACGCTGATAACCCCGGACGGTGATTCGATTACCGCGTGTTGCCGCGAAATATCGGCGGTGCGGCCTTCGCCGGTGTCGATCAGCGGACGCAGCCCCGCATAGGCTCCGATTACGTGGTCGGGCGCCAGAGCCGTTCCCAGCGCGGTGTTCACCGTCTCCAGCAAAAAGGTGATTTCCGCCGAAGTCGGCTCGGGCACATCCGGAACCGGGCCGGGCGCGTCTTCGTCAGTGAGCCCCAGGTAGACGCGGCCCAACTGCTCAGGCATGGCGAACACAAAACGGTTGACTTCACCGGGTATCGGAACCGTAAGCGCTGCAACAGGATTAGAGAATATAGCAGCATCGAAAACAAGATGTGTTCCCCTGCTGGGCCGTAGCTTCAGCGACGGGTCGATGCTATCGGCCCATACCCCGGCTGCGTTGATCACAGCGCACGCGGACACGTCGAACGATTCGCCGCTGCGCTGGTCGGTCAGCCGCACCGAAGTGCCGGTAGCCTCTGATGCCGCCACATAGGTCAGGATCCGTGCACCGTGTTGCGCGGCGGTGCGCGCCACCGCCACAACCAGGCGGGCATCGTCGATGAGCTGACCGTCGTAGGCGAGCAGGCCGCCCTCCAGGCCGTCGCGCCGCACAGCCGGAGTCATGTCGATCACATGTTGCGCGGGAATCCGGCGCGACCGCGGCAGCACTGACGCCGGTGTGCCCGCCAGCACCCGCAGGACATCCCCGGCCAGAAAGCCGCTGCGGATCAGTGCCCGCTGCCCGCGGCCCATCGAGGACAGCAACGGGACAACTTGCGGCATCGCACGAACTAGGTGGGGTGCGTTGCGAGTCATCAGGATTCCGCGTTCGACCGCGCTGCGCCGCGCTATCGTCACGTCGCCGCTCGCCAGATAGCGCAGGCCACCGTGCACCAGTTTGGAACTCCACCGGCTTGTGCCGAACGCCAAATCGTGCTTTTCCACCAGTGCCACCTGCAATCCGCGCGACGCGGCGTCCAGGGCGATACCGGTTCCGGTGATGCCACCGCCGATCACCACCATGTCAAGTCGCTCACCGTCGGCCAGCGCGGCCAGTTCGGCGCTTCGGCGGGCGGCGTTGAGTGCGATGGACATCGGGACGGGTATCCGTTCAGCGGGCAGACCAGCGCGGCGGTGTGCGTCTCGACCACACGCCAAGCGGGATTTCGACCCGGTGATCGGCAACACCATCGCCGCCTGGTGACGCGGGTAATACTGTAACGCATGCCGGACGCTGATGAACTCCTGCCGCCCATGAAATGGGATGCGTGGGGAGATCCACAAGCCGCCACACCACTTTCCGAGAGCATCCGCTCGTTACTGAAACAAGCGCTCGGCGTGTCGGATTCGGGTACAGCCAATATCGAAGCCGATCAGGTGCGGTTGCGCCCGCCGGCACTGTCACCCACCGACCACAACACGTTCACCGAGCTTCTCGGGGCCGGCTACTGTCGCGTCGACGATCACGCCAGGTTGTTGCATGCGGGCGGAAAATCGACCCCAGATCTGCTGCGGCGCAGGAACTTGAGAACGCAGGACGCCCCCGATGCGGTGCTGCTGCCCGGTAATGATGACGACGTCAAAGCTATTCTGGATTACTGCACACGGCGTGGCATCGCGGTCGTCCCGTTCGGCGGCGGCACCAGCGTGGTCGGTGGACTCGACCCCGTCCGCGGGCCGTTCCACGCCGTGGTGTCGCTGGATTTGCGTCGCCTCAATCGGTTGCTGGCCTTCGATGACGTGTCCGGTACGGCGGAGTTCGGCGCGGGCGTCACAGGCCCACGGGCCGAACAGCTGCTCGCCGAGCACGGTTATTCGCTCGGGCATTTCCCGCAAAGCTTCCAGTTCGCCACCCTCGGCGGATTCGCGGCCACACGGTCGTCAGGCCAGAATTCGGCGGGATACGGCCGCTTTGATGACATGGTCTGTGGTTTGCGCGTGATCACTCCGGCCGGTGTGCTGGATCTGGGCCGGGCGCCGGCCTCGGCCGCCGGCCCGGATCTGCGTCACCTGCTGATCGGGTCCGAGGGGGTCTTCGGTGTCATCACCCGGGTCCGGCTGCGGGTGCACCGGGCGCCGGAAGTCATCCGCTACGAAGCGTGGACGTTCCCCGATTTCGCGACAGGCACAGCGGCGCTGCGGGCAGTGGCCCAGACCGGCAGCGGCCCGACTGTCATCCGCCTCTCCGATGAAGCCGAGACGGGGGTCAACCTCGCCACCACCGAGGCCATCGGCAAGCAGCGGATCACGGGAGGCTGTCTGGCCGTCACCGTGTTCGAGGGCACCCGCGCGCATGCCGAAAGCCGGCACGCCGAGACCCGCGCGCTGCTGGCAGCCCATGGCGGCACCTCACTGGGTGAGGGGCCCGCGCAGGCGTGGGAGCGTGGCCGGTTCAGCGCGCCGTATCTGCGGGACTCGCTTTTGGCGGCGGGCGCGCTGTGCGAGACCCTGGAGACTGCCACCGACTGGTCGAACATTGCCGCGCTCAAAGCCGCCGTCACCACCGCGCTGACGACTTCACTGGCCGAATCGGGCACCCCGGCGCTGGTGCTGTGCCACATTTCGCACGTCTACCCCACCGGCGCCTCACTGTATTTCACTGTCGTCGCCGGACAACGCGGGGATCCGATCGACCAGTGGCGCGCCGCCAAAGCGGCCGCCTCCGAGGCGATTATGGCCAGCGGCGGGACTATCACACACCACCACGCCGTCGGAACCGATCACCGGCCGTGGATGCGCGACGAGGTGGGCGACCTGGGTGTCCGGCTGTTGCGGGCGATCAAAGCGACGCTCGATCCTGCCGGGATCCTCAACCCCGGCAAACTGATCCCGTGACCGGGGCGCTGAATCACCACGAGATTGGTCAGGTGACGCTGTTGACCAATCCGGTATCGGGACACGGCAACGCACCGCGTGCCGCGGAAAGGGCACTCGCGCGATTGCGACAACGCGGTGTGGACGTCGTGCAAATCGTTGGCGCCGACGCCGAGCACGCTCGCCGCCTGGTCGGCGACGCGCTCGACCGCGGCACCGACGCCCTGGTGGTCGCCGGCGGCGACGGCGTGATCACCGAGTGCCTGCAGGCGCTGGCGACAACCGATATTCCGCTGGGCATCATCCCCGCGGGTACCGGCAACGACCACGCCCGCGAGTACCAAATCCCCCGGGAGGATCCGGAAGCCGCCGCCGATGTCGTCGCCGCAGGCTGGGCGGAAACCGTTGACTTGGGACAGATCCGCGACCGCCGCGGCGTCACCAAATGGTTCGGCACCGTCGCGGCAACCGGATTCGACTCGCTGGTGAGCGACCGGGCTAACCGGATGCGCTGGCCGCACGGGCGGATGCGCTACAACCTGGCGATGCTGGCCGAGCTGTCGCGGTTGCGGCTGCTGCCGTTCCGGCTGGTGCTCGACGACCGGACGGGCAGTTTGCGAGAAATAAAAGCCGACCTCACGCTGGCGGCTGTCGGTAACACCCGCAGCTACGGCGGGGGCATGCTGATCTGCCCCAACGCCGACCACGCCGACGGCCAGCTCGACATCACCATGGTCCATTGCGCATCGCGGACACGGCTGATCCGGCTGTTCCCCACCGTTTTCACCGGCACACACGTCGACCTCGACGACGTGACCACTGCCCGTGCGCGATCAGTCGCGGTCGACTCCGCCGGTATCAGCGCCTACGCCGATGGCGAGTACGCGTGTCAGCTGCCCGTGACGATTTCCGCTGTGCCAGGTGCCCTGCGCATCTTGCGGCCCCACAGCAGCGTTAACCCACTCCCCGGCTAAGCCACGTCACTTCGCCGGAGTCCCCGCCGTCGCGATAAGCCTCCAGGGCCTCATCCCATGCCGTGCCCAGCACCGAATCCAGCTCGGCGGCAAGCACGTCCGCACCCTGTGCCATCATCGCCCGCAGTCGGTTCTCGCTGACCACGATATCGCCGTTGGCGCTCGTCGACCCACTCCACAACCCCAACTGCGGCGTGTGGCTGAACCGTTGGCCGTCGACCCCCGGACTGGGGTCCTCGGTGACCTCGAACCGCAGCACCGACCACGCGCGCAACGCGTTGGCCAACCGGGCACCGGTACCCACCGGACCAACCCAATTTGTCACCGCGCGCAGCTGTCCCGGCAAGGCTGGTTGCGGGGTCCACATGAGATTCGCCTTGGCCTGCAGAGTCGACGACAACGCCCATTCGACATGCGGGCACACCGCCGCCGGCGACGCGTGGATGTACACCACGCCCGTCGTGACGTCGGCGAATTGGTTCGACGCACGCATCTGCTACTCCTTCGGCTCCAGGACGTCTTCCCCTACGACCCGGTGATCCGATAAGCAGGATGCTGCTGGTCAGCCGATGTATTTGTGTCGTGCGTGTCTATTGTGCCTTGTGGGGCCCCTGTTGCGCTAGTGTGCGCGGTATTCGGATATCACCGCGTCGGACAGCGCCGGCCACAGCGGCAGCGCCCACTCCCCGAATTCGCGGTCGGTGAGCACGACCAACGCCAAGTCGGCCACCGGATCTGCCCAGATGAAGCCGCCCGACTGCCCGAAATGGCCGAATGTGCGCGGCGAGTTGGCCGCGCCGGTCCAATGCGGTGACTTGGCATCGCGGATCTCAAAGCCCAGACCCCAGTCGTTAGGCCGCTGCAGCCCGTAGCCGGGCAAAACCCCGTCGAGGCCGGGGAACTGAACACTGGTCGCTTCGGTGTGCATCTGCGCCGACACCGTCACCGGACGCAGCAGATCCCCGGCGAACGCCGCCAGGTCGGCAACGGTCGAACTGGCACCGAACCCGGCGGCCCAGGCGCCGCCGTGGAGGCGGGAGGCGGTCATGCCCAGCGGTTCGAAGACCGCCTCGGCCAGGTAGCGGGCGAACTCGATATCCGAGGCCTCCTGCACCGTCTCAGCCAGCACCGTGAAGCCGTAGTTGGAATACACCCGGCGAGTGCCCGGTTTGGCCAGCAGGTGAGCGGAGTGCATCGCCAGCCCGGAGGCGTGTGCCAGCAGGTGGCGTACCGTGGCGCCGGGCGGGCCGGCGGCGGTGTCAAGCTCAATAACCCCCTCCTCGACGGCGACCTGTACTGCCCGCGCGACGAGTGGCTTGGTCACCGACGCCAAGTCGAACACACACCCGGTATCACCGTGACTGGCCAGCACACCGGTGGGGCCGACCACCGCGGCGGCAGCGGTGGCCACCGGCCAGTTTTGCAGAGCATCGAGCGCGACCATCGCGCAGGAGCCTATCGGGCGCCGGCGCTCTCTCGGCGCTGCCTCTGGCATGCATCGGCCGCGACGGCAATCGTCCCGGGCACACGGTGGTAGCGGGGCAGGCCGCAGGGTGGGGTGCCCGCTGACGCCGCGGTGCAGATTACGTTGAAACCATGAGCCAGACAGTGCGCGGAGTGATTTCTCGAAAGAAAGGCTTACCCGTCGAGGTGGTCGACATCGTCATCCCGGACCCAGGTCCGGGCGAAGTCGTGGTCGATATCAGCGCGTGCGGGGTCTGTCACACTGATATGACCTACCGCGACGGCGGTATCAACGACGACTACCCCTTCCTGCTCGGCCACGAAGCCGCGGGCACCGTGGAAGCCGTTGGCCCGGGTGTCACCGCGGTCGAACCCGGCGATTTCGTGATCCTCAACTGGCGGGCGGTGTGCGGTCAGTGCCGCGCCTGCAAACGTGGCAGGCCGCAGTACTGCTTCGACACCTTCAATGCTGAGCAGAAGATGACGCTGACCGATGGCACCGAGCTGACTCCGGCGCTGGGCATCGGCGCATTCACCGACAAGACCCTGGTGCACTCCGGCCAATGCACCCGGATCGATCCCCGAGCCGATCCGGCGGTGGCGGGCCTGCTGGGCTGCGGCGTGATGGCCGGACTGGGCGCCGCAGTCAATACCGCCGCGGTGACCCGCGACGACACCGTCGCCGTGATCGGCTGCGGCGGTGTGGGCGATGCTGCGATTGCCGGGTCCGCGCTGGTCGGCGCCAAGCGGATCATCGCGGTCGACACCGACAACACCAAACTGGAGTGGGCGCGCCAGTTCGGCGCGACTCATACCGTCAACGCGCGCGACACCGACGTGGTCACGGCGATTCAGGATCTCACCGGCGGCTTCGGTGCGGACGTCGTGATCGACGCCGTCGGCAGGCCGGAAACCTGGACCCAGGCCTTCTACGCCCGCGATCTCGCCGGAACCGTGGTACTGGTGGGAGTTCCGACACCGGATATGCGGATTGACCTGCCGCTGCTTGACTTCTTCTCCCGTGGCGGCGCGCTGAAATCGTCCTGGTACGGCGACTGCCTGCCCGAGCGTGACTTCCCCACCCTAGTCGACCTCTACCTGCAGGGCCGGCTTCCGCTGGAGAAGTTCGTCTCCGAACGCATCGCGCTCGACGACATCGAAGAAGCCTTCGAGAAAATGCACGCTGGCAAAGTGCTGCGCTCGGTGGTGGTGCTGTCGTGAGCCGCATTGAGCGCGTGGTCACCCACGGCACCTTCGAACTCGACGGCGGTAGTTGGGAAGTCGACAACAACATCTGGATCGTCGGTGACGATTCCGATGTCGTGGTTTTCGATGCCGCCCACACCGCGGCTCCTATCCTGGCGGCCGTCGCCGGGCGTCACGTCGTCGCCGTGGTGTGCACACATGGCCACAACGACCATGTCACCGTGGCTCCCGAACTGGGCACTGCGCTCGACGCGCCGGTGTTGCTGCATCCCGGCGACGAGGTTCTCTGGCGGATGACCCACCCGGACAAGGACTTTCGCGCTGTTTCCGACGGAGACACGCTGCGGGTCGCCGGCATCGAGCTGCAGGCGTCGCACACCCCTGGTCACTCGCCGGGATCGGTGTGCTGGTACGCCCCAGAGCTGGGCGCGGTGTTCAGCGGCGACACGCTGTTTCGCGGCGGGCCGGGGGCGACGGGGCGTTCGTTCTCTGATTTCCCGACGATCCTGGAGTCGATCTCCACCCGGCTGGGCGCCCTCCCGGCCGGCACCGTCGTCTACACCGGTCACGGGGACACCACCACCATCGGCGACGAAATCGTGCACTACCACGAATGGGTGGCCCGCGGCTACTGAGTGCCATTGTCTTGAGCGTGCGCAAACTGCCGGTCTGTTCGGCGTGTCGGCGGGCACACACGCACGCTCGCGGTGACATACCGCCTGATAACTCCGCTGGCACCTACCCAGCGGGCGACTCAGGGATGCTCTGCGGGGGAATCGGCGGTAAGGACGGAAGCGCCGGCGGCTGAGTGGATAGTGGCGACGATGGCGGGTTGGTGTCGTGCGGCAGAGTCACCGCCGGTGTCTGCGGATTTTCGGTGCCCGGCGCACCGGATTCCGGTGCCGGGGCGGCGGGGCCGCCGGACATGTGGCGCAGCATGACGATGATCGCCGCCCCCAGGGCCAACACCACCAAGGCGGTGGCGAGTATCACCACCGCCGGTCGCCGGTACCAGGCCACAGCCCCGGTGCCGGATGCTGGCACGCTGCCGCCGACCGGTTGCGCCGGTCGCCTCGGGCGAACGTCGCCGCGCACCGGCGGGACATCACCGGTGCCGACGGGCGTGGTGGCGGCACTGTCGTCTGACTGCGACCAACTCAGTACCGGTTCGGACGACTTCGGGTCGGCTCTGGATGTGGTCAATGCTTCGGTCGGTGGCGTCACTGCCGTCGGCGCCGGCGCTGTGCGGCTGTCATCGGCGGGACTGCGCGCGGCCAGCAGCGCGGCACCGATCGCGGCCGCGAGGTGCGGCCTGGGGACGGTGATGACTGGAACCCCGAAACGCTGCGAGAGCGTCGTGGTGATCAGCGGGATGCTCGCCTCGCCGCCCACCGCGGCGATGGCCGTCAAGTCGGCTGCGTTGATTCCGGTGCGGTTCAGCACGTCCTTGGTCGCAGCGATGAACCCGTCCAACGGCTGGCGGATGGCGTCCTCCAGGTCGCCGCGGATCAGCCGGATATCCCCCCGCAACCCCGACAGGTCAGCCGTCAGCGTGGTCGCTGTGCTCGAGGAAAGCCGCTCCTTGGCAGCGCGGCAGTCGACCCGCAACCGGTTCAGTGAGCCGATGCCCGACATGCCGGAGGTACCCAACGATGCGGTCACCGACAACTCATCGAGGACATGGGTCAGCAGGGCTTGGTCGACCATGGCCCCGCAGAAGCCCGTATAGCGCACAGCGGTACCGATGGCTTGGTAGCCGGTGCCGGCGTCAAAGAGGCTGATGCTGGATCCGCTGCCCCCGAAATCGCACACGACGATGATCCCGTGGGCGGGCACGCCGGGGTTGACCCGCAGCGCGACCAATGCCGCCGCGGCATCGGACAGCAGCGCCAATCGGTCGGTGGACCAGTCAGTTACGCGTCTCAGCGCGTCCCTCAGTGCGTCGATCGTCGCCGCGTGCCAGTGGGCGGGATAGGCCACCGCCACCGCCTCCGGCGGCGCACGACCGCTGGTCGCTGCAGAGACCAGCGCACGCAACGCATGGGCAAGCAGTGCCTCGCTGCGGTGGATAGTCCCGTCGGCTGCGACGATGCCGGCAGGGTCTTGCATCCGGCCAACGACGTTGGTAATCACCAAGCCACGCTCATGAAGCGCGGGGTTCTCCGATGGCACACCGACTTCGGGGGGACGCTGACGGAACAGGGTCAGCACCGGCTTGCGGGTGAGCGCACGATCGCCGGTCACCGCCGCCAGGTTGGTGGCCCCAATCGAGAGGCCTATCGCCCACGTTGCCGCGTCTGCCATGGTGTCCAATCCACGGGTTGCCTCGGCGTTCATCCTGCACACCGGCCCTTAATGTATTCGGCACTTGCGCGGTTTGCGGCGCCTACGGTGGTTAGCGGATGGTTCCGGCACCGGGGATGAGCGGCAGGTCAAGTGCGGTGACCCAGCCCGGCGGCAGCTCGTTGACCGCCGGCACCGCGTTGAGTGCGCGCATCCCGGTAGCCAGGCACCCGGCGGCGGCCGCATCGCGTCCCGAGCCGTCGGTGAAGCGAAACGCGGTCTCTTGGAAGATGCTGGGTGTTCCTTCGATCTCGACCCGGTAGACGTCGTTGTCGTGCCCGGTGGGCCAATCCGGAGCAGCGTCGTGCCCGATCCGGTTGACGTGTTCGAGCTGGATGCAGGTCCTGCCCCGATAGACGCCGTTGATGGTGAACCGCACCGCAGCAACCTGACCGGGCCGGATGACGCCTTTGGCTGTCGCGCGCTCGGTGGGCGTCACCCAGGTGTCCCAGGTGGTGGTGATCTCGTCGAGCACGATGCCGGCAGCGTGCGCGATCATCGGCACGGTCGCCCCCCACGCCAAGATCAACACATCGCGGTGCTGCAGTACCGGCCGGAACTCAGGCTCGCGGCCGATGCCCATCTCGGTTTCGTAGTCGCCGGTGTAATTGGTGTAGTCCAGCAGCTCGGAGGCTTTGACCTTGTGTACTTCCGAGCACACACCCATCAACGTCAGCGGCAGCAGGTCGTTGGCGAATCCTGGGTCGATGCCGGTAGTGAAGCACGACGACCTGCCCAATTCGCAGGCCTCGGCGATGGGCCGGATCCAACTCGGCGGATTCAGGTGCATGGCCGGCCAAACCCAGGGAGTCATCGCAGTCGAGCAGACATCAATACCCGCCCGCAAAAAACGGGCGATCAGCCCGATGTTGTCCTCGGCGTGTGCGGCGGTCGGACCGTAGTGGACTACCGCGTCGGGCCGCAACGCGATCAAGGCATCGACATCACTGGTTGCGGTGATACCCACTGGCTCGGCTAGTCCGCAGATCTCACCGACGTCGCGACCGGCCTTCTGCGGGTTGCTGACGCCCACACCCACCAGCTCGAAGAGCGGATGGTTGACGATTTCGGGGATCACCATGCTGCCGACGAAACCGGTACCCCACACCACGACCCGTTTGGACATCGGTCACCTCTCCTCCACCCGATCCCGGCTTCCGGCTCACCCTAAGCCGGTGGCTCAGGATTTGACGCCCCGCCTCGAGTCCCGGGGTGGCGAGCGCCTGTTCGCCGCAGCGGTAACGGGGCTGGCGCCGATCGGCCGAGCACCCCGGGACTCGTCGCCTCTCGCGACTCCGGTGTTGACAGTGTGGCTCGACGGTGACGGCAGCCGGACCGCGACGGTACCGATGCGTCTGAGTTCCTGCCCGGTGGCGGGCTTGCCGTGCCCTACGCGACGCCGCGGCGCTGGTCAGACTTTACGCCCCGGGACACTGGACCACGTCGGCGCCAAGCCCAACCACCGCCGCGGCGTGCCGCTGGATCGGTACCCCCCGCCCGAATGCTGCCGCGACAGCGGCCCGCGCTGTGGTGCGCTGGTAGCGCGCAACACCGCCCGAAAACCCTGGCGCCGACTCCCCGGTTCGGCCGTGAAGGGATGCGCAAGCGATCTAGGCTCGGGTCAGCGACTCCTCCTATTCCCTTGACGTGGGCGGGACACATGGGCATCAGCATTCGGGTCAACGGCGCACCACCACCGGACGTGCCCCGTGCCGAGATCGACCTCGGCTCGTGGGATTTTTGGGCTCGTGACGACGATTTCCGCGACGGGGCGTTCACCACGCTGCGGCGCGAAGCGCCGATCGCTTTTTGGGCCGAGCCCGTGCAGCCCGGCTTCGAACAAGGTGCGGGGCACTGGGCGCTGACCAAGTTCGACGACGTCTTCTACGCCAGCCGGCACCCGGAGATCTTCAGCTCAAGTCCCAATATCACGATCAGCGACCAGCCGCCGGAAGTGGCGGAGTTCTTCGGCTCGATGATCGTGCTCGATGACCCGCGCCACCAGCGGTTGCGCTCGATTGTCAGCCGCGCCTTCACCCCCAAGGTGGTGGCCCGCGCCGAGGCGTCGGTCCGGGAACGAGCCCACCGGCTGGTGGCGTCGATGATCACCAACCACCCCGACGGCAGGGGCGAGCTTGTCTCCGAGCTCTCCGGCCCCCTGCCCCTGCAGGTGATTTGCGACATGATGGGCATCCCGGAGGAGCATCATCTGCGAATCTTCCACTGGACCAACGTGATCCTGGGGTTCGGCGACCCCGATCTGGCAACCGATTTCGAGGAGTTCACCAAGGTTTCGTTGGAGATCGGGGGGTATGCCACCGCTCTGGCCGAGGACCGCCGCGCCCATCCCCGTGATGACCTGACCACCGCATTGGTGCAGGCCGAGGTCGACGGCGAGCGGTTGTCGTCGGCTGAGATCGCCTCGTTTTTCATTTTGTTGACGGTGGCCGGAAACGAAACAACACGTAACGCGATCAGCCATGGTGTGCTGGCGCTGACCCGCTATCCCGAACAGCGCGACAAGTGGTGGTCCGATTTCGAGGGTTTGTCGCGCTCGGCGGTGGAGGAGATCGTGCGGTGGTCTTCGCCGGTGGTCTACATGCGGCGCACTCTGACCCAAGACGTCCGCATGCGCGGGACCGCGATGGCGGCCGGCGACAAGGTCACATTGTGGTACTGCTCGGCCAATCGTGACGAGGAAAAGTTTCCCGACCCGTGGACCTTCGACGTAGCGCGCGACCCCAACCCCCATGTCGGCTTCGGGGGTGGCGGCGCACATTTCTGCCTGGGCGCCAACCTGGCCCGCCGCGAGATCAGCGTGGTATTCGATGAGCTGCACCGCCAGATACCCGACATCGTCGCGACTGAGGAACCTGCTCGGCTGCTGTCGCCGTTCATCCATGGCATCAAGACACTGCCAGTCGCCTGGACACCGCCGGCATGAGCGCGCCGCGCGCTGACGGGGACCGCCCGGAGAGATATCGGCAACCGTCGGTCCACGGCATCGTATATTCAGCACAACCACACGAGCGCTGACAACGGAGGCTGACCCGTGAAATCGTTGGCTTTGAGCTTTGCGCTCACCACCGCGGCGATCGCCCTCACGCCGGTCGCGCACGCCGAGATGCAAATCGGCAACTACGCGCTTGAGACCCCCCGCGATCCGGGCCATGCGTGGATTTGGGTCATCAGGGGATGTACCCCCAGCGCACCCGCATGCCTCCATGTGCAGGCGGTGCCCCAGCCCAACGGGCAGGCAGCACCCTACGACGGAAATGCACAGCTGGTCAACGGCCGCTACACCATGAGCGTCGACGTGCCCGATGGTGTGCGCTGCGTGGTCTACTTCCTGCCTTCGCATGACACCTATACCTGGGATGCGGTAACGCTGGCCGGTTCCGTGGAGTCGACGTTCGACGCGAGCTGCGGCGGCGGGCCCGGAGGCACCGTCACCTACCCCTTTCAGCTGGTGCGATGGTGACTTGGAGGTCGGCATCCGCCCGAGTGGGCAAGGCGGTATCAGCTTGACACCCAAGGGTTTCAATTACCCGTTCAATTACCCGTTCAAATACCCGTTCAATTACCCGTTCAAATACCCGCCTACAACGCCGGACATCACGGCTGCGGCCGGCGGGTCGATGACCGAGCCGGTACTCGAGGTCGCGGCTATATCGAAAGGCCGCTGCGGGCACCGATATCCCCTGCGGGCACTGATATCATAGCCCCGCCGCGATTGTCCAGTGAGCCCGGCTGCATGGTGCACTGGAGATCCGGCGGGAGAGAGGATTTCAACCACGAGCGCGATCGCCGGCAGACTAACCAAAGTCTGAGCTTGCGAATGGTTTTCGGCGTGCATTCTGCAGTTATGTGGGTTTCTCACGCGCAGAATGACTGCTCCGCAGGTCTTTTCCGAGTACGGGCCCGTCCTGCGTCCGCTGCGGTGCTGTGTCAACATATGGGGCGTGCACATTCGTCATCTCACTCGTTTCCTCAGCATTGCAGTGGTGACGACTTGGGCGCTGCTGTGTGCGTGGGTTCCGTCCGCATCCGCGCAGCCGTGTCCCGATGTCGAAGTGGTGTTCGCCCGCGGTACCGGCGAGCCGCCCGGTGTCGGCGGCACCGGCCAGGAATTCGTTGACGCCCTGACACCTCGGATCGGCGACAGGTCGATGGCGGTGTATCCGGTGAATTACCCCGCCAGCACCGACTGGCCCACCGCTCTCGACGGTATCCGGGACGCGGGAGGTCATATCGAGGCCACGGCGGCGAACTGTCCCAAGACCAAAATGGTGCTGGGCGGATATTCCCAGGGTGCGGCGGTGATGGGCTACGTCACTTCCGCCGCCGTACCTGACGGACTGCCCGAAGGGATCTCTCCGTCCGACGTGCCCAAACCGATGCCGCCCGAGGTGGCTGACCACGTCGCTGCGGTGACGCTGTTCGGCACACCGTCGAACCGGGTTATGCAGCAGATTGGCGCGCCGCCGATCACTATCGGCCCGCTGTATCAAGCCAAGACCATCGAGTTGTGCGCACCCGACGACCCGGTGTGCTCCGACGGCACGGACTTTGCCGCCCACGGCGCCTATGCGCAGGACGGCATGGTTGACCAGGCGGCTGATTTCGCTGCCAGTCATCTGCAACCCCAGCCGAGATAAGCTGAGGCCAGATGAACGGGCCGGTGCGCCAACAGAATCCGTGGTGGCTGCCGGGTATGTCTGCTGGCCGCGGCACAGCGCTTGAGGGGGCGGCAGTCCCGATCCGGCCGCCGCAGTTACCGCGGTGCGCTACGGGCTACCAGACCCGCACCCAGTCGACAAGCATATCCGCCGGATACGAACCCTGCGCAGCATCGCCGCCGCCCGAACCGCCCACCGCGAGGTTGAGGACCGGAAACATCGTGTAGCCGGGATCGTTGAACGGCCACTTGCGGACCGGATCATTGAGATCCTCGATGCCGGTCGCCGGAACAGTGAAGTACGGTTCCGCGCCCTCGACGTAGTCTTCCCAGAAGTAAAACCCGTTTTGGTCCCAGCGGACACGCCACGTGTGCCAGGCGCCGTCCACCGCGATCGGGTGGGTTTCGAAGGCCGTTCCGGTTGGGTCTGCGTGAACGGTTGTTCCCGAGGGCCACTCTCCGTTGCCATACCATTCGAGGAGATCCACTTCACCGCTGCGGCCAGGGTCGTCGTTGGATAACCACCAGGCAGGCCAGCACCCGGCTGTCAGACAGTTGAGTTTGATCCGGGCTTCCCAGGTCGTGCCGATACCTCCCCGCCAGGTGCCGCTGACCAGGCCGCCGAAATAGCTGTTGCCCTCTTTCGTGGCCCGCAGCACGAGATTGGAATTGCCGTCCAGGAACACGTTTCGTCGACTATCGCGGTATTGGTGAAAGAACTCGGGCCGGTCCCACCCCACCGGGTTCTTGATCGGTGTCCGATGGTTGGACACCGTCCAGTTGGCCGGATTGGGAGCTGAACCGGCGGGGCCGTCAAACTCGTCATGAAAAAGGAACGCTCCGGTCGCCGCGCCGGGGGGTGCGGCCGGTGCCGGCCCTCGGCTCGCCGGTATGCTGCGGCCCGGCGGGCGGGCCCCGGCCCGGGGCGCGGGAGCCGCGGCGGCGACCACACCGATTCCCAGCATCACCATCACATTTCGACGGTTCATCTCAGACACGCTACGAATGAAACCATGTGACCGGATGGGCCGCCCACTGGGGATCCTCAGCAGCTCGCGGGCCCTGCGGCTACGGGCGTGGGGGCAGGGCCCTCAGCCAGGAATCGCTGAGCAGTTCGATGAGTTGACCGTCGGGATCGCGGATCATCGCTGACTGCTCAGACACCGTCTCGGTGACCACCGATCCGCCGAAGCTGTCGACCAGTCGCAGCATGCCGCCGAGATCGGACACGGAAAGAGACAGGTGGGTGAGCCCGACCTGGTCCATGGCGCGTGCCGGCCCGGTGTGCACGGCGTGTTTCGAATAATCGATCAGCTCGAGCACGAATCCGTCCCGGACCAGGTAGGTGGCGTGCACTCCGAGGGGTGTGTCCAGCTGAAGCAGCCGCCCGGTGTCGTCGTCGGGTGGTTCGAGCTCCCACCAGAACCGGAACCCGAGCAGACCCTCGTAAAAGCGTCGCGACCGCTCACGGTTTGCGACGCATAACCCGACATGGTTGAAAACCGTTCGGAAATGAGTCATTCCAGCCTTCCGTAACGAGTGAGTGTCGAGCACGCCGCGTCCTCGATCAGGACCGTTGCCCGCTCCAGGCATCCCCCCACCCCCTCCTCGGCAACCCAGGATTGCACGCTTAACACCATGCCCTCGTCGAGCTTGGCGCCGTGTCCGCGGCCCAGGCCGATCAGCGGCGGCTCAGCGCCCAATCCCAGCCCGTGCGCCAGCGGCACCGGGGGCTCGGGGTTGCCGGTGCTCGCCCAGGCCCGGTACAGGTCGGCCCCGGTGTTGCCCGGACGGCAGGCGGCCAGTAGGGCGTCCATCCCCCGCGCACATCGCGCTGCCACGTCGCTGGTCCCGGGCGGCGCCGAGCACCCGGCCACCCACGTGCGGGCCAAACCGGCCTGATATCCCGCATACAGTGCCCCCGGGGCGAGGACTACCAATTCGCCGTCTCCGATGCGCCGATCCGAGACCAGGTGGCGAAACGTCACCGGCCCGCGGGTGGGGGTGGCAAAGCAGACGCTTTCCGAAGGCGGATAGGGCACCCCCAGCCCGGCCACCCGTTCGTAGTAGACGCCAAGCAGTTCGCGTTCGCTGATGCCCGGCGCCAACGCGTCTGTCAGCGCGCTGAGCGCCGCCTCGGCGATCGCAGCAGCCACCTGATGGCAGATAATCTCTTCGGGTGTCTTGACACGGCGGGCAGATCTCATCACGGCCGCGGCGTCGACCAGTTCGGCCGAGGGGCAGAGTTCGGCAATCAGTGCGGCGAAAACAGGGGTCAGGCCGTCGGTGCCGACCCGCCGCGCTTCCCGCAGCCCCGGGATGCGCGCCAGCGCTGCCATGAGGTTGGCGGGATTCCAGCTCAACGGGTACAGCTCGTCGCGGCCGATCTCCGGCGGCACCCCTTCATCCCAGGTGGAAAGCAGATGCACGCGCGCGGTGTGCCGCAGCACCACGGCAACCGGCGCGAAGGGGAGCACACCGGCGCGGCCCAGTTGGCGCGCGCCGGACACATAGTGCACGTCGCCGACACCGCTGAGCAGCAGGGCATCCAAATCGTGGCGATCCATCCCGGAGAACACCTTTGCGCGCCGCTGCGCGCGCAAGCGAGCGAAATCGACACGGGCACCGTCCTCGAGGCCCATCATTCCGACGAGCACGCCACGGTCACGGGGCACAGGGCTCATGCGGTCAGGCTGTAGGGGTCATACGTGGAGCCGCTCAATTTAACCCATCCGGTATCGGTCACGGCCACAATGTCTTCCGCGCGATAGCCGACTGCCCCGTCGTCCCAGATGACCGGCTCGAGAACCACCACCATACCCGGCTGCATGATCAGCTGCTCATCGAACTTCTCTCCGAAATCTGTTCCAATCAAGGGCATTTCAGCGCTTTCAGTGCCGACACCGTGAGCAAGGTAGAAATGGCTGATCCAGGGCTTAATGCCGTCGTTGGCTTGCGTGGCGGCGGTACACAGCTGCAGCGCCGATGCCCCGGGTTGTAAAACGTCCAGCGCGGCATCGACCACCGCCCGCCAGCGACGGAACTGCTTGACCTGACGGTCATTCGGATCTGCGCCGACAATCCAGGTGCGCCCATAGTCGGAGGCGTACCCCTCCCAGGTGATCCCGGCGTCGACCCAGATCACATCGCCTGACCGCAGGAACCGGTCAGTGGTCACCGTCGGGTAGGCCAGATCACCATGCAGGGTCCACGGTCCCTGCCCGCGTGTCGGGGACATCACCTGCCAGATCGGATCGATGCCACCCGCCGATGCACCCACCTCGAAGACCCGCCGTAAAAACACCGCACTCAAGTCGATCTGGCGGACACCGGGCCGCAGAACGTTCCGCGCCTCGACCATCGCCAACTCGTTGAGCAGCTGAGCGTGCCGGATACAGGCCACTTCATCGGGTGTCTTGATGATCTTGGCCGCGCCTAACACCTCGGCCGCGTCGACCCAGTCGAATTCGGGTAGGCCCCGGCGCATCGCATGGGTCTGGTGGTCGATTCCGATGCGGGCTCCAGCAGCGAAGAGCTCGGCCAGCTCCGCGGCGAACCGCTCCATCCCCTCGTCGAGATCAGGAAAGAGGGGCCCGTGGAGGTGATCGCCGGCAAGCTCGGCGGGCGCCCCGTCCGGGTAGGGGGTGTACAGGTGCGGCGCTGAGCCACCCGTGACCACAATCGCCACCGCGCGAAACAGCGCGGCGTGATCGCCGTCTTGGGCGGGCATCGCGGCACCGGTGGCATAGGCGACCGCGCTCGAGCCGAGCAGAACCAGACCGTCGAGCCCCCGAGCGTCGAGCTGATCCTGCAACCGGGCGAAGCGCTGTGCGCGCATGCGGGCGAGATCGGGCAGGGCCGGGATCGTCTGGCCATCGATGGTCGCTCCCGCCGCCCAGTCCTCGATCACCCTGCCTGCGGAGATCACGGCTTCTCCCACGTCGAAACGCCTAAAATCACAAAGATAGCGTAATAGACTGCGAGCTTAGCGACGGCGCTGTCCTGCGTGGATGGGTTTTACGGATTTTCTTGCGCTGGAGGGTTTTTCGATGAGTACACGTCCCGACGTCGGCGCGGACGCAGTGGTTGATTTCGATCATCATTCCGACGAGTTCAACCAAAACGAGCTGCGGATCAACGCCGAGCTTCGGCGCCGCTGCCCGGTGGCGTGGAACAACCGATACGGCGGATTCTGGTTCGTCACCGGCTACCAGGCGGTGGCACAAATCGCCCGGGACGGCGAGACTTTCGCGCACAAATACCAACCGGACGCCGACGACGGTATCGACTACCAGGGCGAAATGGGAGTGCCGCGGCCCCAAGGTCAGCCCGCGCTGGGCATCGGCGAAGTCGACGGCCCCTACCACCAGGCGTTGCGGCGCGCGCTCGCCCCGTTTTTCTCGCCGGGAGCCGTCGAGCAGATGCGGCCCTTTATGGAGCAGTGCGCGCACTGGTTTCTCGATCAGCGGATCGGCGACGGGCAGATGGACCTCGTGCTGGACTACGCCAGCCCCGTTCCGGCGATCCTGACCATGCGGTTGATGGGCCTGCCCCACGATAACTGGCGGCTCTACGCCAACCTTTTCCACTCGGTCATGGCGGCCCCTCAAGACAGCGACGACTACGCCAAAGCCGTCGCCGAAGTCCCAGCGATGATGGACGACCTACTGAAATTCGCGGCCAGCCGACGACGTGAGCCGCGCGACGACTTGACGAGCTTTCTCGTGCGGTTCGAATTCAACGGCAGACCTCTCGATGATGCGCAGGTGCTCGACATTCTGTGGAACCTCATCGGCGGCGGCGTCGACACCACAACCTCACTGACCGCGCTGAGCCTGTTGCACCTGGGCACCCACCCCCAGCTGCGTCGGCAACTCATCGAGCGCCCGGAGCTGTACCGCACCGCCACCGACGAGTTTCTGCGCTACTTCTCGGTCAACCAGCAACTGAGCCGAACGGTGACGCGCGACGTCGTTGTCGGGGGCCAACGGCTTCGCCGCAACGACCGCGTCATCATCAGTTGGCTGGCCGCCAACCACGACGAGCACGAGTTCGAGCGCCCCGATGACATCGTGCTGGATCGGTCCCCCAACCGCCACCTGGCATTCGGGCTCGGACCGCACCGATGCATCGGATCGCATCTGGCGCGGGCCATGTTCGAGGTGATGGTCCAAACGGTGCTCGACCGCATTCCCGACTACCAGGTCCTGCTCGACGGTGTCGACGAATACCGGGGCAACCCGAGCATGACCGGGCTGGGCCTGCTGCCGGTCACGTTTACTCCTGGCGTCACGCAAGGAGCGTCGCGTCCCTGGTGATCGTCGGCGAAGGAGGCGCTCGGCGGGTGCCCCGGGATCCCGCTTGGCGACGCCGTCGGCGGCATTGCCGGCGCGCTGGCTGTCGCACCCGCGCGTCGCGCACTCCACAACAGCCGCGGCTCTGAGCACCGACGGGTGGCCGGCTTCGCAGCCGCAGGGCCTCATAAGGTGGGCCGGGTGGGAAACGGTCGATTCATCCACATCATCCGGCAAACCGGGGCGTTGGCGGTCGCGGCGCTGGCCGCCGCCTTGACCGTCAACGCCTACCGGCCGCTGGCACGCAACGGATACCCCTCGCTCTATGCGTGGCTTTTCGGCTTGGTCGGCACCGAACTGCCGGTGCAGCTCGTGGCGGCCCAGCTCGCCGGGCTGGCGTTGACGGCGCGGCGGCTGACTCGGCCGGTGCGCACGCTGTCATGGCTGGTAACGGGTGCAGCCGCGGCGGGCTTGCTGAACTTCAGCATCGCCGGCCACCGGGCCAATAGGGTGCTCAGCGCCGCGCTGGACAGCGGCCTGGGGCCCCATCGCCGCACCGACTCGGCGGGTCTGTGGCGCCGGCCGGCCGGCGCCGCCAAGCGGCCCGGGGTGCTGCGCATGATGCGGATCTATCGCGACTATGCCCACGACGCCGACCTCAGCTACGGCCCATACGGCAGGGCTAACCACCTCGACATCTGGCGGCATCCTGCTCTGGACCGAACCGGAAAGGCGCCGGTGCTGGTGCAGATTCCCGGGGGTGCCTGGACGACGGGAAACAAACGCGGACAGGCCCACCCGTTGATGAGCCACCTTGCGGAGCGGGGCTGGGTCTGTGTGGCGATCAACTATCGGCATAGCCCGCGCAACACCTGGCCCGATCACATTGTCGACGTCAAACGCGCCCTGGCCTGGGTCAAGGCGCACATCAGCGACTACGGCGGCGACCCCGACTTCATCGCCATCACCGGCGGATCAGCGGGCGGTCATCTGTCCTCGCTGGCGGCGCTGACTCCCAATGATCCGCAGTTTCAACCGGGATTTGAAACCGCCGACACCCGCGTGCAAGCCGCGGTGCCGTTTTACGGCGTTTATGATTTCACCCGCTTCGACGACGCGATGCATCCGATGATGCCGGGCCTGCTTGTGCGGTCGGTGATCAAACAGCGGCCTGCGACGCATCTGCAGACGTTCCGCACCGCCTCACCGATCACCCATGTCAGCGCCGAGGCTCCCCCCTTCTTCGTTTTGCATGGCCGCAGCGACTCGCTGGTTCCCGTCGAACAGGCGCGCTGCTTCGTGGCACGGCTGCGCGAGGTCAGTCGGCAGCCGGTCGTGTACGCCGAATTGCCGTTGACCCAGCACGCTTTCGACATCCTCGGCTCGGTCCGCGCCGCGCACGCGGCAGTCGCCGTCGAACAATTCCTGGCGGAGATCTATTCGATGCGACACCAGCCGGCGACCGCCGAGCGGAACGCCTCAACCACCTGAGCACATGGCGCCGCCGGCGGTGTTCGCTGCGGCACCGTGGACCGCTGCACCATGAGCACCCTATGGCACTGCGTCCGGCTCGCTGGCGCGGCCTCGCTGTGATCGACAGTCGAGCAGTTCGTACCGGAGGATGTGCTGGTGTTCGGACTTGTCGTTGTCGCTGCGCTTGTTGCCACCGTGGTCGCGGGGACGGTGCTGGGCAAGCGATATCGCGTCGGTCCGCCAGTGTTGCTCATCGTATTCGGAACCCTGCTGGGGCTGATCCCGCCGTTCGGCGGCATCCGCGTCGACGGCGAGATCGTGTTGCTGCTGTTCTTGCCGGCGATCCTGTACTGGGAAAGTCTGAACACCAGTTTCCGCGAGATCCGGGCCAATCTGCGGTTGATCGTGTTGATCAGCGTCGGCCTGGTGATCGCCACCGCGGCCGCGGTGTCGGCGACAGCACGTGCGCTCGGGATGGAACCACACGCGGCGTCGGTACTGGGCGCCGTGCTGTCTCCCACCGATGCAGCTGCGGTAACCGGTCTGGCAAAGCAGCTGCCGCGCCGGCCGCTCACGGTGTTGCGCGCCGAAAGCATCATCAATGACGGCACCGCGCTCGTGCTGTTCAGCGTGACCGTCGCCGTCGCGACCGGCAGCCCCGCAATCGGTCCGGTCGCCCTGGTGGGCCGTTTCGTTGGCGCCTACCTCGGCGGAATCGCCGCCGGGCTCGTGGTGGGCATCGTGGTGACCCGGCTTCGTCGCCGACTTGACGCGCCGCTGGAGGAAGGCGGGATGAGCGTGCTGACGCCGTTCGCGGCGTTTCTGCTCGCTCAGGCCATACATTGCAGCGGCGTGGTCGCCGTGCTGGTGGCCGCCCTGGTCGTCACCTACATCGGGCCGCGCGTGATCCGGGCTCGGTCTCGCCTGCAGACATTCGCCTTCTGGGATCTGTCAACATTTCTGGTCAACGGTTCGCTGTGGGTGTTCGTCGGCGTCCAGATTCCCGCCGCCGTGCGAGGCATATCCGCCGTCGACGGGGGGCTGCGCCGCGCCGCCGCAGTAGCTCTGGCGGTCACCGGCGTCATCATCGCGACGCGGATCGCCTGGATGGAGATCACCGCCCTACTCATCCGCGCCGTGGACGGGCGCGCCGAGCAGTCAACTCGCGGCACCAACTGGCGTGAACGGTTCGTGTTCAGCTGGGCCGGATTCCGCGGCGCGGTGTCGCTTGCTGCGGCGCTGGCCGTTCCGCTGAGCACCCGCAGCGGCGCCGCGTTTCCGGATCGTCACCTGATTGTCTTCGTCGTGTCGGCGGTCATCCTGGTAACGGTCCTCGTCCAGGGCAGCACCCTGCCCGCCGTCGTGCGCTGGGCTCGGATGCCCGACGACACCGCGCACGCTGACGAATTGCAGCTCGCGCGCCGCCGCAGCGCCGAGGCCGCCCTCGACGCGTTGCCGGTGATCGCCCGCCAGGTCGGTGTCAGCCAAGAAATACTCAGCCGGCTGCGAAAAGAATATGAAGAGCACGCAGCACTCGTCACCGCCGGCGCTGGCACCGCGACGGGAAGTGATATGGCCGAGCGCAGCGATCTGGTCCGGCGGGTGCGTCTGGGCGTGCTCGAACAGCGGCGCCGCGCCGTTACCGACCTTCGCGACCGAAACCTCATCGACGACATCGTGCTGCGCGAGTTGCAGTCGGCGATGGACCTGGAGGAGGTGCGATTGCTCGACCCTGCCGACACCGGCTGACCGCACTGGTCTGCCGTGACCGCCCGGTGTGTGGCGAGGCGGATACTGGGGGTGTGGCTGATCGCAATGTGCTGGGCGGTCCCCTGCAACCCTGCGGCACCGACCCGCCCACCGGCTTTTACCGCGACGGCTGCTGCTCGACCGGGCCCGAGGATCTCGGGTTGCACACCATCTGCGCGGTCGTGACGGCCGAGTTCCTGGAACACCAGCGCCTCATCGGCAATGACCTGTCAACACCGCGGCCCGAGTACTGGTTCCCCGGCCTGACCCCTGGCGACCGCTGGTGCGTCACCGCGCGCAACTGGTTGCGCGCCCACCTCGACGGCTGCGCCGCCCCGATCGTGCTGGCGTCCACCCACGAGCGCACCCTCGACGTGGTGCCCTTGGAGGCGCTGCGCCGGTACGCCGTTGACGTGCCCGACGATCCGGGCGGACTGTAAACGCGACCTGCTGCGAAAAAACGCGAAAAAAACGACCGCACCGGACGGTTTAAGGCCGAGTGGGCGACGAACCCACGTTGTCGGAACCGGCCTGACCCGTCAGCGGGTGCAACTGTACCGTCGGCTTTGCCTGTGCTCGCTGCTGGGCGGCCTGAGAGAGCGCGTTGAGCACCGGGTTTTCCTTGACGAGCTGACGTCGTTCTTCCTCGGAAAGCTGGTAGAACGCCCACACGCCCCAGGCGGCGGGCCGCACATACAGTGTCACCTTCTGATGTCGACGGTTACCGCGCGGCAGCACGACCGGGATGGGAACGACCCGGTCCAGCGTCGCCGAACTGACCAGCTCTTGCGAAATCTTGTCCACATCCGCCGAGTCCTGAAGCTCGTAGACCAACGACTGGTGGGGCAGGTGGCCCGGGCCCTGGAGGGCGAGAAACCACGCCATCCGCGTCTCCTTTGGTCGCCGTTATCAGCTAAAGCGTAAAGGAAGCCTGCAGCGCCGATCGCAGCATGGGGGCAGGCCGCGGAAATCGTTGGTCACCGCTGTTGCTGGTTCGGCGGCAGTGGGCAAGCCGATTCACTTGCCTAAGATGCTGGAGTGACTCGGATTCGAGCTATCGTTGCCGTCCGCCGCACTGCGATACCCACGTCAGGTCGGTACCGAGTTTGCTGGAAGGAGCACCGGGCGATGAAGACGTCACTGTCGGCGACCACCGGAGTCGCTGTGGCGATCCCGCTGCTGGCGCTCTCGGCCGCCGGCTGTCACAGTAGCTCGAAGCCCTCGACTGCGACAACGGCCTCGACGCCGCCGAGCGCCGCCAGCCGGGGCACGGCGCCCACATCCGCGAATGCCCCCGCGACCGATTACACCAAGCTGTTGATCCATGCCACAGATATCAACGCACCGGTAACCTTTACGGCGGGTCCGCCGATTCAGAATCCGAATGGCCGGCAGGGTGCGGCCATGACTTTCACCGAGCAGGACGGTGACCACGTGATCCGCGACACCATCCTGATCCTGCCGGATCCCGCCGCTGCGGCCGGTGCGCTCGCCGCGGCAAAAGCTGCGCCACCGCTCGTCGATGCCGGAAAACCGGTTGCGGCGAATGTCGGCGCCGGCGGCACGATCATTTCGGGCAAGTCACCGAATGGAAGTCAGGGAGTGACGACATTGCTGTTCACCGAGGGCAGGGCGTTCGTCACGCTCGAATTCGATGGCCCCAAAGACATCGCGGCACCGACCGATTTCGTCACCGATGTCGGTCGGAAACAAGACGCCGCCATCAAGCAGGGGCTGTCCCCCTAACACGGGACACCCTCGCTGACCCAGCGCATTTCGCCGTTGTCCCTCGGCGAAAACCCCGCAGCGATGTATTGCGAATGTCCGATGCCTGAGCCGAAACTCCACGACCCACTGAGCTGGTAGCCGCCGTTCACCGCGACGCCCCGCCCATTCGGGAAGAACTGGCCGCCTGTCGTGACGCGGTTGTCGTGAGCCGTGAACACCTCGGCGAAACCGTCGCCGGGCCAATGCGCCGGGGCGATTGTTGGGGTGGGCAGCCCACGCGCTCGAGGCCCGACGGTGTCGGCGTGGTCAGGATGAACCACCTAACGTACGCTGATTGATGCATCAATCAGGATGGAGGTTCACCATGGCCGGGCAAGAGACCACGTCGAGCAGTCAAGTTCTGGACCCGTCCAGCGCGCTCATCCGGATGGCAATGGACACCTCGCGCTGGGCGGCGGCGGGGTTGCGCCCTACCACGGAGCATCTTCCCCGGCTGAGCCTGGCCGGGGCGGTGGACGCCGACGGGCACCTCCTCGAACCTCCCGATTTGTGGGACCGCTATCTCGACCCCGCCTTCCGGCCGCGCGCCATGCACATCCGCAAGGACGACCAGGGCCTCGAATATCTCGAGATCGACGGCCGCCCCTCCAAGCTCGTGCGCCGGGGCATGCCGGCGGGCGTCGGCAACATGGACCTCAACGGCGGCCTTTTCCACCCGCGGCGGCCGACTGGTCTTGCCTATGTGGACAACGCCCCATTCGGGGCCATGGATCCCGCCGAACGCGTCGCTCGCCTGCAGCTGGAGAATCTGGAACGGGTCCTGCTCTACCCGACCCTGGGCGTGCTGTGGGTGGCCGAGGTCGATGACGAGCCGCTGACCCAGGCCTATCTGCGCGCCTACAACCGCTTCATCGTCGACTTTTGCGCCGACTCCGGCGGTCGGCTCCTGCCGGTGGCCCAGCTCTCGCTCGGTGACCCTCAGGCGGCGGCGCAGGAGCTGCGCCGGGCGGTGGCAGCCGGTTGCATCGGAGGCTGGACCCCCCCATTCACCATGACCCGCAAACCGCTGGGGCACCCCGATCACGACATCGTCTTCGCGACCGCCCAGGAACTCGGTGTCCCGATCGGCATTCACCCCTCATTCGAACCGAAATGGGCCGCCCCGGGACGCTACGGCCAGATGACCAGCATCGAGTACACCTTCTTCAACAATGTCGTCGCCTCCGACGGCGTGCGCCACGCCTTCACCTCGCTGTTCCAGTTCGGCACCTTCGACAGATTCCCCGACCTGCGGATCGTCCTGCTGGAGGCCGGCGCCACCTGGCTGCCATTTTGGCTGGAGCGGATGGACTCGGTGTATCGCTCTCCGCAGGGTTTCGTGGTGCGCCAAAAGCTCCGGGACCTGCCGAGCACCTACTTTGCCCGGCAGTGTTTCGTCTCGGCCGATCCCGACGAGCCGACGCTGGCGGCGGTCATGGCGGAGCTGGGTTACGACAGGTTCTTCTGGGCTTCGGATTTTCCTCATCCCGACCACATCCCCGATTACGTTCCCGAGCTGGAGAAGACGGTGGCGCAGCTGCCTGCCGAGCACCGGGCCGGCTTTCTCGGTGAGAACGTCCTGGCCGCATACGGCGTGGCCAGCTAACCCGCGTCGGCTGCTCGCCCGGGTCGAGGGGTTCCGGGCGAGCTTTCACCGGCAGGGTCGCACGGGGTCCCGTGCGTTGTCGCTCACCGCCTGTGAACGATCGTCATCGGTGAGATATGTGCACGCTATTCCGGCTGGTTCAGCTCAACGACGTTGCCGAACGGATCGTGCAGGAAGGCCTGATACCCGGCGCCGGGGATGAATGGAACCCGTTGGACCTCGACGCCCTGCTCCTGCAGGTCGGCGACGGCGGCTTCGAGGTCGTCGACGCGGATCGCGAAGTGGGCCGCACCGGGCGGCGGGGTGGCGGACTCCATGAGGTGCACCTGTTGGCCGCCGGCGTCAAGCCAGTACCCGGGGCCGAGATCGGGGCGCGGCAGCTGTGTCATGCCGAGCACGTCGCGATAAAAGGCGAGACCTTTCTGCGCATCGGCGACGCAGATTGCGACATGGTGGACACCGGCTGGCTTCATCGCTCGATTCTGCCTCGGATCCGTGCCAGGGCACAAAGTGCAGGCCGGATGCCTTAGGCGCCGCTCCGGCCAGCGCAGCCGCATCCAACGACACGTCCAGGTCGAGGCACATATCGCCTCGGGTGGTCGCGGAGTGTTCACGCCGGCCGCGCTGACGATGACACTAACTCGAAGGCGGCAACGAAGCGTTCGTCGATCAGCACCGCAAACGGCCGCACCACGCCGAGCCAAGTCAACGCCGGATTCGAACCCGGACTCGGTCTAGCGAGGCCGCACCACTGTCGCTTTCGCGATCTCAGAAAGCCTCGGGATCCCGTTGGATATCGGGCGGAACCGGGTGGCCATACAACCGCGACGCGTTCTCCCAGCTGATTTTGCGAATCACATCCTGGGGAAGCCCGCCAATTTGCTCGTGGATCTTTTGCTGGGTGTGCGGCCAGGTTGAGTCGCAATGCGGATAGTCGGATTCCACCATGATGTTGTCCGCGCCAATCCGGTCATACTGCACGAAGGATGATTTGTCCTCCACTGCGCAAAACCAGAAGTTGCGCAGGAAAACCTCTGCGGGGGTTAAACTCTCACCCAGCGCCGCCCAGGTGCCGTACATCGCGTGATAGCTGAGCATGTGGTCCAGCCGATCCAGCAGCCCGGCCACCCAGCCGATACCGCCTTCGGACAGACAGATCTTGAGGTCGGGGAACCTGCTGGGAAGCCCGGAGTACAGCCAGTCGACCGCCGCCGAAATGGCATAGGCGAAAAACAGCACACCCGGCACATCCGGAGGGGCGTCTTCGGTGGTGGACGGTGAGGAACCAGATGATCCGATATGCAGGTTGACGACGGTGCCGGTTTCGGCGCAAGCGGCCATCATCGGATCCCAGTGACCCGAGTGAATACTCGGCAATCCCAGCATCGCCGGATTCTCGCTGAACGTGACGGCGTGAAATCCACGCTCAGCGTTCTGGTAGATCATCTGAGCGCCGAGCTCAGGGTCAAGCAGCCATGGCAACTGGCAGGGGATGATCCGTTCGGGGTATGACCCCGCCCACACCTCGAGGTGCCAGTCGTTCCATGCCCGGACGCAGGCCAACGCCAGATCACGATCGTTAGTCACCTGCTGCAGCCGCTGGCCGGCGAACCCGGGCAGGAAAGACGGAAAGTTAAGCGACGCATACACACCGTTGAGGTCCATATCGTTGATACGCTCATGGATATCCCATGCACCCCTGCGTATTTCATCGAACCGGACCGGCTCGAAACCATACTCTGACACCGGCCGCCCGACCACGGCGTTGAACCCGACGTTGGGCAGTTTCTGGCCGTCATAAACCCAGGTCTGTCTGCCGTCGTCAGTGTCGACGACTTTGGGAGCGCGATCGGCGAACTTCCGCGGAACCCGTCCGGTGAAGGTATCCGGGGGTTCGACGATGTGATCGTCCACCGAGATCAGCGTATAACGCCGTTTCGCCCGCGGCGGGTCGGGCAAAAACGTGACCGAACGGTCCGTGCCGGTCTTGGCGGTGGTGAAGTTGGGGCTAGCGGCCAGCTCGTCGATCGATTTCATGGTCGGCAATCTCCTTGCGAGATGCGATGTTTGGCGTACTCAGGACAGCACATCAGGATCGGCTTTGATGGTCATCCGCGCTGCCCCCGCCCAGTACACTTCAGCGGCCCGTTCGATCAGCGATGCTTTCATGCCCGCCATGTCGGACCATTTCATCGTCACTGGCTTCTGGCCGGTGAGCATGACGTCGTAGGCCAGCTTGCATACCCGCTCGATCGATGCTGCCCGGTACACGGCTTCGGCCAGGGTGCGACCCGTTGCGATGACGCCGTGGTTGGCCAGGATCGTCAGATTGGCGTTCCCGATCCGCGCCGCGAGATCCGCTGCGCGGGTGGGGCTGTCGATTTCGCCGTCGTAGGTGTCGATTAGGCGCAGGTCATCCACGAACAGCGAACCGGTTTGATGCACGAGTTCGGGCAGCCGGCCCAGTGCGGCGAGCACACACACGTAGTAGGGGTGGTTGTGAATGACCACCCGGGCATCCTGGCGGACCCGGTGCAGTTCGGTATGGATGTGGATCGCCGGCGTGACGTCCCACCGGCCGCGGATCACTTGCGCATCTTGGTCCACCACGCAGATATCGGAGGCGGTGAGTTCCGCCCACCACAGCCCCCACGGATTGACCAGCATGTCCGTTTGCCCGTCGAGCTGCCAGGTGATGTGCCCGGCCATGTTCTCGGCGAACCCGATGGCGGCGAGGTGACGGAAGGCCACTGCCAGTGCTTGCTCATGAGACAGCTCGACCCCGATCGGGGGCATCACTGAGGGTGCCCACACCTCCAGGCCACCCGGGCGCGCGTTAGGTGCATTCATGCTTGGCCTCCATCCTGGCGCGAATATCCTCGCGGAGCTGACTTTTGGCGATCTTGCCCCCGGATGATCGCGGCAGTTCGTCCATCACGATGAGCCGTTCGGGCAGCAATTCCTTGGAAACTCCCAGTGCCACCAGATGCTCGACGAGCTGGGGCAACTCGACCGTCTGGGAATCAGCGAGTTCGATGTAGACGCAGACCTTTTCACCGAACACCGGGTCGGGCATTGCGACCGCTGCCGCGACCGCGATCGACGAGTGGGCCATGACCGCGTCCTCGACCTCGCTGGCGCTGATGTTCTTGCCGCCGCGCAGAATGAAATCCGATGTTCGCCCGGTGACGGTCAGATACCCGTCCGCGTCGATCTGGCAGATGTCGCCCATGCGCATCCACCCGTCGCGGGTGAACAGCTTGTCGTGGTCGGTGCCGCCCAAATAGCCCAGGCTGGTCGCCGGGCCGCGGCACGCGGGCTGACCGTGCCCGGTTGCGGTGACATCGCGATCGCCGTCGAAGAGCCGGACCGCCATTTCGGGCACGATCCGGCCGCTGGTGCGCAGCCGGCGGTGCCGCGAGTCATCGACCGTGGTGGCGCTGAGCAGCCCGGTTTCATTCGAACCATAGAACTGCAGGATCTTGGCGCCGGTGAGCTCTTCAAACTCGGCGGCCGGCCGATACGGCAATGCCTCCCCGCCGGCGAAGACGACACGCAACGAGCTCAGATCGTAATCCAGACGGGAGCGGTCAGCCATCAGCATCGTCAATTGCGTACTCACACAGCACAATACGGTGACCTTGTGCTGCGCGATCGCCTCATATGTCGTCTTTGTCGTGAAACGCTCGAGGATTACCGCAGTGGCGCCCAGGTAGATCGGCGTCGTATGGCTGGTCCAGATCCCGAAACCGAAAGGCGTGGGGATGACGGGCAGGAAGATGTCGTCCGCCGTCAGCAGCCCGTTGGCCACGGCCTTCTGATGAAAGTAGTACCAGCGGTTTTGGGTGTGCACAACCCACTTGGGCAGTCCCGTGGTCCCGGAGGTGGAATTGATGAGGAAAACGTCGTCGGGGCCAAGGGGCCGCTCGGCGCCCAGCGCGGTGGGCGCGGCGTCGATGTGCACGCACAGCTCGCCCGCGTCACTGCCCGAGCCCAGCACCAGCACCGGGAATCCGGCGGTCACTGCCGCGGCGGCCTGCCGTGCAGCTGCGCTGCGCGCTCGGTCGCTGACCAGAAACTTCGGCTGTGCAGTGCGCAGTATCGCCGCGACCTCTCGGCTGCCGGCCCGGGCGCCGACGCCGACGACGACAGCCCCGCAGCGTTCGATCGCCACCAACAGCACGTGGATGGCAGCCGAGTCACCATGCCACACCGCAACCCGATCACCCCGCGATACCCCGACCCCAATGAGCTGCTCCGCTAAATCGCTTGCTGCACAGTCGAATACACGCCAGGTCAGCGAAATGCCGGGGTGATCGACATAGGCGGCGCGACCAGGTGACTGCTCGGCGTTGCGGCGCACCGCATCCGACAGCGTCACATCCGACCACCATCCGGCGGCGCGATACCGCGCCGAGTCCTCGTCGGTGAATGCCGGCGAGCCCATGGTGTTCAGCCCACCGGGGCGCATACCCAGATCATAAGAAAACGAGGCGTCCTGTCGTGCGGGGTTAACGGCTCACCGAGATGCCCGTGGTTATGACCGGCCGCTGCGCAGGATTTCGCCGGAGCCCGCCGGGGCGCCCCGCGCCACGACGACCGGCATCGACGTGGCCGCGTCGGTGCGCAGGATGGTGTGCACCACCTCGATAAGGTCCTCGACGGGCATCAACTTGCCGGGCATGCAGCCGCGCGATAACCACAGCGGGTAGGTCTGCTCGGCGAGCTGGCGATCCCAGCCGGTGCCCATGCCGGTTCGGGCGTCGTCTTCACCGCCGGCGCACTCCCCCACGATCAGACACGTGAAGCCGATGTCCGGGTGTTCGGCGCGCCACGCCTCGACGAGCCGTTCGAGCGCCGCTTTGCTGACACCGTAGGCGCCCAGCCCCGGCCAGGGCGGGCCGAAAGTGCCTGCGACGGAGGAAAGATACACCGCTTTGCCCGCCGACTCCCTCAAATGGGGCACCGCCGCCGCCGTCGCCAGCGCTGCGCCGATGATGTTGGTGTCGAAGACCCGCCGCCACGTATCAGCGTCGGTGTCGACCAGCCGGACCAGCGGGCTGATGGCCGGTGTGTAGATCAGGTTGTCGATACCGCCCAGCGCGGCGGCCGCGTCGCCGATGGCCGAGCGGCACGACGCCTCGTCGGTGACATCGCATTCGATGGCGACGGCGCCCGGCCCGGCTTCTGTCGCCGCGGTCTCGAGACGCTCCCGGCGGCGGGCCATGAGCGCGACCTGATCGCCACGCTGCGCCAGACCCACCCCTATGCAGCGCCCCAGCCCGCTCGAGGCGCCGATCACCACGCTCCTTGACATATCCGCCCTTTCTTGTCACGAGCCGGCTGCAGGCACAGCGTATCGACCGATAACGTTGGGTGTTCTCGGTGATCTCAGTACGGTGGATCTATGAAATATCTCGACGTCGAGGGAATCGGAAAAGTCAGCCGGATCGGGCTGGGCACCTGGCAGTTCGGGTCAATCGAATGGGGCTATGGGGACCGGTACGCCTCCGGCGCCGCCCGGGATATCGTTCAGCGCGCTCTCGCCTTGGGGGTCACGCTGTTCGACACCGCCGAGATCTACGGGCTGGGCAAAAGCGAGCGCATCCTCGGCGAAGCGCTCGGCGACAAGCGCACCGAGGTCGTGGTGGCCAGCAAGATCATGCCGGTCGCCCCGTTCCCGCCGGTGATCAAACAGCGCGAGCGCGCCAGCGCGCGGCGTCTGGGGCTGCAGCGCATCCCGCTCTACCAGATCCACCAGCCCAACCCGGTCGTCCCCGATTCGGTGATCATGCCGGGGATGCGTGACCTGCTCGACAGCGGGGCCATCGGGGCGGCCGGTGTCTCGAACTATTCGCTGGCGCGGTGGCAGAAGGCCGACGCTGCGCTGGGGCGGCCGGTGATCAGCAATCAGGTCCATTTCTCGCTCGCCCATCCCCGCCCGCTCGAGGACCTGGTCCCGTTCGCCGAGCGCGAGAACCGCATCGTGATCGCCTACAGCCCCCTGGCGCAGGGGCTGCTGGGCGGCAAATACGGGGTTGATAACCGGCCCGGCGGCATCCGCGCGGTCAACCCGCTGTTCGGCACCGAGAACCTGCGCCGAATCGAGCCGCTGCTGGGCGCGCTGCGCGACATCGCCGCGCAGGTCGGCGCCAAACCGGCGCAGGTGGCGCTGGCCTGGCTGATCAGCCTGCCCGGGGTGGTGGCCATCCCCGGGGCCTCCAGTGTCGAGCAGCTCGAGTTCAACGCCGCTGCCGCCGATATCGAGTTGAGCGCCGATGCCCGCGACGCGCTCACCGAGGCCGCCCGCGCGTTTCGGCCGGTCCCGATGCGGCGCTTCGTCACCGACCTGGTCCGCCAGCGGCTCGTCCGTCGCTGATGCGGGTGTCGTTGCGCGGCAGGTGATATCCCGTCACAGCTGTGCCCACACGGACTTGGTCTGCAAGTAGGCCTCGATCCCTTCCCGGCCGAATTCATGGCCCCAGCCCGACTGCTTGTAACCGCCGAACGGCACCGCGTGGTCGAACACCAACTGGCAGTTGAGCGTGACGGTTCCGGCCTGCAGCCGCTTCGCGAGGCGATGGGCGCGGCCAAGATTCGTCGTCCACACGGTAGCGGCCAGCCCGTAGCTGGTGTCGTTGGCCATGGCCACGGCCTGGTCGTCGTCGTCGAACGGTAACACGGTGACCACCGGCCCGAAGATCTCCTGCTGATACAGCCGCATCCCGCGGTCGACGTTGGTGAGCACGGTCGGATGCACGAAATAGCCGCGCCGATCCAGCCGGTACCCGCCGGTGACCACCTCGACGCCGTCGCGCTTGCCCTCCTCGATGAAACCCATGACCCGGGTGAGCTGCCTGGCGCTGATCAGCGGGCCGATCTGGCTGCCGTCTTCTTTGGGCCCGCCCAGCTTGAGGGAATTGGCCACCCTGGTGATGCCCGCCACGACCTGCTCGTAGATACTGCGCTGCACGAAGATCCGGGACCCGCACACACAGCCCTGACCGGAGTGCACGAAGATACCCATCGCCGCCATCGGGATCGCCGCACCCAGGTCGGCATCCTCATAGATCAGCACCGGCGATTTGCCGCCGAGTTCGAGCATGACCTTTTTGAGGTTGCCGGCGGATGCCTGCACGATCTGTTTGCCGACCTCGGTGGAGCCGGTGAAGGCGATTTTGTCGACGCCCGGATGCGCGGCCAGCGCCGCACCCGCGGTGTGCCCGTAACCGGTGACGAGGTTGACGACCCCGTCCGGAACGCCGGCTTCGGCGATGATCTTGTCCAGCACCAGCGCCGAAAGCGGGGTTTCCTCAGCCGGTTTGACCACCATGCTGCAGCCCGCGGCCAGGGCCGGCGCAATTTTGGCGCACGCGTTGAACACCGGGCCGTTCCACGGAAAGATCAGCCCCACAACCCCGTACGGTTCTTTGCGGGTGTAGGCGTGCAGACTCGCATAGGCGCCGGAAATCCCACCGGTCATCTGCACGTCATAGGCGGTGCCGTCAAGCTTGGTGCACCAGCCGGCGTAGTAGCGGAAGAACTCGGCGCAGGTAGGAAGGATCGTCTGCGCCTGTGCTAGTGGCATACCCGTGTTGAGCGAATCGAGCTCGGCCAGATCGCCGGTGTGGCGGTCAATCAGATCGGCGATGCGCCACATAATTTTGGCGCGTTCCCGCCCCGGCATGCTCTGCCAGCCACCGGACTCAAAAGATGCCCGGGCGCGGGCAACGGCCTCGTCGACGGCTTCGGCTCCGCCATCGCTGAATTCGGTGATCGGCTCTTCGGTCACCGGGTCAATGACCGTAATGACCTCCCCTGTCCCGGGGCGGTTGCGCATCTCGTCCAGTACTTCCTGCACCGTCACCGTGGATCCCTTCCTGATCACCCGCACGTCACCCCCGGCACGGGACGCCCGGTGCTGAGCACTTGCTTAGCACCGGGGCGGGGCGGGGTCAAGGCCGCGCTCGCACCGAAAAACGAGCCTTCTGGCCGTGAACGCGGTCCTGTCGGGCAGATCGGGCTGTTCGTGCGGCAACGCCGTACACCGCCCGCGGCCGCGCTAGCCTGAGCCGGTGAATACCCGCGCGCGGGTGCTGATCACCGCCGCCGAGCTGGCCACTCGGATCCGGGCCCACCGGCCCGTGAGCCTGCTTGACGTGCGCTGGCGGCTGGCCGAACCCGACGGCTATGCAGCCTATCTGCGCGGTCATCTTCCGGGGGCGGTGTATGTGTCTGTGGAGGAGGACCTCAGCGATCGCGCGGTTACCGGGCGGGGCCGTCACCCACTGCCCGCCGGTGTGCGGGTGCAGGCCGCCGCCCGCCGGTGGGGCCTGCGCCGGGGTGTGCCGATCGTGGTCTATGACGACTGGAATCGAGCCGGTTCCGCGCGGGCCTGGTGGGTGCTCACCGCGGCCGGGCTTTCCGACGTGCGCATACTGGACGGCGGCCTGTCGGCGTGGCGCTCGGCCGGTGGGGCGGTGGAAACCGGCCCGGTCACCCCGAGGCCGGGCAATGTGACTGTGCCGCACAGCGATTTGTCTGCCGGAGCCCGACCGACACTGACTGTGCAGCACGCCGCATCCGCTGACGTGATGCTGCTCGATGCCCGCACACCCGAACGGTTCCGCGGCGAGGTGGAGCCGGTTGATCCGGTCGCCGGTCATATCCCCGGCGCCCGCAACCTGCCTTGCACGGCTGTGCTGGCCAGCGACGGAACGTTTCTCGACGACGACGCGCTCACCCGGCTGCTATCCGGCCACGGCATCACCGGCGACGGTCGTGTCGGAGTGTACTGCGGCTCGGGTATCAGCGCGACCGTCACCATCGCCGCGTTCGCCGCGCTGGGACTCGACGCGGCGCTGTTTCCCGGGTCGTGGTCGGAATGGATTTCCGATCCGGCCCGCCCGGTTGCCCGCGGCCCCGAATAGGTGCGCCACACCCCCGGCTGCGCGAAGCTTCGACAGCCAGGTTTGCGGTGAACCCGAGGCTGAACTGTGTCCGGTCTGCCGCCAGATTCGCTGAACTTGTCACTCACCGCCGCGCGGTGTTGACCTGGCCGGCACCCTCGCTTCGTGCACCGATCACGTCGCGTGCGCAGAGCCGCTAAGCTGACCCTGTCAGTTCCACAAAAGTAGCGGCTTGACCGAAGCGAACTATGTTAAGCCATGGAGGAACATGAAGCGCCCTGCATTCAGTGCTATGTCAGCTGCCGCCTTGACACTGGCCGTAGCGGGGATGATCTCGGCTGCGCCTCTTGCCCAGGCGCGCACCGATATCGAGAGCACCTGCAGAAGCTCCGGCGGCCAATACTCGTCGGAGCAGGTCCAACCGCATTGGGGTGCCGACCCCGTTCTCATCGAGACCTGTTGCACCGGCACCGGCACGTCGGGGAAATGCGTTACCTACCGCGATGGCGTCCCGGGGCCCACCTATGGCGGTAATTAGACCGCGTCGACAACACCGGTCGGCGCTCACGGAGCGAAAAGCGGGGCGGACCGGTAGCTGACGCGCACTGGCAGATTTTAGGCTCGGGGTATGCGCGATCGGGATACGATCGACTCGGAGTTGCGGCGCCTCGCGGCATTGCGCCGCTCAATTCGAGGGCAGCGCGACGAGCTGTGGCGTCGGCAGATCGACGACCTTCTTGATGAACGCCTGGCACAGCGCAGCGAAGACCCAATCGAGACGGTTGACCACCGCCCGATCAAGGTCATCCCCGATGCCTCGTCGCAGGGCCATCACCATGACGGTCACAAGCTTGTCCAGCGCAGGGGTGTGGCACGCCGCTTGGGTGTTGTTGCGGCGCTGCCGCTATCTGTGGCAGCCGTCGCCGCGGTGCTGGTGATGATGTTGGCGGTCCGCGACTCACCTCCGGCGGCCGAGCCGCCGGCACTCGCACCGTCGGGTGCACCGCCCAGTCCGCCGTCGTCAAGTACCCGGCCCGACCGGGCTGCGCCGCAGACTATCGATCGGTCGGCCGATATCGCCGAAAAAGCATTCCTCGATGTGCTCCAACAGCAGGGCGTGCCGGTTCCCAACCGCGCATACGTGCACGACCAGGGGCATGCGGTCTGCGACTTTTTAGCACGCGAGCCCAACTTCGCAGAGGCCGTCCGCCGCGTGCAGCAGTCGTCGATATGGGATGCCACCGAAAGCGCCGAATTCGCTGCTGGTGCCATCGTGTCGTACTGTCCTGAGGTCCAGCCGTCGAGCCCGCAGGAAACCCAGCAGGTGTTCGGAAATGCGCTCTCTGATGTGCAGGCCATCCAGCGCGATCTGGAACGCATCCGCGACGACCTGCACGTGATCCCCGGCTGGCAGCACTGACGTCCTCCGCGCAGGCAAACTGCGCGGGTTCTTGGTGGTGCACTGTATGGGGCTGCGCTGTCGTGCGATGCCGCCTCTGCGACCGGTAGCGCCGCAAACCGCCAACAGGGAAGGTTCGCGCCGGGCGACTCTGTCGCATCACCGCGCTGGCTTTACGCCAGGCGTTGATAGGCGCCACCGACCTCCGCGAGGGCGGATGTCTGCGCTCTCAGCGCCGGTGTGCTTGCGTACTGCGGCCCGACCGGGACTATGGTCACTGCGTGAGGCGCCGAACGGTGCTCAAGCTACCCCTGCTGCTGGCGGCGGGCTCTGCGCTGATCCGGGCACCCCGCGCCGCCGCAGAGCACAGCCGGTGGTCACCTGACCGCGCCAATCGCTGGTATCAAGCACAAGGCTGGCTGGTCGGCGCGAACTACATCACCTCAAACGCCATCAACCAGCTCGAGATGTTTCAGGCCGACACCTTCGACCCCCAGCGCATCGATACCGAGCTCGGCTGGGCCCAGTTGTACGGCCTCAACACTGTGCGGGTTTTCCTGCACGATCAGCTCTGGGCCCAAGACCAGCGAGGCTTCCAACGCCGCCTGGCGCAGTTTGTCACCATTGCGGCGCGCCACTGCATCAAACCGCTCTTTGTCTTCTTCGACTCATGCTGGGATCCGTTCCCCAAACCCGGACGGCAACGCGCACCCAAGCCTGGGGTCCACAATTCCGGTTGGGTGCAAAGCCCGGGCGCTGAACACCTCGATGATCTCGACTACCGCCGAACTCTGCTCAACTATGTCACGGGAGTGTTGAACCAGTTCCGCACGGATGATCGCGTGTTGGGTTGGGACGTGTGGAATGAGCCCGACAATCCTGCGCGCGCGTATCGCACGGTCGAGCGGAAAGACAAGCAGGAGCGTGTCGCCGACCTGCTCTCCTTGGCGTTCGGCTGGGCGCGTTCGGTTGATCCAGCTCAGCCGCTAACCAGTGGGGTGTGGGTTGGTGAGTGGGGAGATCGCCAGCGCCGCAGTGAAATCACCACCATTCAACTGGACAACTCGGACGTCGTCACCTTCCACTGTTATGCGGAACCAGCGGCCTTCGAGGCCCGCATCACCGAACTGTCCCCATTGGGACGGCCGATCCTCTGCACCGAGTATCTGGCTCGGACGCTCGGCAACACCGTTGACGGGATCTTGCCAATTGCGAAGCGGCACAACGTTGGTGCGATCAGTTGGGGTTTAGTCGCCGGCAAAACCCAAACGTACTTTCCCTGGGAATCCTGGGAGCACCCGTACGCGACCGTGCCGAAGCCCTGGTTTCAAGACCTGCTCCAACCCGACGGACGGCCCTACCGGGAGACCGAAATTCACACGATTCGCACGCTGAGCAGGCTCTGATGTCAGTCCAACCGCTCTATCTGCTGGCGGACAGTCAGCTGCTGTTCTGGAAGCGGCAAGACCGACTGTTGCTGGAGTCCGCCTGCGACGGATTGGCCCCGGACACACCACTGGCCGCAGCCTATATCGGCGCCTCCAACGGCGACCGCCCGGAGTTCTACGAGATCTTTGCAGCGGCCGCGGATGCGAGTGGGATCAGCGACCGTCGCATGATTGATTCGGCGTTCGGCCCAGCAGACCGCGCCTTTTTGCAGCGCGCCCAGCTGATCGTCCTGGCGGGCGGCGACGTGCGTCTGGGCTGGAACACGTTCGAGAACACCGGCATGAAGGATGTGATCGTGGACCGGTATGCCCACGGGGCGGTGCTGGTGGGCGTTTCAGCCGGCGCGGTTCAGCTCGGACGCTATGGGATCGTCGGCACATCGGGCTCTCCCGTGACCGAGCTGCTCGAGCTGTTTAAGCTCATCCCCCTGGTCATCGACACCCATGACGAGCGAGCCGGGTGGACACGGCTGTCGCGCACGATCGAATTGCTGAACGGAGCGGCCACCGGGCTGGGAATCCCCTCCGGTGGCGGAGTCATCGTGCACGCGGATACCACCGTCGAGCCCCTGCGCCGTCCCGCGCACGAATTCCGCTTTGTGGGCACTCGCGTGACGCACTCTCTGGTGTGCGCCGGCAGCTGACCGGTTCGGCCGGCCGGCAAAGCCTCTTACCGCTTTTTAAGTCGTGGGGCGGGCGGGACTCGAACCCGCGACCAACGGATTATGAGTCCGCGGCTCTAACCGACTGAGCTACCGCCCCGTGGGTCAACTGGCTGCAGATATGCCTCCATAGTTAACTAGATCCTGGTCGATATACCGCAGTGCTTACGATGGCTTTGCCGAGCGCATCTGCCGCTCCCGCCAGGTCGTCACTGAGCAGGTGGCCATAACGGTCCGAGGTCATGGCCGCTGTGGCGTGTCCTAGAAGCCTCTGCACGATCTTGACATTAGCGCCCGCGCTGATCGCGAGGGATGCCGTGGTGTGTCTCAGCAGTTGCGTCCAGGTCGGTGATGCCAACCGCCTTGCATGCCTTGTCGAACGCTCTGCGGTACTCCTCAATAGGTAGGTGCCCGCCGCGATGGCTTGGGAACACGAGGGCATTGGGCTCGGTTGGCAGCTCGCCGCAGCCACTCCCATACCGGCTCGGGAACGGGCACGTGACGCACCCGGTTCGTCGTCGTGGTGGTCTCGACAATCCCTCTGCCGGTGACATACGTCGCCGATGAGCGGATCGTCAACTCCCGGTCGCCCACATGCCTGCGGCGCAGCGCCGCTGCCTCACCGAAGCGCAGTCCGCAGTAGCCGAGAACCAGGGTCAGCGTCTCGAACCGCTCGGTTGCCCTTGCCAACTGAAGCAGCTCGGCGTGGGTCAGGTCGCGCCGCTCCCGCTCCGTCGCGGTCGGCAAGTCTTCGGCCCGCTTGATCTCGCTGGCCACATTCTCGACGATCTTCCTGGTCCGTTGTGCGTATTTGAGCACTGCGCCCCCTGGAGTGTGAGAACTTTTCTTACTGGTTTCGAGAGGTTCAGTGAGTGAGGTAGAGCCAGTGGGTGGCGAGTTTTGGATGCTCGAGAATCCCAGTTTGCGGGTGCAGGGGAAGTTCACTGCTGAGGTTGGGAAGCAGCCAGAAGCATGTCTTTCCGCCGGCCTGGTCGCTGACCCGCGGGTGCACGTTTTCAACACTCCCTGCGGGGGGAAGGGCGTTGCTTTTTCGGCGGATCCGGCCAAGTCGATCCAGGCGTTTCAGCCGATCACATTGCACGGCCAGCTGGACAGCGGCGAGTCGGTCACATTGCTCGACGCGCAGAACCATGGCGGCGACGGGCAGTTTAGCCCTCCGCCACACTATGTCGCCGGTGCCGCGGTGCTGGGCGCCCACGTGGCCGGTACCGATCAGCCTTACAGCGCCGTGCGGTTCCGCATAGATGACCCATACTGGCTGGCGCATCTTGCCGCAGGTGAATCGAGTGTGGTCGCCGATGATGGGTCCACGCTAAGTGTGGAGGCCTCTGAGGAGGGCAACTGGCTGGTGTACGCCTCATCGACTCCAGTGACGCTGCGGCAACTTGAGATCCGGGTGGTGTCGGGTTGTCTGGTGTTGGCCCAACTGGTCACAGACCAGGATCTGGTCATCCGTGATACACAGGTGCGCGTCGACGCCAATGGACCTTGGCTCACAGTGCACGGCCCAGCATTCTGCGAATCGGCGAATCGTGTCAATCCGGAGACGCTGCTGCCACGTGAAGAGTTGACGGTGGAGCGGTTCGCAAAATGGATCGCGCTCAATGACACTCTCGACGGCCTGGCGTGGGCGGTGGCGAAACCCGTCGAGGGTGTTTTGCAGGTGCAGGCACAAGTGCTCACTTCACTGGTTGAGGGACTACACCGCCGACTGCCGTACGAACAGTCGCGGTTTCCTGACGTGACAAAATCTGCCTTTCAGCGGATTCGTGAAGCTGCGCGGCACGGTGCTGGCGCTCAAGCAAAGGCTGAGGGGCTCGACCGCGAGCAGGTGATGCAGGCAACCCAATTCCTCACCGAGGTAAGTTTCCGGGCTCGTGCCGACGCTGTTGTGGCGAGGGTCAGTGGTGCGGTCCCGGAAATCGTGGAGTCGGTACCTGATCTGCCAGCTCGTCTGACAAAGACTCGAAACCAATTCGCCCATCACCGGCTGCAAGGCAAAGCAAAGAAACCCCTGGCGCTCAGCTATCGCCGGTGGTTGGTAGTCACCACGATTACCCCGTGGCTGCTGCGGAGTCTGCTGCTGCTGCACGCCGGTGTCGACCCGGGCACCCTGCGCGATAGATACCTACAGCATCAGCGCTTCGCGTTCGCCCGCGCCAACCTCGCGCAGCTTCTAAAAGAACTTGGCGAGACCCGGTAGCAGACGCCCAGCCAGGAATCGGTCACTGATCACCAGCGTCGAGATCATTAAACTGGTTTGACGACCCCCTGTCTGTAGCCGAGGCTGAAATCAGCTCGGGATGGTCGGGATGCCGGGCATACTCTTTCTGATGCCCCTGGACGCCGTCGACGATGTGCTGAAGACAGCCCTGCGGCCGGAGTCGCAGGTGGCCGAGTCGGAAAACTGGCGCGCGTACCGCCTTCTAACTGAAGGTGTTCCGGTTGACTTCAGAGCCAGTGATGGCAGCATCCGCGCGGTTGCGGGCACCGCTGACTGGCTGCTGGGCTATCACCCGGGCCTTCCAGAGTTACCGTGCACCAAGGAGACACCGTGTCTGAAGTGCCGATTCATGGCGCACGCGCGTCGCGCAAGGTCGCTGTTTGCCATGTGCGTGCCCGCCGACGAAGCGCTGGCGATCCGCGAAGACGTCGCTTTCATCGAAGCTGTCCGCGCCTCGATCGCCAAGATCGAGGCGCGGACCGCGAGGGCGCCGACATCGAGGCCGAAGTCGACGTAGCCGTCAAACAGATTGTCTCAGAGCATATCTCCAGTACTAGAGTCCTCGATATCTACGCCGAAGCGGGGATGGAACGACCTGACCTGTCGTTGATCGACGAGAATTTCATCGATAAGTTCCGCCAGAGCGATCGCCCAAACCTGCAGATCGAGATGCTCAAGCGTCTGCTTGCGGACGAGATCAAGGCTGTCGGCAAACGAAATCTCGTGGCAGAGCGGACGTTTTCCGAGATGCTCGCCAGCTCAGTCTTGCGGTATCAGAACCATGCTCTGGATGCGGCGGCCGTCGTCGCCGAGCTCGTCGAACTGGCCAAGCAGCTCAAACACGCATGGATAACGGCCCGGAGATGATTTCGCAAGCGTTGCAACAGTTTTGTGACGGAACAGTCGGATTGTCCTACATTCCACCCGGAGCGCCGTGGGACAACGCCTACATCGAATCGTTCAACAGCAGGCTCAGGAAGGAGTGCCTCAACCGCAACCACTGGACCAACCTGCTGGAGGCCCGAGTAGTCATCGGCGACTTCAAGCACGAACATAATCACCGGCACCGTCACTCCGCACTGGGCTACCTCACCCCGGCCGAGTACGCTGCCCAATGCAGCCACACCACACCCCTGTGGCCTGCGAAATCAACTGAATCCAGAACAACAAAACCCGACTCTAGAACCGGGTGGACTCAGTATCGGGGACTCGCCACCGTCGTGGTGCGCCAACAGACGCTCGGCAATGAGTTCCTTGTTGTTCGCCGGCCGAGGGTCCCTGCCACCGAATCCGTGGGTGGCGTTGCGCAAGACTCTCAAGAGCACAGCTGTCGCCCGCTCTGGTTGCAGATGTGCGGGACGCTCTCCCGGAATCCTGACGATGACGTTCTTATCCCGGCGCTGTCTTCGAATGAAGAACCCATCTTGGAAACCTCGGCGACTCTCGACAGCTCGGTCAGCGATCGGCATGAGGATCGCTGCAACGTCATCGGGCATCCTCGTGCGCAGTCGGTCAGCGACCTTCTTTGCGTACTGCAAAGTACACAGCTGCTTGAATCCGCGTCCTCCGATTCGGATTCGATCCGCGTACGTATCGAGCAAAGTATTCATCAATGCTCGTTGGACCGCGTGGTTGCGACCGGAAGCCTGTAGAGCCGTCGTGAGGCCAAAGACTTGGCCGAACGTAAGTAGCCAATGTTGGTGTTCATACGGATCGTATTCGCCGTTTGCATTCCTGAACGTCGTTGGATCGCACAGGTATCGAAACATCTGATTCAGCCGTGTTGTCCACCAGTGGATTGCGTGCCTACATGATGTTGGTGTCAGTTCCACGGGCGGAACCGGATCCATGCGGCCAAACTCCGGCAGCAGTTGCATGGGCTCCATTGGCGAGCTTCTCAGACCGCTGATATCCCTCCCCAGGTTGAACAGGACGGCGAACGGAGGGCGTCCAGTTGGCAGGCACCAGAATCGAGGGCTGAGGCAACCCAGAAGCGGCCCCAGGTAGTGCACTACCCCGATGATCTCTCTATACCACGCGGCCTGGGAATCGAAATAACCTCCTTCCTTTCCACTACATGCCGCCATCGTCTTCAAGGCATCGGGGTCTTGATCAAACCGGAACATGAGTCCGGGCAGCCGCGCTCGTCGAATCAGCAGATCGGTCGAAGAGATCAAATGGACACTCGGATGTGGAAACGCAAGTGCGCCGGAATTTTCGATGGATACTTGTCGGATGTTGTCGTAAGCATGTCGCACGATGCTTATCAACTCGTCACCGTTTGTGGATCTGGCGAGGTCGGCTTGGATCTTGTGAAACGATGCGGTTATGTCCGAGACGTTGGTCATTCTCCGTGTGAGCTGCTCACACAGTTCCGTGTAGAGCCGAACGATCTCGGGATCATCATCGAGCCGAATGACTGGATCGGGAACGTCCTTGAGAAGGTCGAAGCGGTTGGAGGACTCCGTCTCATCGGCGAGATCGCGGAGACTCATAAAGCTGCCGTCATCGACCGACCACACCGACCACCGGTCCTCGCCCAAATGCCGGCCATTGAGCTCCAGATGGCGAAGCAGGCCACGTGGATCGCCGCCAAACAGATCTCCTGAGAGGCGGAGCTTGACTTCCTTCCTCAACTCGCTCCCCCTGCCGCGGGAACCGCCAAACAGCTTGGATTAGGTGACATTGGAGGCGCGATCCGTGGCATCGTGCGTCAGCGACCGCCTGGGTGGCGTTCGAGGTATTCCACGACTGCCTGACGGATCAGTTCTGACTCTGAGCGGGATTCCCCGGCCTTGACCCGCTTTTCGATCTCGACACGCAGAGAAGTGGGGAGCCGGACAGTCACTCCCGGCGTCTTACCCGCCGTCGGGGTGCCTTTGATGGGGCGGCCCATGCGTAGCGTGGCGCCGAACTCCATCGGGCCGCGCACGGTATACGCGCCAGATTCAACAGCGCGGCTCATCTCTTCGTAATCCTTAGCGCTTCTCTTCGCCATGGTCAGATTTCCTCTTCTCTGTCGTACCGGGGGCCGATATACGGTCGTTGCGGCGACAGGTCGCTGCGGAGGTCGATGATGCCGCCAGAGATGTCATAGACCTCGTCAGCGACACGGAGGGTGAGCATCATTGCGTGAAAAACCACCCATGTGTGCCCGTCTTGGTCTTCGGCTGCAACCTCGATCCATGGTTCGTTGTTGACCCTGTTCCCGACAAACATGTAGGTGTCGGCGTCTGCGTAGACGGTGGTGATCCCGTACCGCAGGAGCGGATAGGAGATCACCGCGCGGATCTCATCGCTTGTGATGCTGTGCTGCCAGGCGGAGGGCAGACATTCGATCCGCACCACCTAAAGTGTAATGCACTTTGTAAGTTAGTGCAATACACTTTCTTGCCCCGGATGGCTTTGGGTCCTAGTCAAGCCGAGAAATCCACCAGCAACCCAGGCGAGCTCAGGCCATCTCTGCAGATCCTCGGCTTAACCTTAGGCTCCGCTATTACAAACACGAGGACGCCGCCGAGCATATTCTCGCCGAATGTCACCACGAAGTTCCTTTCATCAACGCGCTGTTGGAGCGCGGCAACGATTTGCGCGGCGGAGAACGCCACCTCACCCCGGAGATGCTCGGTTTCGTGCCACTGCCGTTGAGATCCTGGCTGCGTGACAACAAAGATGTATTCGTCCCCGCGAGTTAGGGTCACGTGCCGCGATGACGCGTGAGACATCCGGATCGATTTTTGTTCGCACCGACAACAGCAACGATCCAGCGAGGAGCCCAATGAAGGACCTGACCGCCAAGACCGCTTTGGTCACCGGCGCATCCGGTGGGATCGGCCGCGCCATCTGTCTGGCGCTGGCCGACGCCGGCGCTGCCGTGGCGGTATGCGGCCGCCAAACCGCTCCCCTGAGCAGGCTTGTCAGCGATCTGGATGCCAAGAACGTTCAGGCTCTCGCTATTTCCGCGGACCTGACACACACCGCTGCGGTAAACAGTCTGATCGAGCGCGCCGAACGCGAACTCGCCCCGATCGACATCCTGGTCAACAACGCCGGCGTCGAGCAACCCGCCGCGTTGACTGACGCCACTCCCGATCAGATCCGAACCATGGTCGAGGTAAACCTGACAGCCGCGATGCTGCTCACCCGCCCGGTGTTGCCCGGCATCCTGGCGCGTGGACGCGGACATGTCGTGTTCGTTTCGTCGGGATTGGCCAAAACCGGAAGTGCCTTCCAGGCGCCCTATTCGGCGACCAAGGCGGCCCTGATCGCGCTCACCCACGCGCTGCGCGCCGAATACCGCCACACCCCGGTCGGTTTCTCAGTCGTATGCCCGGGATTGGTGACCGGTGCCGGCATGTACCAGCGGATGCTCGACAACGGATTCGCCGCCAGTCCGGCCGCGCGCAAACGTACCAAGGACGACCACCCCGTGCACAGTTTCACTAGCCTGCTCGCCGATCTAGCCACCATCTGCGCCAACCAGATCCAGCCCGCCGACGACATGCCAGCATTCACCACGATCACTAACCCCACACCACTGCAGCGGCGCGCCCTCGAACTCCTCGACGTCTCCCACCCGCCTTGGCTACCCGTAGGAGTAAACCCCACCACCCACACCCAAAACCACAGTCCCACGCACACACGCCAACCAGCCAGGGGGAATTTCGGATTAGTAGTCGGAACTTCACTTGACCGTCTTATACTGCTGAGGACAGCCTGAGTAAGACTTAAGAAGAGGATTGGCCTGTGATCGCACAGAGGATGAGGAGTTGCTGTGTTTCTCGGGGTCGTCAGGCCGCTCGGTGGGGTACCGCGACGGTTCTCGGTGGCGGCGCCATTGCGGCTGCGGCCATGCTCGCGGCGGCTGGACCGGCCAGGGCCGACGACACGACACTTATTGACACCGCGACCTCTGACCTCTCCACGGCTGATGGCGACTTGAGTACCGCTTTAAAGGATTTAGGCACCAGCGCCACCCCTTTTGACAAATTCGGCATTGACCAGGCTATCGCCCTGCAACACTTCAGCCTGCTTGAGGATCAGCAGCTGTTGTCTGCTGAAGATTGCCTCATCGCGCACTCCAACCCGATTGAGGCGAGCGTGGTGCAATTGCTTAGCAACGTGTTCGATGAGGCCATCTACCAACAAGCCGTGAACTCACTGGACACCGACCAAGCCTTGGAAGCCGCTGTTGCTGCGACGACAAGTGCAACCGCTGCTCCGTCGGTTGCCGACATTGCAGCAGCGCTTCCTGCGCCTAGCGACTACATCGGCCCGCTGCCTCAGGGGGTCGTGCACGCAGGCGTAGTCGCGTTGGGAGACGCGGCGTTGGCCACCGTTTCGAACACGATCATTGGATTTGGTTGGTGAAGACCGCCAAGATCACCAGCGCGTGACCACCGTCGCCCCGTCGCTGCCGGCCATCGTTGGCTGCGAAGCATTGACTGCGGCAAAGATCGTCGGGGAAACCGCCCACCTGGGCCGGTTCGGCTCCAAGGATGCCTTCGCCCGACTCCATGGCACCGCAGCGCTACTGGTGTGGCCGTCAAACAAACAACGACACCGCCTGTCACGCACCGGGAACCGCCAACTCAACGCCGCTCTGCACCGCATCGCACTGACTCAAGCACACGGTCATCCCCCAGCACATGCGCTGCTGGATCGCCGCAAAAGCAACGGCGATGGCGGCATCAAAGCCCTACGTGTCCTCAAACGCCGCTTCTCCGACATCGTCTACCGGGCAATGCTCACAGACCAAAACCAGTCACAACCCATCGCCGCTTGACAGAGGAGCTAACGGACAGCCCCCCCGGATTCTCGCCACGGGCGTCGTCAAAGGGCATAAGCTGAGCCTGGCCAGGGGACAGTGACCCTCAGGAAAGCACGGGAGGACAGGGTGGTTGGTCGTCGGTTCGCCGGTGTCGGGGCCGCAGTGACGGCGCTGGCGGCTGTAGCGGTGATGACGCCGGCAGTCGGTGTGGCCCAATGCGACCCGAACTGGTCGCGCAACGTGTGGACCGACGTGTGCACACCCCCGCCACCGATGCCGGCCTGGTATCAGTCCCCGCCGCAATACGCGCCGCCGTTTGCGCCGGCGGACGTGCCGCCACCGCCGCCACCGCCGCCCTGGGCCCCGTCGGTCAACCCGGTCTGGGATCCCGGTCATCAGGCGTGGGGCATTTGGGCAGGTTCTGCCTGGATCCCGCTCTGATCACCGACCCCGATATCAGCCAAACACCGTCTGGCCGTCGGCGGTGATCACATACCGCTCGGTGCCCTGCTGAACCCGCGGCGCATCAGCGCCCAGCGATACGGCGATCTTGTTGCTGGCGTTGCGCATCACGTCGAAAGTCAGTTCCACGGCTTCGGCCGCGGAGAACCCGTCTCGCACCGCCGCCGCGACCTGCGGGTCAATGTGCGCCGGCGACCAGATCAGCGCGTCGACATAGCGCAGCGCCGCTTTGTGCCGGTCGGTGAGCAGCCGGGAATTCTCGAACCGCTCGATCTCGCCGTAGAGCCGCTCCGACCCGCCCGCCTTCAGGGCCGTCGTCTCACGCAGCGACCTGCACAACCGGCAATGGTGTTGGCTCGCCCCGCGCAACCGGACCAGCTCGGAGGTCAGCGCATCGAGCGCACGCAACCGTGCGACCGCCGGCAGAAAACCGCTGAACACCGCATCGGACGCGTCACTGGTGTGATCCCAGGCGTCGACCCCATTCACCCAGCTCAGGTATTCGCGGCCGACGTCCAGGGCCTGCAGCCCGGCGCGCACCCGCGGCACGAAGTCGGCGATATACATCTGGGTCACCACACCGAACGTCTTGTCTCCCAGCGCTGCCCACAGCCTTGAGCGCTGCTCGTCGCCGATCAGCGACACATCAACGCTGAACTGCTCGGCGAATTCGGCGACCACGGCCTCGGTATCCGACCCGGGCGCGTCCACCGCAACCTCTACCGGCAGCGGCGGCAGACCAAGTGTCTGGGCACACACCCGCCGCACCAGCGCCGTGAGCCGACCGCCCGCGAGCGCCACCAGCCGCGTCAGCTCCTCGCCCACACCCATTCGGGAATTATTGCGCCTGGCTCACCGAGGACATGTGAAAGTCGGGAATCCGCAGCGACGGCATCGCCGCCCTGGTGGCCCAATCGCCCCATTCCCGCGGCAGGGTCACCTCGCTGACCCCGGCCTCAGTCGCCCGGCGCAGCAAGTCAAGCGGGCTCTCGTTGAACCGGAAATTGTTGACCGCCGCGCTCACCCGGCCGTCCTCGACCAGATACACGCCGTCGCGGGTGAGCCCGGTCAACAGCAGCGTGGTCGGGTCGACCACGCGGATATACCACAGCGTCGTCAACAACAGGCCGCGCTCGGTACCGGCGATCATCTGGTCCAGCCCGGCGTCACCGCCGGTCATCAGCAGATTGTCGGCGGCCACCGCAACCGGGGCGCCGAACTCCCGCGCCGCGCCCCGCGGATAGGCCAGCGCGTTGATGACCCCGTCGCGGATCCAGTCCACCCGCCCGGTATCCATCCCGTTGTCGAACACCGACACCGTTTCCGAGGACCCCGACACCGCAACGAACGGCGAACATTCCAGGCCGGGGGCAAACGGATCGGAGTACAACGTCAGCGGCAACTGTGTCAGCCGCTCCCCTACCCGCGTCCCGCCGCCGGGCGCGGAGAACGCGGTGCGGCCCTCCTGCGCGCCGCGGCCGCTCATCGTCCACGCCATATAGATCATCAGGTCGGCCACCGTCGAGGGCGGCATGATCGTCTCGTAGCGGCCCGCCGGCAACTGCACGGTCCGCCCCGCCCAACCCAGCCGCGTCGACAGCTGCTCAAGCAGCAGATCCGCAGGCACATCGGCGAAATCGGGAGTGCCCACACCCGCCCAGGCGCTGGCGCCGCCGCGTTTGGCGTTGATCTCCACCGATCCGCTGGGCTGGGTGTAGCGACGCCGCAGCCCTGTCGACGACGCCAGAAATGTCGTCTCCACGACGTGATGCGCGAACCCGTACAGCTGGTCGGCGCCGCGGAAGCCCCGACTGAGCGGGCCGCTGATACTCGCGAACACCTCGGCCCCGGTGCCGGAGACCGCATCATCCCAGTCCCCGGGCACATCGGCAGCGCTGATCAGGGGTGCGACGTCGCGCGCCTGCGGCGCAGACCATGCCGCCTGCTGGGACGCGGCCACCAACCCCGGAACCGCCGACGGGTCCACCTCCGCGGAGCGCAGTGAGCCGACGCGGGCGCTATCCCCTTCGCGGACAATCGAAATCACCGTGGTCGTGCGGCTGGTTGACACCCCGTTGGTGGTCATGGAGTTGTTGGCCCAGCGCAGCGACGCCTCGGAGCGGTCGGTGACCAGCACCATGGTCTCGTCGACCCGTCCCCGGGCGGCGGCGTCGAGGGCGATCTCGACGAGCAACTGTGCGCTGATCATCGGCGGGCCTCGGTGCGGGTGTTGAGCACGTTGACGCCGCGGAACAACGCCGACGGGCAGCCGTGGCTGACGGCGGCGACCTGCCCGGGCTGGGCTTTGCCGCAGTTGAAGGCGCCGCCCAGCCGCCATGTCGACGCCCCGCCCACGGCCTCCATGGAGTTCCAAAAATCGGTGGTGGTGGACTGGTAGGCGACGTCGCGCAGTTGCCCGTCCACCCGCCCGCCGCGGATGCGGAAGAAGCGCTGGCCGGTGAACTGAAAGTTGTAGCGCTGCATGTCAATCGACCATGATTTGTCCCCGACGATGTAGATGCCGTCCTCAACGCGGGCGATCAGGTCAGCGGTGCTGAGATCGTCGGGGCTGGGTTGCAGCGACACGTTGGCCATCCGCTGGATCGGCACGTGATGCGGCGAGTCGGCATACGAGCAGCCGTTGGAGCGTGGCTGGCCGAGCCGCAGCGCGAACGCCCGGTCGAGCTGGTAGCCGACGAAGATCCCGTCCCGCACCAGGTCCCAGCTCTGCGCGGCGACCCCTTCGTCGTCGTAACCGACGCTGGCTAAACCGAACTCGACGGTGCGATCGGCGGTGACATTCATCACCGGCGACCCGTAGCGCAGGCTGCCCAGCTTGTCCGGGGTGGCGAACGACGTCCCGGCGTAGGCGGCTTCATATCCGATGGCGCGGTCGTATTCGGTTGCGTGGCCGATGGATTCGTGGATGGTCAGCCACAGGTTGGACGGGTCGATCACCAGGTCGGTCGGGCCCGGCGTCACCGTGGGCGCCTTGACCTTTTCGGCCAGCAGCGACGGTATTTGCGCGAGCTCCTCGGTCCAGTTCCACACCTCGTCGCCGGCCAGCACCTCCCAGCCGCGTGCGGTTGGCGGGGCCAGCGTGCGCATGCTGTCGAAACCGCCCGTCGCGGTGTCGACGGCGACCGCCTCGATCCGCGGCATCAGCCGCACTCGCTGCTGGGTGATCGACGACCCGAACGTGTCGGCGTAGAAGGTGTGTTCCTTGACAGCGGTCAAGGCGGCCGAAACATGATCCACGCCGTCGGCGGCCAGCAACCGGCCCGAATACTCTTGCAGCACCGCGATCTTGTCGGCGGTGGGTACGGTGAACGGGTCGACCTGGTAACTCGACACCCAGGTGGCGTCGGGGTATACCGGCTCGGGCGCCAGCTCGACACGCTCGGTGTTCAGCGGCGCCAGGGTGGTGGCCACCTGCACCGCCCGGCGCGCGGTGTCGGCCGCCACCGGCGGCGCCAGCTCGGCGTGGGAGGCGAACCCCCAGGTGCCGTTGACGATCACCCGCACCGCCAGGCCGAGCTCACGGTCGACGACGGCGGTCTCCAGCTCACCGTCACGCAGCTGGATGTACTCGGTGGTGATGCGGTGGACCCGCAGATCGGCATGACTGGCCCCGGCTGCGGTGGCCGTCGACAGCGCCGCATCGGCCAGCTCCCGGCGCGGCAGTTCCAAGAAATCGGCATCAATCCCTCGGTTCGATGTCACCAGTCCACCGTAACGACCGCTTTAATACACCCATGGCCGAGACCGGGCTATCGCTGAAGCACCGCTCCACCGTGCTGGGGTACGCGCTGCTTGCCCCCAGCCTGTTCGGCGTGGTCGCGTTCCTCGTGCTGCCGATTCTCGTTGTGGTCTGGCTCAGCTTGCACCGCTGGGACCTGCTGGGCCCCATCGAGTATGTCGGGCTGGACAATTGGCGCGCCGTGCTCAGCGACCCGAGCTTCGGCAACTCGCTGCTGGTCACACTGGTGTTCGTGGCCATTGTGGTGCCCGCGCAGACCCTACTGGGCCTGCTGGCCGCGGCGATGCTGGCGCGCGGCCTGCCCGGCAGCGGGGTGTTCCGCGTGCTCTACGTGCTGCCGTGGATCTGCGCGCCGCTGGCGATCGCGGTGTTGTGGCGCTGGATCCTCGCACCCACCGACGGCGCGGTCGCCGCGCTGCTGGGGCATCGTATCGAATGGCTGACCGATCCGCGCCTGGCGCTGCCGGTGGTCTCGGCAGTCGTGGTGTGGACCAACGTCGGCTACGTCGCGTTGTTTTTCCTCGCGGGCATTCTGGCCATCCCCGCTGACATCCACGCCGCCGCACGTGTCGACGGCGCCACCGCCTGGCAGCGTTTCCGGCGCATCACGCTGCCGATGCTGAGACCCACCACGTTCTTCGTGCTTCTCACCGGAATCATCAGCGCTGCACAGGTTTTCGATACTGTCTATGTGTTGACCGGCGGCGGTCCGGCGGGACGCACCGACTTGGTCGCCCACCGTATTTACGTCGAGGCGTTCGAGTCGGCCGCTATCGGGCGGGCTGCGGTGATGTCGATCGTGCTGTTCGCCCTGCTGCTGGGTGTCACTGTCGTCCAACGTCTGTATTTTCGGCGGCGGATCAGCTATGAGCTCACTTAAATCCGCTGTGATCTACGCCGGTCTGCTGGTCGGTGCGCTGATCACGTTGGGGCCGTTCGCTCTCGGGTTGCTGACGTCGTTCACCACAGCGCACCAGTTCGCGACGGGTACGCCGCTGGCCTGGCCGCGGCCCCCGACGTTGGCCAACTATGCACAGCTGATTGGTGCTGGATTCGGCCGGGCGCTGGCCGTCACCGCGGTGATGACGGCGGTGATCGTGCTTGGCCAGCTGAGCTTTTCGGTCCTGGCTTCCTACGCGTTCGCCCGGTTGCAGTTTCCGGGCCGCGACGCCCTGTTTTGGGTGTACGTTGCGACGTTGATGGTGCCTCCGACGGTCACGGTGGTACCGCTGTATCTGATGATGGCTCAACTGGGCCTGCGCAACACGTTCTGGGCGTTGGTGCTGCCGTTCCTGTTCGGCTCACCCTACGCTATTTTTATGCTGCGGGAGTACTTTCGTGCTATACCCGACGACCTGGTCAACGCCGCGCGGCTGGACGGCGCCAATACCCTGGACGTGATCGTGCATGTGGTGGTGCCGTCGAGCCGGCCGGTCCTGGTCACCCTGTTGCTGATCACCGTGGTCTCGCAGTGGAACAATTTCATGTGGCCGCTGGTGATCACCAGCGGACCCAACTGGCGGGTGCTGACGGTGGCGACCGCGGCACTGCAGTCCCGCTATAACGCACAGTGGACGCTGGTGATGGCCGCGACCACACTAGCGATCGTGCCGCTGATCATCGTGTTCGTGGCCCTCCAGCGTCACATCGTGCGGTCTATCGTCGTGACTGGACTGAAATGAGCTGGCGGCCAAAGTATTCCACACTGGTAGCCGTCTCGGTTGTGCTGCTGGCCGTGCTGCTGGGGGCGATGGCGGTGCTGTTGGACGTGTCAGCCCAACCCCGCGGCGGCACGACGATGGTGACGGTGCGGCTGTGGGACGAACAGGTCGCCGCGGCATACCGGCAATCGTTTGAGGAGTTCAGCCGAGCGCATCGCGGCATCGAGGTGCGCACCAATGTGGTACCCTACTCAACCTATTTCAGCACTCTGCGCACCGATGTGGCCGGCGGCAGCGCAGACGACATCTTTTGGCTGTCCAACGCCTACCTCGCCGGCTACGCCGACAGCGGCCGCCTGATGGACATCGGGGCGTTGCTGGGTAGGCCCGCTGTGAAAAGCTGGGAGCCCTCGGTGGTTGCCCAGTTCACCCGCGGCGGGGTGCTGTGGGGTGTGCCGCAGCTAACCGATGCCGGGATCGCGGTCTATTACAACGCGGATCTGCTGGCAGCGTCCGGCATCGACCCGGCCGTGTTGGGGACATTGCGGTGGAGTCCGGGTGAGGATGACACCCTACGCCCGCTGCTGGCCCGGCTGACCATCGATGCCGACGGACATACCGCGGACACACCGGGTTTCGACCCTCTGCGGGTCCGGCAGTGGGGTTACAACGCCGCCAACGACCCCCAAGGCATCTATTTGAACTACATCGGCTCGGCCGGCGGCGTGTTCCAGCGCGGCGACGAGTTCGCATTCGATAATCCGGCTGCCGTCGACGCCTTCCGCTACCTGGTCGGTTTGATCAACCGCGACCACGTGGCACCACCGGCATCGGCAACCAACGACAACGGTGATTTCTGCCGCAATCAGTTCTTGGCCGGCAAAATGGCCCTTTTCCAGTCGGGCACCTACAACCTGGCAACGGTGGCCGAGGAAGCGAAATTCCGCTGGGGTGTGGCGCTGCTGCCCGCCGGCCCGAAAGGCCGCGTCAGCGTCACAAATGGGATTGCTGCAGCGGGTAATTCGGCATCCAAGCATCCTGATGCGGTTCGTCAGGTCCTTGCCTGGATGGGCAGCCAACGGGGTAACACGTACCTGGGACAGCGCGGTATCGCCATTCCGGCGGTCTTGTCGGCTCAGCGTGTTTACTTCGGTTATTGGCATGCCCGGGGTGTCGACGTGACACCGTTCTTCGCGGTACTCGACGGCCCGCGCATCCCGGCTCCTGGCGGAGCGGGTTTCGCTGCGGGATATCAGGCGCTCAAACCGTATTTTGACGAAATGTTCCTCGGACACGCCGATGTCGCGAAAACCCTTCGAAGCGCGCAGCTAGCGGCCAACGCCGCCGCACACCGCTAATCGACACCAGGCGGAACACTCCACGATTTTGCTCAACCCCTTGATACCCGCTCGCCCCGTGATCAGCCACCCAGCGCCAACTCGGCTGCCAGGGCGGCCCCGCATATTGTCGCCGTGATCGAAAGCGCCAGCCAGTCCGGCAGTTTCGGGCGGGACGGGACAGCCGATATCTGACCGATACCCCCGCGCGCCGTGATCGCGTCGCCCATCTCGTCAGCACGTCGCAGCGTCACCGTGACGGCTGTTGCAAGCAGGTCGATCAATTCCAACGCGCGGCGCCTCCGGCGGGCCCGCCGAGTCCGCGGTATTTCCCTCGGCCGTAGCCGGCGAGCAGCATAGAGTACCCGGAATTCGTCGACCAACATCGGAAAAGCACGCAGCGCCAACGCTAGAGCCACAGCCCATTCGTCCACCGGGATCCCCAGCCACCGCAATGGCCGACCCAATGTGGCCACAGCAGGCGCGATTTCGGCGACGTTGGTGGTCCAAGAAACCATCGCGCCCAGGGCGAGCAGCACGATTGACAGCGCGGTGATGCGTAAAAAGTGCAGCAGGCCGCCCAACCCGAGCGAGACGGTGTCCACCCGGATCACCGGATTCCCGCCGGCCAGCGCCGCAGTGAGGCCGCCCAGGGCCAGCAGGATCCACAGCCAGCGCGGCACCGACGGTAGTGCGCCGCGCGGAATGCGCGCAACCCGGCCCGCAGCCAGCACAAAGGCGGCCACCAGGCCGATCGAGACCCACCCTGGGTAAAACGTCAGCAGCACCGAGATACTGGCAACAACGATCAATTTGGTACCGGCCCACAGCTCGTGGACGGGTGAGCGGCCGGGCACCGGGCGCAGCAACACCACCGGCCGCGAGGGCCGGCGGCTCCCGGGGTCGGTCGGTACCGTCGCGGTCACGACACACCTCCGGCGGCGGTCGACGCCGGCTCCAGCATCCCGTCGCTCAGGTGCAGGACACGCGGGCACAGCTCTTCTAGCCCACCGAAGTCGTGGGAAATAACCACCAGCGTCAGACCCCGGTCGCGGCGCAGACTCTCCAGCAGCCGCAACAAACCCCGTGCGGTGCCGGCATCCAGGCCGGCCAGCGGCTCGTCGAGGATCAGCGCGCGGGGTGCACGGGCCAGCAGTCCGGCAAGCACCACCCGACGCATCTGACCACCGCTCAGTTGGTCGATCGGGCGTTTCGCCAGCGCGGCATCCAGTCCCACAACGGCCAGCGCCGACTCCACGCGAGCGTGATCGTCAGGTGGAAAGCCCGCGGCAGAGGCCACGTCCAGGTCGACACGACTGCGCATCAATTGCAGCCGCGCCGCCTGAAAGGCCAGTGCGACCGCACCGACTTGTTCATAGGTCGGGCGCCCGTCAAGCAGACAGCTTCCGCTGGTGGGTATCGTCAGCCCGGCCATGATCCAGGCCAGGGTGGACTTGCCCGAGCCGTTGCCGCCGTGGATCAGGACACCGTCTCCCTGGTGGACCACGAAATTGATGTCGCGCAGCGCAGTTTTCGCCCACGGTGTACCGCTGCCGTATTCATGGCCGACGCCAACGAGCTCCAGCACCGGCGCCTGCCACCGATGATCGACTGGGGGGGTCGCCGCCGGCGCAGGCACATTGTCAACCATCTCGGTGTTGTCCGGTGTGTCGCTGAGGTTGATCGTGCGATCCGCGGACGCGGCCTCGGTGTTGTAGTGCGTGATGTGAACCAGCGCCGTTCGGTGCCGCTTTTTCAAACCGGACAGGATGCTCAGCAGCGCGTCGCGGCCCTGCTGGTCGACCATGCTGGTGACCTCGTCGGCGATCAGCAGCGCCGGCTCGCGCGCCAGTGCCGCGGCCACCGCCAGCCGCTGCAGCTCACCCCCGGACAAACTTCCGGTGTCGCGTTCGGCGAGACCATCCAGCCCGACTTCGGCGAGCAAGCGGTTGACGTCGGTGGCCTTACCCGGCGGCAGTCCCCAGACGACGTCGTCGGCGACGCGGGTGCCCAACACTTGGCTTTCGGGATGCTGCATCACGACCGCGGTGCCGCCGAGCTGACCCAGGCCCACCGCACCGGGCCGCTCGACGCGACCCGATGTCGGCTGGCGGCCGGCCAAGATCAGCATCAGGGTGGTCTTCCCCGACCCGTTGGCGCCGGTGATCGCGATATGTTCGCCGACGTTGACGTCCAAGCTGATGGCGTGCAGCGCATCATGGTCGGTGCGCGGGTAACGGAAAGACACCCGGTCCAGCCGCACCGGAACCGGAGCGATGGGCCCGCTTTCGGCGGGAGCATCCAGTTTGTGCACATTAGGCACGCCGCGCATCCGCTCCAGCACCCGTGACAGCGCCCACCAGCCGATCAACGACACCACCATGATCGACACGATGGAATATCCCAGGAAAAGCCACGGCCAGTAATGCAGCGCAGCCGCAAAGCACCGCTTGAGGTCGTGTGCCGCCGTCACCATCCGAATCCGGGTCAAAACGGCAACGGTTCCGTCCACGTTGGCGGTGACGGCATCGAAGATCAACTTCCGCAGCCGCGCCAGCAAAGCAAGTGCGACGACCCCCACGGCCCCGAAAACCGCGCCGGCACCGAAGGATATGGCGACCACGCTGAGCGTCCCGCGGCGCCGGCGTTTAATGATTCCGGTTAGCCCGCCGATGTACACGCTGTTGACAACCGTCATGAAGCCACCCACGCCGGCGATCAGAAACGCGATCACCCCTGCGGCGACCGTCGCCGCGAGCAGCACCCGCAACCGGTAGCGGTAAGCCAGTAACCCCATCGGTACCGTGCCCAGCAACGCCAGTCCGCCCGCGAAGGGCAAGACCACCGAAACAATTGCGGTCGCGGCGCACAGTGCCGCCATCACCGATGCCTGGGCCAGCTCGCCCGGCCGCAGCGCTCCTCCCGGTCGGGAGGACGAAGCTGCCGCGGCGGTCACTCCACCGATTCTGCCAGTCGCCGAGGCCATCTTCGCCCGCACACACCCACCGCTGGGAGGATGATCGTGGTTCACTGTTCTACATAGCAAAGCTATGCAATGATGGGTATTGTGATATCTTCTGCCCCCGTAAAGCCCGCCGCCGACTACGGGGCAAGCGGCGGGTCCGGTTCAGGCCTGGGTGCGGAGCTGCTGGCGGTGGTGGCGCGGCTTAACCGGCTGGCCACCCAGCGCATCCAGCTGCCGCTGCCGGTCGCACAGGCCCGGCTGTTGTCGACTATCGAAGCCCATGGCGAAGCGCGCATTTGCGACCTGGCCGCTATCGATCACTGCTCCCAGCCCACCATGACCACGCAGGTGCGCCGACTCGAAGACGCTGGCCTGGTCACCCGGACCGTCGATCCCGGTGATGCCCGGGCGGTCCGGATTCGCATTACTCCCGAGGGGGTGCGCACACTCGATCGCGTCCGCGCCGACCGGGCTGCCGCCATCGATCCGCAACTGGCCTGTCTGACGCCGCGGGAGCGCCAAATTCTGGCGGACGCCGTCAGCGTGTTGCGCCGTCTTGTCGAGGATGCCGCACCCGCCTCACCGCACCCCAGCACTCGATGAAAGCCACGTTGTCAGCGCATACTCGGGTGTAGGGCGGGTAGACAACCATCGATCGGCCCAACAGAGCGGGTAACGAAAGGTGACGGTGCAATGCGGACCGAGGCGTCTGCCTCGACGTTGACCGTGTGGGTTGGCGCCGCGAGGTACGTCTTTCCCCCCGGCCGCGACGTCATCGTCGGCCGCGACAGCCGGTGCGATATCCGCCTGGACGAGCTGGACAACAGCGAATGGACGTCGCGCATCCATCTCGTGCTGCGGTTCACCGGTACCCACTGGGTCGCTATCGACCGGAGCCGCAACGGCATCTACCTCGATGGCGTGCGGATGTCGATGGTCAACATCCACGATGGCCAGGTCATCGCCCTCAGTGATCCGCAAGACGGGCCACAGCTGCTGTTCCGGCTCAGCGCGACACCCGAGGCACCAGCCAGGCCCGTCGCCCCGCCGCAGCGGCCAACCATGCCGGTCTCCCCCCTCCCCACTGCGGCGCATCCCATCCCGTCGGCCCGGCCGGCGCCACGCGCCGACAGACCGCCCATCCCGCCGGTTCGATTCACCCTGCCCGCCCGCTTCGCCCAGCCGACAAGCCCGGCAGCGGTCTCACCGCCGGCCGAACCGGCGCAGCGACCCGCCCCGCACCCTGCGGCACCCCCACAACCCACACGGTTGGACGAGCCGATCACTAAGCCGATGCCCCCGCCGGCTGCGCTGTCACCGGCGCCGGTGTCACCCCAGCCGGCGCAGCCGCCGCCTCCGCGGGCAGCGCCGCTTCCGCCCTCCGCGCCGCCGGCGGCCAACCCGCCGCCGCTCCCGGCGGCCTCGGCGCCGCGCCAGACACCCGCTGCCCAGCGAAAAAGTCCAGGTCGTGTCGGCAGAATGGCCGGCGCACTACACCACCTGTTATCGCGTCACCCAGCCGGCCAGCCGGACCAGACACCCACGACAGACCCCTTGCCGGTCATCGATGTTGCCCCGCAGGCGGGCACGGCCCCGCCGGCCGCGCCACCCGCCGACACCGCTGCACCGGAGCCGGCGCCCGAATCGGCTGCGCCGGCAGCAGACTCAGGCATCGCACAACAAGTCGAGAAGCCCGAGCCCGGCGCCCGGTCTGAAACAGCTGCCGCATCAGCGCCGTCCCCTGATCCCGCCACGCCGACGTCACAGGGTGTGCGGGCGTATCGGCTGGGGCTCACCGTCGACGGGCGCCAACTACTCGCCGATGTGTCGCTGAGCGCCCAGCCGGGCACACTGACCGCGGTGGTCGGCCCGTCGAGCACACACAACACTGCGTTGGTGAACCTCCTTGCCGGTGTCGAGCAGCCCACCTCGGGTGAGGTCACCGTCGACGGACATAGCGTGCAAGCTGCGCGCTCACGCGTCGGGATGGTGCCCCATGCGGATCTCGTGCATCGCCAGCTCACTGTCGAACAAGCGTTAGACTATGCCGCCGCAGTGCGGCTGCCTGCTGGCGCTTCTGCCGAGCAACGCCGTCGCGCAGTGGATTGGGTTCTCGCTCAACTGGAGTTGGATCCGTACCGCGCCACCCGTGTCGACCAGCTTTCCGCCGAATGCCGGCAACGCGCATCCCTGGCTGTCGAGCTGCTCACCCGGCCGTCGCTGCTTGTCCTCGATGAACCGATCGCAGAGCTGGATCGGGCGCTCGGACGCGAGATGATGGTGCTGCTGCGGCGGCTCGCCGACCAGGGCCTCGTCGTGGTGGTGGCGACGACGGCGCCAGTTCAGCTGGAGATGTGCGATCAGGTGCTGGTGCTCACCTCCGCGGGTACACCCGCCTTCGTCGGGCCGCCCGCCGGGCTCGCCAAGGCGACGGGTACCACCGACTGGCCGGAGACGCTATCCCGCCTGCGTACCGGCCCGAACGGCACCAACGATGCGGTCCTGACCCGTGCGCAGGCGCCCGAGCCGCCGTCCCGGGCTGCCGCCGCCGAGCCGCTGCCATCCCGGCTCGCCGATCTGGGCTGGTGGCGGCAAACCGCGCTGGTGGCTCGCCGCCAGATTCACCTGATCCTGGCGGCGCCGGGCTATCTGCTGTTCCTGGGGATCCTGCCGGTCGCCCTCGGGACGCTGGTGCTGGCGATACCGGGCCACGCCGGGCTGGGCCGTGCCGACCCCTACGGTGCTAATCCTCATGAAGCCGTTGAGATTTTGGTGCTGCTCAATATCGCCGCGGTGATAATCGGTATCGCGCTGACCATCCGCGACGTGCGCACCGAACGCTGGGTCTACCGGCGGGAGGCAACCGCTGCACTGTCGGCGTCGGCTTATCTCACCGGCAAGGTCATCGTGGTCAGCGCGGCCGCGGCCGCTGAGAGTGCCATCGTGACCGCGATCGTGATCCTGTGCAAAGGCGCGCCGGTGCACGGTGCCGTATTGCTGGGCAGTCCGATCGTCGAGCTTTACCTGGCGGTGGCGGCGACGGCGATCGTGTCGGGGATCGTGGGGCTAGTGCTCTCGGCGCTGGCTCAATCCATGCAGCAGGTCCTGCCCATGGTGGTGCTCGTGGTGTTGGCATCGTTGGTGTTTGCGGGCGGGTTGGTGCCGCTCGTGGGCACGCTGGGGTTCGACCAGATCTCTTGGCTGGTCCCGGCCCAGTGGGGGTTTGCGGCCATGGCGTCGGCGGTGGATCTGCGCAGGGCCGACTTGCTGGCCCGGCATGATGAATTGTGGACGCACTATTCGGGTTGGTGGCTGTTCGACATGGCCGTGTTGCTGTTGTTGGGGGCAGCCGGCATCGGCTTCCTGATGTGGCGGCTACACGCGCCCGGAATCGCCGCGCAACGACGGGTGCAGGCAGCTACATCGCGAGGAACAGAAACTGAGTGAGCTGGGCGGGCGAAAAATTATCGTCGCTGACCAGCACGACCGACCGGCGCCCGTCGGGCAGCTCGGGGCCAACGGTGATGCCTTCGATGTTGTCCAGCGGTGACACCGTGGCGGACAGGTCGGCGACGAGGGCTTTGCGCATCGGCGTCACCGCCGTGCCCGTCAGCGACGGTAGCGCCAACACGTCGGTGGCGGCGCCGACGTCGGCGCGGAATATCCGGACCGCCGGGGCGACGCTCTCGGCACGTTCCAGCACAAGAAACGTCGTGTCGGATAGTGCAACGAGGTCTGTCAGACCGTTGGAGTCGGCGGGCGCGGCGGCCGGCTCCAGCGGATAGGCGTACTGGGCGACCGGCGCCTGGGTATCGACGTCGAATTTGGTGATCCGCGTCAGCGCACCATGACTGCGGTTGGGCGGGTCGCCGTCGTGGTAACCAGGTTGCTCCATTGCGGCGAACACAAACTTGCCGTCGGGTGTCAGCGTCAGCCCTTCCAATACCCGGTTGCGCCGCGGACCGGTGCCGGCCGCTGACATCGCAAGCCCAGCGGGCAATCGGAACTGCCCCAGGTAGCTGCCGTCCAACGCGGCGACCCGGATCCACGGATCCAGCAGCACCGCCCGGCCATCGGTGATTCGCTCCCCCTCAGACGACCAATACAGCCGCTGCCGGACGGCGTCATAAGCGATGCCCTCCGGATCCGGGGGGACAACCGGCGGTGAGCTATCCAGCGACAGGGGCCTGAACGGGTGGCCGGACTCGTCCAGCAACGGGTGCGCGCCGATGAACTCAACCGTGCCCGCTGAGTCAGGCCGTGCTGGGCCGGAGGCGGCGCTAGGCGGTCTGGACGCGTCAATGCTCTTGTCGGGTAACGACAATCGTACGGTGTAGAAGCGTGCCGGGCCGTGTTCGGAGCGGTCGTCGCTGATCACGTAATAGATGTGGCGGCCGGGGTCGTAGCTGATACCCGATAAACCGCCGACGAGTGTGCCGTCGACCGTGGTGGCGTGCGGCACCTGCACCTGACCGAGGTAACGCAACTGTGGTTGAGGCGGGACGGTGGCCGCGGGCGCGCACCCGGCCACGAACAGCCAGCACACCACCAGCAACCGGCTCATCGGCGTCATCACACCACCGTGACGACACGTGAAACGATGTGACCGGTAGTGCCAACCGTGAGCGCAGCGAACAGCAGTTGCCGCGTCGCGGACCACCATGCTGGTTTGCCGGTGCAACGGGCGGTCACGCCGGTGCCGGCAGCTGCCCGCAGCCGGTCCCGGCTGACATTGATGTCGACGTGGTGGACGTCATGTGCTGCCGGCGTCTGCGGGGACATGCTGCCATCTAATCCCACCGGCTGTGCTCGGCCCACTGCGCGGTGGGCGGCAGGCGGTTACCGTCAGGTATGCCGGCAAAGACGACGAATACCGCCGAACACCTGCGCAACACATTGGACGGACGCTGGCGGGACGTGAAAAACCGCATGCGCGAGCAACTGGCCGACGAGGTTTTCCGCCCGCACTACACTCCGAACACGGTTATCGCCCGCACCAAAGTGTCCGAACAGATGAAGATCATGGCGGCCGCGGGCGCCGCCGAAGACGGGTTCCGCAAGGAACACGGCGGTACCGGCAACATCGGCGCGGGGATCACCCAGATACAGATGCTGGCGATGTCGGACCTGTCGTTGATGGTCAAGGCCGGTGTGCAGTGGGGCCTATTTGGTGGCGCCGTTGAAAACCTGGGTACCGAACGCCATCACGCATACCTGAGAAAGATCATCACACTGGAGCTTCGCGGTTGTTTCGCGATGACCGAGACCGGCCACGGCAGCGATGTACAGTCGCTCGAAACGACCGCGACGTACGACCCGGCGACCCAGGAGTTCGTCATCGACTCGCCCACTGCGTCGGCGCGCAAGGACTACATCGGGGGAGCCGCCGAAACCGCAACCATTGCAGCGGTTTTCGCACAGTTGATCACCCCCGAGGACGGTGAGCCGGTCAGCCACGGCGTGCACTGTTTTCTCGTGCCGATCCGTGACGTCGACGGCAACGACCTGCCTGGGGTAACGACCTCAGACAACCTTTACAAGGGCGGTCTTCCGGGCGTGGACAACGGTCGGATCGTGTTCGACCGCGTCCGCATACCGCGGGAAAACCTGCTCAACCGCTACGGGGACGTCGCCGCCGACGGCACTTACAGCTCGCCGATCGAAAGCCCTAATCGCCGGTTTTTCACCATGCTGGGCACGCTGGTGCGCGGGCGGGTCACCGTAGCCGGCAGCGCGGGCGCAGCGGCCCAGGTCGCTTTGGATATCGCCACCCGATACGCGTTGCAGCGCAGACAGTTCAAAGCGCCCGATGACGAGGGCGAGGTGCTGATCATGGACTACCTGGCGCATCAGCGCCGCCTGCTTCCGTTGATCGCCAAATCGTATGCGCTGCAGTTCGCCCAGAACGAGCTGGTCGCCAAACTTCACGACCTGCAGACTTCCGACGCCCCCGATCCCGAGGAACAACGCGAGCTCGACGCCCGCGCCGCGGGGTTGAAAGCTGCTAACACCTGGCATGCGGTCCGCGCTATCCAGGAAGCCCGGGAAGCGTGCGGCGGTGCGGGTTACATGGCGGAGAACCGGCTCATCGCATTGCGCGCCGATACTGACGTGTTCACCACCTTCGAGGGCGACAACCATGTGCTGACCCAGCTGGTGGCCAAGGAACTGTTGACCGCTTACGCCGACGACATCCGCAGCATGAGCCCGGTCGAATGGGTGCGCTTCGCTGCCAACGCGGTCAGCCAGCGTGTACTCAAACGCACTGCAGCCGAGACGATTATCCAAACTATCGTGGACGCCGGCCAGGACAGCGAAGAAGAGGGCAGCCTGTTTAACCGTGGTACCCAGATCAAGATGTTCGAGGACCGCGAGGAGTACCTGCTGTCGTCGGTCGCGCGCCGACTGCAGGCCAGAACCAACGAGATGTCGGCGTTCGAAGCGTTCAACGCGGTGCAGGATCACGTGCTACACGCAGCCCAGGCGCACACCGACCGGGTGGTGCTGGAGGCGTTCGTGGCCGGGATCGACTCGTGTGAGGACGATCAGGCCCGGGAGGTGCTCGGCATGGTTTGTGACCTGTACGTGCTATCGGTGATCGAGGACGATAAGGCCTGGTACATCGAGCACCGGTTTCTCTCCACCGAGCGGGCCAAGGCAGTCACCCGCGGAATCAACGAGCGGTGCCGGACACTGCGGCCGTATGCCGAGACGCTGGTCGATGGCTTCGGGATTCCCGAACAGCTGCGCCACGCCGAGATGCTGCACCCAGAAAACGTGCCCGGCTGAATTCGCCGGCCGTGCTGATACGCCGCCCGGCCGGTCGACGTGCGTCCCCCAAAAGCCCGCCTGCTCATCGCCCGCGCGGGCAATCAGCACCTGGTGCTCAGCCCTGCTCCCCCGGGAGGACTCGAACCTCCAACCCTTCGGTTAACAGCCGAACGCTCTGCCAGTTGAGCTACAGGGGACTATCCTGCCCACGCGGATCGCAGGATGACTCTAGCGTACTTGCGCTCACCGGGGGCCCGCGCCCGCTACCGCGCGCATGTTCACGCACGTAGGGCAGGATGGATCCATCGCACTGTCGTCGGGAGGGAGCGCTTTGATCCGGTATCTCCTTGTGCTGGGACTGGGCTATGTGTTGGGCGCAAGAGCCGGTCGTCGACGCTACGAGCAGATTGTCGGCACATATCGCGCGATTACCAACAACCCCGCTGCCAAGTCGATGATCGAGGCCGGACGTCGCAAGATCGCCAATCGGGTCTCACCCGACCGGCCGCTGGTGACGTTGGCCGAGATCGACAGCAAAACGACCGTCGTGCAACCGCAGCAGCCGAAAAACCCGAGCAATTGAGCACCGACAGCGTCAGGCACTCAGATCATCGCCCGCGGCCTGCTCAAGCAGGCTGCGTCGGTATGCCTCCATCGCGACCAAGTCGCCGAACAGCGCGTGATACTCGTCACCGTGCTCGACCGGTGACATGCGCTGCAGCTTGGATTTCACCTCGGCGATCTGCCTGCCCACCCAGACTTCCTGCAGGCGCGCCAACACCCCCGCGATATACCGCGGCAACCGCTCGTCGTCCTCGACCCGGATCGTCTCCACACCCAGCTCACTGACCAGCGCGGCAGCGGCGGGTGACGTGGTGCGTTGGCGCACCGCCTCAATCCACTGCGCTCCGGTGACACCGGAGGCGGTGCCGCCCGCCTGTTCGATGGCTGTGCGCACCGCCGCATAACCGGGATGGGTGAAGCTCTCGACCGCTAGCGCGTCGAACACCGGACCAGCCAGCGCCGGGTACTGCAGCGCCGATTTGAGCGCCTCCCGCTGCGGCCAGAGCGACGGGTCGCGCGGATCCGGGCGCAGGGCGGCGGGCTCCGGGCCGCCACCCGCTGGTGTCGCCGAGCCACGGCGGACGCGTCCCCCGCGGCTGGGGCTGTGGGGACTTCTCGCCTGGCTGCGCACCCGATCGATAACCTGCCCGACATCGGCCCAGCCCACCCAGCCGGCCAGCTGCCGGGCGTACTCGTCACGCAGGGTGGGATCTTTGATCTTGGCGACCATCGGAACGCAGCGCCGCAGCGCCGCCACCCTGCCCTCGGCGCTATCCAGGTCGACCTCGGCCAAGGCGGTACGAATCGCGAACTCGAACAAGGGAGTTCGCCGCGCCACCAGATCACGCAGCGCACCGTCGCCGCATGCCAGCCGCAGATCGCAGGGATCCATGCCGCCGGGAGCCACGGCAACGAAGGACTGGCCCGCAAGGTTCTGCTCGCCTGCAAACGCTTTGAGCGCCGCGGCGCGACCGGCCGCATCGCCGTCAAACACGTAGATCAGTTCGCCGCGGAAGAAGCTGTCGTCCATCATGAGCCGGCGCAACATCGCCAGGTGCTCATCGCCGAACGCGGTTCCGCAGGACGCGACCGCCGTGGTGACCCCGGCCAGATGCATGGCCATCACGTCGGTATACCCCTCCACGACCACGGCCTGATGCCCCTTGGCGATATCGCGTTTGGCCAAGTCAATGCCGAACAGCGCCGACGACTTCTTGTACAGCGATGTCTCAGGGGTGTTGACGTATTTGGCTTCGATCGGATCGTCGTCGAACAGCCGGCGCGCCCCGAACCCGATCACCTCGCCTGCCGGCGTGCGGATCGGCCACAGCAGCCGCCGGTGGAACCGGTCGATCGGGCCGTGCTTACCGTGGCGCGACAGGCCTGCAGCTTCCAGCTCCTTGAAATCAAAGCCCTTGCGCTGCAGATGCTTTGTCAAGGAATCCCAAGCGGATGGTGCGAAGCCACAGCCGAAGCGTCCGGCGGCGTCGGCGTCGAAATTGCGTTCCGACAGAAACCGCCGCGCCGGCGCCGCCTCCTCGGACTTCAGTGCTGCGGCGTAAAACTCGGCGGCAGCGGTGTTGGCGGCGACCAGCCTGCTGCGCGTACCCCGATCGCGTGGCACGCTGGTCGCCGCACCCGCATAGCTGATCGAGTAGCCGATTCGGTCGGCGAGCTGTTCGACCGCTTCGACAAAGCTGACATGCTCGATTTTTTGAATAAACGCGTACACGTCACCGCCTTCCCCACAGCCGAAACAGTGGAAATGGCCGTGATTAGGCCGGACGTGAAAGGACGGTGTTTTCTCGTTGTGGAACGGGCACAGGCCCTTCAACGAGTCGGCCCCGGCGCGGCGCAGTTGGACATAGTCACCGACGACCTCGTCGATGCGGACCTGCTCGCGGATGGCGGCGATGTCACGATCGGGGATTCGGCGGCCAGCCACCGGCTCAGTGTAGAGCCTTCTGCCCGGTGCTGATGCCCGCCGTCACCACCGATTCCCGTGCGGGTTAGCCGGGGCCAATGACGCCACAGGCCACCCGCTCTTCTGCATCGGGGGTGTATTCGGCGCCGTGGAGCACAAGAGCGGTCTTGCTCCCTGCCAGCAGGTCAGCTCTGGTGAAGGCATCGCTGGTGGTGACCAGCAGCGCAGCCCCGTCGCGCCGCACCTCCAGCGAAGGCAGGTCGCCGCTGGGGGGCATGCCGGTGTGCCCGGGCGCCTGGTAGTGCGGGCCGGCGGAGAGGAAGGCACCAGGCGCTCCACCAGTCGGGGCCGTCGAGTGGGGTTCGCACTTGCCCACCGAGTGGATGTGCATGTCATGGAATCCCGGCCTCAGCATGCCGGTGGCGACCGTCTTGACGGTGATGGTGGCATAGCCGTTGGCGAACTCGAAGGTGGCAGTGGCCACCGGCTGGCCGTCAACGGTTTTGAGCTGGGCCGTGAGTGTCTCGGCTCCAGGCGCCGGATGGGCCGGCGATGCCGGCGAAACATTCTGGGCCGGCGTGGTGCTGATGCGATGTTCGGACATGCACGCAGCTACAAAAAGCGGCAGCAGCGACAGCACGATGCCCGTAAAAGCGGGTTTGCCCATAATCGGGAGCCTAGCCTGGCGACGATGCGCGCCGCGCTGCGGCGCGAGGAGGAGCCGGGCCACAAGACCCCGCCTGGCGACGATGCGCGCCGCGCTGCGGCGCGAGGAGGAGCCGGGCCACAAGACCCCGCCTGGCGACGATGCGCGCCGCGCTGCGGCGGGTTACCCCCCGTGGTCGAACCGGTCTAACCGGCCACGATCCGTTCCAGCCGCCCTTCGGTGTAGGAGGCGATCTGGTCGACGATGACACGCAGCCGGGCACCGTCGTCGGCGGCGGTGTTGAACGCCGGCACAAAAACTGGGTCGAGAGTTTGCGGCGCGCCCGCAAGCAGCCAGGCGGCCACCTGGTGGACCCGTTCGCGCTGCGCGCGCTGACGCTCAAGATGTTGTGGGTCGGACATGATGTACTGCAGCGCCAGGATTTTCAGCACCGCGACCTCGGCACGGACCAGGTCAGGGACCTGCAGGTCGGCCCGATAGCGCGACAGTGGCCCCGAACCCGCGGCCGCGCGGGTGGCCGCTATCGCCGCCGAGGCGAACCGGCCCACCAGTTCACTGGTCAACCGCTTGAGCGCGACCGACGCCGAGAATGTGGCGTCGTACTTACCGACGGCGGCGACCACCGGCAGCTGTGAAAGCCGCTGCGCGGCCGCCCTCAGGTCGTCGGCATCGACCCGCGAGAATTCGGATTCACCCAGCTTGGCCAAGGCGGCGGCCTCGTTGTCGTCAGCGAGCACGCGCAGGTCGATGCGACCCGAGATGACACCGTCCTCGACGTCGTGCACCGAGTAGGCGACATCATCGGCCCAATCCATCACCTGCGCCTCCAGGCAGGCCCGATCCGGTGGCGCTCCCTGGCGGACCCAGGCGGCGGCGTCAGCATCCTCGTCGTAGAAACCGAACTTGTCTCCTCCCTGCGAGCGTGTCCACGGGTATTTGGTGACCGCGTCTAAAGCTGCGCGAGTCAGATTCAATCCCATGCTGCGGCCCTGCGGGTCAACGACTTTAGGCTCCAAGTTGGTAAGGATCCGAAAGTTCTGCGCATTGCTCTCGAAGCCGCCGCAGCCGGAGGCAACCTCGTTAAGCGCCTGTTCCCCGTTGTGCCCGTACGGTGGATGCCCAATGTCATGGGCCAGACCGGCCAGGTCAACCAGGTCGGGGTCACAACCCAGTCCGACCGCCATTCCACGCCCGATCTGCGCCACTTCCAGTGAATGGGTGAGCCGGGTGCGTGGGGTGTCGCTTTCGCGGGGGCCGACGACCTGTGTCTTGTCGGCTAGTCGGCGCAGCGCGGCGCTGTGCAGCACCCGGGCGCGGTCGCGGGCAAAATCGGAGCGGTGCTGGCCGTCGGTGCCCGGAAGACCCGCAGTCTTGGGGGCTTCGCGCACCCGCCGCTGACGGTCGACATCCTGATAGGGATCCTGCTGGTTGCTCACTGAGGACCAGTGTGCCAGGGCGGCCCAGAGATTCCCGCCAACGCGGCGGATTGGTTGACCGGCTGTGGGCCGCGTCGTCGCCCCCCGGGGTCGGTCGCGCGGAAGCGCCTCCAGGTATCGACGCAATAGATTGGCCACTATGCGCATCACCCGCATGCTCGCCGCGGTCCTGGGGCTGGTGATGCTCGGCCTGCTGCTGGCATCGCCCACCGCCGCGCGGCCCCCGTTTCGGCTGCCCGGCTACATCACCGACGACGCGGACGCGTTGACCAGCTCAGGTCGCATCGCAGTGGAGTCGGCGGTGCAGCGACTCTACGCCGACCGCCACATCCGCCTGTGGGTGGTCTATGTCGACACCTTTTCAGAAGACAGTGCTGTGAGCTGGGCCCAAAGCACTCGGCGCGACAGCGATCTGGGTGATTTCGACGCCCTTCTCGCTGTGGCCACCGTCGACCGTGCGTATGCCTTCCTGGTGCCGGCGACGGTACCGAATATCAGCTCGCGTCAAGTCGACGATCTCCGGCGCAACCAGATCGAGCCCGCGCTGCGGCGCGGGGATTGGAGCGGAGCGGCGGTGGCCGCGGCGAACGGGCTCGACAGTCCACCCGGATCGCCCGGGTGGGCACCCCTGCTGATTACGCTGGGCGTCGTCGCCGCCGGGTTGCTGGCTTTGTTGCTGATCATGCGCTATCGGCGCCGGCAGCGGCGCGCCGCCGAGCTAGCCGCGGCGCGCCGGGTCGACCCGACCGACCCGGACGCCCTTGCCGGTGTGCCGCTGGAGACGCTGGACGACCTGTCGCGGCAGATGGTGGTCGACGTCGACAATGCGTTGCGCACCAGCGCCAACGAGCTGGCGCTGGCGGTCGAGGAGTTCGGCGAGCAGCGAACCGAGCCGTTCACCCGCGCGGTGAACAACGCCAAATCAGCACTGGCGCAGGCGTTCACCATCCGGCAGCAACTCGATGACGCGATACCCGAGACTCCCGCACAGCGACGCGAATTGCTGACACGTGTGGTCGTCTCGGCGGCCCGCGCCGATCGGGAACTGGAGTCTCAGCGCCGGGCGTTCGAGCGGCTGCGGGATCTGGTCATCCACGCGCCGTCGCGGCTTGACGGGTTGACCCGGCAGTTTGTTGAGCTGACGGCCCGCATCGGCCCGGCCGAACAACGCCTCGCTGAGTTGCATCAGGAGTTCGACGCAGCCGCACTGACCTCGGTCGCCGACAATGTCGCGACCGCCAAAACGCGGCTGGCCTTCGCCGAGCAGAACATCGGCCGGGCACGCGAGCTGGCCGCGCACCCGGTCAGTGGGCAGCAGGCCGGACTGGTGGACGCTTTTCGCGCTGCCGAGTCGGCGTTGGGGCAAGCCCGCGCCCTGCTCGACGCCGTCGACCACGCATCCACCGATATCCATCACGCCTCCGCCACGTTGCCCTCGACCATCGCCGACATCCAGACCGCCATAGAGCAGGCCACCGCCCAGCTACGGCAAGCCCAATCCGTCGGCGTGCCGCACGCGGGCGAACTTGCCGCCGCGCGCGACGCCGCACTGGAGGCTCTCGACACCGCCCGGGCAAGCGGCTCCACCGATCCCCTGGGGGCGTTTACCCGATTAACCCGGGCCAGCGCGGATCTGGAGCGTCTGCTGGCGACCGTCGCGGAAGAACGGGCTGCCATCGATCGGCTCAACCGGGCGCTGGACCAAGCGCTGTTCACCGCGCAGTCACGGGTGCGCGCGGTTTCCGACTACATCGACACCCGCCGCGGCAGCATCGGACCCGAGGCGCGCACCCGGCTCGCCGAAGCAAACCAACAATTGCAGGCGGCGCACGACAAAAAAGCGAGTAACCCCGCCGAGGCGATCACTCATGCCACCAGCGCATCCGCGTTGGCCGCGCAAGCGCAGTCGTTGGCCAACGCCGACGTCCAGTCCACCGAGCGCGCCTATACCGCGCGCTACGGCAGCAGCGACGCGGGCGCGATGATCGGCGGGATCATCATCGGTGACATCCTCGGCGCGGAACTGCGCGGCGGATTTGGCGGCGGCTGGAGCCCCACCTCCTATGGCGGGTCCTCGGGCGACGACGGCGGCGGTTTGCTGGGAGGCGGCGGGCGGTTCTGAGGTCCGGCCCGATCGCACCGGACGTGTTCACCGAATTCAGCAGCCCCTTAGCCGCTTCGCCAGGTAGTCGGCGACATGGTCGATCGCGACGCGGTCCTGGGCCATGCTGTCGCGCTCGCGGACGGTGACCGCGTGGTCTTCGAGTGACTCGAAATCCACCGTCACGCAAAACGGGGTGCCCACCTCATCCTGGCGCCGATAACGCCGTCCGATGGCGCCGGCGTCGTCGAATTCGACATTCCAGCAGTGGCGGAGCTCGGCGGCCAAATCGCGGGCCTTGGGGCTCAGCTCGGGGTGACGGGACAACGGCAACACCGCGGCCTTGACCGGAGCGAGGCGTGGATCCAGCCGCAGCACGCTGCGCTTATCCATTCCACCTTTCGCGTTGGGGGCCTCGTCCTCGGCATACGCGTCGATCAGAAACGCCATGAACGAGCGGGTCAGGCCCGCCGCCGGTTCGATCACGTACGGCACGTACCGGGTGTCGGTGGCCTGGTCGTAGAAGGACAGGTCCACACCGGAATGCTTTGAGTGGGTGGATAAATCGAAGTCGGTACGGTTGGCCACACCTTCCAGTTCGCCCCACGGATTACCGGCGAAACCGAACTTGTACTCGATGTCGATGGTGCGCGCCGAATAGTGCGACAGCTTCTCTTTGGGGTGTTCCCACAACCTCAGGTTGTCGGGTTTGATCCCGAGGTCGACATACCACTGGCGCCGGTTTTGGACCCAATAATCGAACCACTCCGGCGCTGTCGACGGCTCGACGAAAAACTCCATCTCCATCTGCTCGAATTCGCGGGTGCGGAAGATGAAGTTGCCCGGGGTGATCTCATTACGGAAACTCTTACCCACCTGAGCGATACCGAAAGGTGGCCTTTTGCGCGCGGTCGTCACCACGTTGGCGAAGTTGATGAAGATACCCTGCGCGGTTTCCGGCCGCAGGTAGTGCAGCCCCTCTTCGCTTTCGATCGGCCCGAGGTAGGTCTTGAGCATCATGTTGAATTCGCGCGGTTCGGTCCACCGGCCGGGTTCGCCGGTGTCCGGGTCGCGAATGTCGGCCAGGCCGTTGGGCGGAGGATGTCCGTGCTTGGCTTCGTACTCCTCGATGAGATGGTCGGCGCGGTAGCGTTTGTGGGTGATCAGCGACTCGACCAGCGGATCGTGGAACACATCCACATGGCCCGAGGCTACCCAGACCTCGCGGGGCAGGATGATCGATGAATCGATCCCGACGACGTCGTCGCGGCTCGTGACCACCGTGCGCCACCACTGCCGCTTGATATTTTCCTTGAATTCCACCCCCAACGGCCCGTAATCCCATGCTGATTTGACGCCGCCATAGATTTCGCCGGACGGGTAGACAAATCCGCGCCGTTTGGCCAGGTTCACGACGGTATCGATGACAGACGCCACGAGGTGGTGCACTCCTTAGCCGCAAGGGATCGATCTTGAACAGCATCGTAGGCAGCGGTGAGCGGCTGCGCTGACGAGCATGAGCCATGGTAGCGACCGCAGCGTCACCTTTGACATGCGTGACTATGCATGTGACAGTGGAAACGATGAACAACCTCGACCAGCAGCTTTCCGGTAAGACCGGGTGAGATTCATGTCCCCGCCAATGTCCACCGCCGCCCACGGTGAACTCGACGCTCATGTGGCCGGCAGCCATGAGGACGGGAGATCCTCGTCACCTGATCTTCCGCTACCGCCACCCCGGGAGATTCTCGAGTCCGCTGGTGAGCTTTTGCGCGCTCTGGCCGCGCCGGTGCGGATCGCGATTGTGCTGCAGTTGCGCGAATCCCAGCGCTGCGTCCATGAGCTGGTCGACGCGCTGGGAGTGCCGCAGCCGCTGGTGAGCCAGCATCTGAAAATTCTCAAGGCGGCCGGCGTGGTCACCGGAGAACGGTCCGGCCGGGAGGTGCTCTACCGCCTGGCCGATCATCACCTCGCGCATATCGTCGTCGATGCGGTCGCGCACGCCGGCGAGGATCAGCTATGAGCGGTCCCGGCGTCCGCTCCACCCGGCAACGGGCGGCGATCTCAACGCTGCTGGAGACCCTCGACGATTTCCGGTCCGCCCAGGAATTGCATGAGGAGCTGCGCCGGAGAGGTGAAAACATCGGCCTGACCACGGTGTATCGGACACTGCAGTCGATGTCGGCGGCGGGGCTGGTCGACACGTTGCGCACCGACACCGGCGAGTCGGTGTACCGCCGCTGCTCGGAGCAGCATCACCACCATCTGGTATGCCGTGACTGTGGGTCAACGGTGGAGGTGGGTGACCGCGAAGTGGAGGCATGGGCCGCCGAGGTGGCGGCCAAACACGGATTTTCCGATGTCAGCCACACCATCGAGATCTTCGGCACCTGCTCGGCGTGCCGCTGAGAACAGGGTGTCCCGGCAGCGTGGTATTCATCGGTCCACCCGACAGCACTACCCGGTCAGTGCCCGGCGGATTTCGGCACCTCGGTCAAGCACCAGCAAGACAAGTGTGCGCAGCGCGTCGTCGCTCAACCCGGCGCCGGGAAAGTTGTAGCGCAGCATCACGTCGGCGATTTTGGCGCTGGCGCGCTTCGCAGTTGCCTCGCTGTCCCGCTCCACCAGCGCCACGGTGCCGAGCTGGGTAGTGTTGGCCTGCGCGGTCACCCGATCACGAATCCGCCTGGTCAGCGGTACATCCCACGCCACAACCTGGGTGAGCGACACCAGCTCGAGGCCCTCGGTGATGGTGACCACCCGCAGCGACGCCAGTGTGTGGTTGTGCCGGACAGTCAGCGCGCCGTCGGGTTCCTCCTCGACGGCCAACACCTCGCCGAGCACCGTCACCAACCGCTCTTGCAGGGACGGCATCACGCGCGCCCGAACCGCCGATGACGGGAGGCGTACTCCTCGCAGGCAGCCCACAGATCGCGACGGTCATAGTCGGGCCACAACTTGTCGGAAAAGATGTACTCGGCATACGCCGCCTGCCACAGCATGAAGTTGCTGGACCGCTTTTCGCCCGAGGTCCGCAGTAACAAGTCGACGTCGGGGGTGTCGGGCCGGTAGAGGTGGCGGGCGATCGTGGCCTCCGTGATCCGGTCGGGATTCAGCTTGCCGCCGGCGGCTTCACGCGCGATAGCCCGTGTGGCTTCTGTGATTTCGGTTCTTCCGCCGTAGTTGACGCAGTAGTTGACCGTGATGACGTCGTTGTGCGCGGTCATCTTCTCGGCGATTTCAAGCTCCTTGATGACGCTGCGCCACAACCGGGGCCGCGCACCCACCCACCGGATCCGGACACCCATCGCGTTGAGGTTCTCCCGGCGCCGGCGTACCACATCGCGGTTGAAGCCCATCAAAAAGCGCACCTCCTCGGCGGAACGCTTCCAGTTCTCGGTGGAGAACGCATACAAGCTGAGCCATTTGATTCCCAGTTCGATTGCGCCGCAGGCAATGTCGATCACCACCGCCTCGCCCATCTTGTGGCCCTCGGTGCGGGGCAGTCCGCGCTGGGTGGCCCAGCGGCCATTGCCGTCCATCACGATCGCGACGTGGCCGGGCAGCTGATCGGCCCGGATCCGCGGAGCGGCGGCCTTCGAGATGTGCTGCGGGGGCCGGCGCGGGCCACCATCCGGGGCCGGTGGCAGCTCCGGGAAGACGACTGGCCACGTCGAATTATCGGGGAAGGTGGGGTAATCCTCGGGCGCCGGATCCAGCTGCGGATAATCACGTGCCTTCCGGTCACGCTCAGCCCCGCGCCCTGAGCCGGGACTCATCGCCATGGGCAACATCCTGCCCGACCAGCGGAATCCGATCGTCCGCGGCGTTGTGATCAACCCGACAGGTCCGCTCCACCAGTGGCAATGTCCGCAGTTGCCGTTCCAGATGCCATTGCAGGTGGGCAGCCACCAGCCCGCTGACGTGGCTCCGGTGGGACGCCGGTGCGGCCTGCGCAGTCTCCCAGTCGCCGTCGCGCAGCGCGGCCATCAACTCCAGCACACCCGGTGGTGGTGTGGTGGCACCGGCGGGGCGGCAGTGCGCGCAGACACTGCCGCCGGCGGCGATGTGAAACGCGCGATGCGGACCGGGCAGGGCGCAGCGGGCACATTCAGTCAGCGCCGGTGCCCATCCCGCGATACCCATGGCGCGCAACAGGTAAGCGTCCAGCACCAGCTCGCGGGGCCGTCGTCCGTCGGCCACCGCCCGCAGTGCGCCCACCGTGAGGCGGTGCAACGCCGGCACCGGCGCACGCTCTTCGCCGGCGAGGTGTTCAGCGGTCTCGAGCATTGCGCACGCGCAGGTGTAGCGGCCGTAGTCGCTGACGATGTCGGTGGCGAACGCGTCGATCGAGACGACCTGGGTGACGATGTCGAGGTTGCGCCCCGGGTACAGCTGCACGTCGATATGCGCGAACGGTTCCAGTCGCGCGCCGAACTTACTGCGGGTACGACGTACCCCCTTGGCCACGGCGCGGACCAGCCCGTGATCACGGGTGAGCAGGGTGACGATCCGGTCGGCTTCGCCGAGTTTGTGCTGGCGAAGCACCACCGCCCGGTCCCGGTACAACCGCATCACATCAGTGTGGCATTGTGCTGCGGCAGTATCGGGATGCGCGCCGATACTCTCGATATCGATGACGCACGATTACGCATCCGCCGATCCGCGTTTTCCCACCATCATCGACCAGCTCTACCAACTGGCCAACGGCGAGGTCACTTCCGAGGAGCTGGTGCGCCGTTCGCTGAACGCCATCGACGCCAGTCAACCCACGCTCAACGCGTTCCGCGTGGTGCTCACCGAGTCGGCGCTGGCCGACGCCGCCGAAGCCGACCGGCGCCGGGCCGCCGGTGATACCGCACCGCTGCTGGGCATCCCGATCGCAGTCAAAGACGATGTCGATATCGCGGGAGTGCCAACGGCTTTCGGCACCAATGGCTATGTCGCCCCCGCCGCCGCAGACTCCGAGGTGGTTCGTCGGCTCAAGGCAGCGGGCGCGGTCATCGTCGGCAAAACCAACACTTGCGAACTCGGCCAGTGGCCGTTCACCAGCGGACCCGGGTTCGGCTACACCCGCAATCCCTGGTCACCGCAGCACACCCCGGGCGGATCCTCGGGAGGCAGCGCCGCTGCCGTAGCAGCCGGACTAGTCACCGCCGCGATCGGCTCCGACGGGGCTGGCAGTATCCGCATCCCTGCGGCATGGACACATTTGGTGGGAATCAAGCCGCAACGCGGCCGCATCTCCACCTGGCCGTTACCGGAGTCATTCAACGGCATCACGGTCAACGGTGTGCTGGCCCGTACGGTGGCCGACGCGGCGTTGGTGCTCGACGCCGCGTCCGGCAACGTCGACGGTGATCTGCACAAACCGCCACCGGTGACGGTGTCCGACTATGTGGGCAGCGCACCCGGTCCGCTGCGGATCGCGCTGTCCACCCAGTTCCCGTTCACCGGGTTCCGCCCCACGCTGCACCCGGAGATCCGGGCCGCGCTGCACACTATGGCTCACCAGCTCGAGCTGCTGGGCCACACGGTGATCCCCGGTAACCCGGACTACGGTCTGCGGCTATCGTGGGACTTTCTGGCCCGCTCCACGTCGGGTCTGCTGGACTGGGCCGAACGCCTCGGCGACAGCGTCACCCTGGATCCGCGGACGGTGGCCAATATGCGGATAGGCCGGTTGTTATCCCAGTCAGCGCTGCGCAACGCGCGTGCCCACGAAGCCGCAAACCAACGCAGGGTGAGCTCGATCTTTCGTGTCGTCGACGTGGTGTTGGCCCCGACGACCGCGCAGCCGCCACCGTTGGTGCACACATTTGACAAGCTGAGCGGGCTGGAGACCGACCGCATGATGATCAGGGCATGCCCGGTCACCTGGCCGTGGAACCTGCTGGGATGGCCGTCGATCAACGTTCCCGCGGGGTTCACCGCGCAGGGCCTGCCGATCGGCGTGCAGCTGATGGGTCCGGCCAACAGCGAGGGTCTGCTGGTGTCGCTGGCCGCTGAACTCGAGGCCATTTGCGGCTGGGCCAGCAAACAGCCTGGCATGTGGTGGAATACCGGGACGGGTACGCCCCCGGTTTCCAGCGGACCGCAAACGGTACGCTGACAGCCGTCAAAACCCCAGCCGGCCAAGCTGCTTAGGGTCGCGCTGCCAGTTCTTGGCCACTTTGACGTGCAGGTCCAGGTAAACCCTGGTGCCCAACAGCCTTTCGATCTGACGCCGCGCGGTGCTGCCCACCTCCCGCAGCCGGGCGCCGCCTCGGCCGATGACGATCCCTTTCTGGCTGGGCCGCTCGACGTAGAGCAGTGCACGCACATCGACCAGGTCGTCACGTCCCTCGCGGGGACTGATCTCGTCGATCACCACCGCCAGGGAATGCGGGAGCTCGTCGCCTAATCCCTCCAGGGCGGCCTCGCGGATGAACTCGGCCATCAAGACCTCTTCGGGCTCGTCCGTCAGCTCCCCTTCGGGGTAGTACACCGGGCCAGGGGGCAGCGCGGCGGCCAGCACGTCGATCAGCACGTCGATTCGCTCCCCGGTGAGCGCCGACACCGGCACGACCTCCGCCTCCCGACCGCCCCGGGCTTCGACGAGTTCACTGACCGCGACCAGCTGGGCGGCCACCTGCTCCTTGGACACCTTGTCGATCTTGGTGACGACCAGCACCAGGGTCGTCTGCGGTGCCACAGATCGGATCTGCTCGACGATCCAGCGGTCCCCCGGCCCGATAGCCTCGTCCGCGGGAATGCACAATCCGATCACGTCGACCTGAGCGTAGGTGTCGCGCACCAGGTTGTTGAGGCGCTTTCCCAGCAATGTGCGCGGCCGGTGCAGCCCCGGGGTGTCGACCACGATGAGCTGGAAGTTCTCCGCGTGCACGATTCCGCGAATGGTGTGCCTGGTGGTCTGCGGGCGGGTTGAGGTGATCGCTACTTTGGAACCCACCAGGGCATTTGTCAGCGTGGACTTGCCGGTGTTCGGTCGGCCGACCAAACAGACAAACCCAGACCGGAACTCGCTCACGCTCGTCGGTTCACCGAACGTGCGCACAGGGCGGTTTGCCGTGTGGTTTTCCGCCGTGGATGCACGTTCGGTGCGGTCACTCGGACACCACACCGTCGCGGTCGGTGACGATCACCGCCGCGGTCGGCGTCAGCTCCCGCACCGCGGCGATACCGACATCGTCGGCGGAGCCGCCGACCAGCACGGCGGCCTCCAATCCGGTTGCACCGCTCGACACCGCGGCAGCCACCGCCGCCTGCAGCCCGGTCAGCGTTAGTGCCGAAAGCTGCACCGGCACACCGGTATACGTGCGCCCGTCAACGTCGCGCACCGCCGCCGCGCTTGCGGCGTCGGTGCGCGCCATTGCCGCTCGTGCCAGCGTCACCAATTTGGCGTCTTCGCCAGCCAAGTCAGCCATCGTGACGGGGCTCCTGGCCGTGCGGGCCGTCGGGGTGAACGGGGCTCAACAAGACGGTCCCAACACGGATCCGTCCACGGTGATCCGGCCCGCCCTCGGCGTGCATCCGCAATCCATGCGATATCACTTCGGCGCCGGGCAGCGGAACCCGGCCCAGTTCCACCGCCAGCAGTCCACCCACGGTATCGACCTCGAGATCACCGTCGAAAGCCAGCCCGTACAGCTGCCCAAGATCTTCGATCGGCAGCCGCGCCGACACCCGATAACGGTTGTCGCCTAAGTCTTCTATCGGCGCGGTCTCGGCTCCATCGTATTCGTCGGCGATCTCGCCGACGATCTCCTCGAGGACGTCCTCGATCGTCACCAGCCCGGCGATCGCGCCGTACTCGTCGACCAACAGCGCCATATGGTTGCGGTCACGCTGCATGTCGCGCAGCAGCGCATCCAGCGGCTTGGAGTCCGGCACGAACACCGCGGGCCGCATCATCTGGGCCACGGTGATGTCGCGGCCACCGCTGGTCGAGTAGTACGTCTGCTGCACCAGGTCTTTCAGATATACCACTCCCACAATGTCATCGATGTTCTCCCCAATCACCGGAATGCGGGAATGCCCGCTGCGGACCGCCAAAGAGATCGCCTGTCGTGCCGTTTTGTCCCTTTCGATCCAAATCATCTCGGTCCGCGGCACCATCACTTCGCGCGCCGGCGTGTCGCCGAGCTCGAAGACCGACTGGATCATCCGCCGTTCGTCGGCTGCGACCACGCCGCGCTGTTGCGCCAGGTCGACGACTTCGCGCAGCTCAATCTCAGAGGCGAAGGGCCCGTTGCGAAATCCGCGGCCCGGGGTGAGCGCGTTGCCCACTATCACCAGCAGCCGGCTGATCGGCATCAGCAGCCATGAAATCACCTGCAGCGGAAGAGCTGCCGCTAACGCGATCGAATATGCGTGCTGGCGCCCCAGGGTGCGGGGACCAACACCGATGACAACGAAGCTGGTCACCACCATGATCGCCGCAGCGTCGACCAATCCCCAATCCATGCTGACGTTATGGCGCAGGAAAATCACCAGCAGCGCGGTCGCGGTGATTTCGCAGGTGATTCGCAGCAGCACCACCAAGTTGATGTAACGAGGCCGGTCGGCCATCACCTTCGTCAGCCACACGGCGCCAGGGCGCTCTTCGCGTACCAGCTCCTCAACCCGGGCTACCGATAGCGTGCTGATGGCGGCGTCGATAGCGGCGAACAACCCGCCGAGGCATATCAGCATGATCGCACCGAGCAGGACACCCAACTCGTTCACGGCTCGTCGAAATACCTTGACTTGTCCAGCAACCGGCGATCCTTCTCAGTCTGCCGATCCTGCTCGTAGGCCTCGACCTGAGCGGCGACCCACTCCTCGAGCAAACGATGCTGTAGGGCGAACATCTCCTTTTCCTCGTCCGGCTCGGCGTGGTCATACCCGAGCAGATGCAACACACCGTGGATAGTGAGCAGCGCCAACTCTTGGCCGAGGCTGTGGCCGGCCGCCGCAGCTTGCTCGGCGGCGAATTCCGGGCACAGGACGACATCACCCAGCATGGATGGGCCGGGCTCTGGGGCATCGGGTCGGCCGCCGGGTTCGAGCTCGTCCATCGGGAAACTCATCACATCGGTCGGCCCGGGCAGATCCATCCAACGCATATGCAGATCAGCCATGGCTGCGGGGTCCAGCAGCAGCAAAGAAAGCTCGGCGGCCGGGTTGACGCCCATCTTGGTCAGCACGAACCGCGCGACGCTGATCAGCTCCGTTTCGGAAACGTCGAGGCCGGATTCGTTGGACACCTCGATGCTCACCGACGGGTCCGCCTTTCACACCCCGCAGTCACCGGCGAGGACGGATGCCGGCCGCCCGCCGGGCCGCCCGGTTCATCCCCAGGCCGGGCTCCTCGTGTCTGGCGTAGGCGTCGACGATCTCCGACACCAGCCGGTGGCGTACCACGTCCGCGCTGGTGAGGTGCGCGATGTGGATATCGTCGACATTGCCGAGAATGTCGACCGCCGCTCGCAAACCGGAGGTAGCCCCGCCTGGCAGGTCGATCTGGGTGACGTCGCCAGTGACGACGATTTTGGATCCGAATCCCAGCCGGGTGAGGAACATCTTCATCTGCTCGCCGGTGGTGTTTTGCGCCTCGTCGAGGATGATGAACGCGTCGTTGAGGCTGCGCCCCCGCATGTAGGCGAGCGGCGCCACCTCGATGACCCCGGTAGCCATCAGCTTGGGGATCACCTCGGGGTCCATCATGTCGTAGAGCGCGTCGTACAGCGGGCGCAGATACGGGTCTATCTTCTCGCTCAGTGTGCCCGGCAAAAAGCCGAGACGCTCACCGGCTTCCACTGCGGGTCTCGTAAGGATAATGCGGGTGACCTGCTTGGTCTGTAGTGCGTTGACGGCTTTGGCCATCGCCAGATACGTCTTGCCGGTGCCGGCGGGCCCGATCCCGAAGACGATGGTGTTGGCGTCGATCGCGTCGACGTAGCGCTTCTGGTTGAGCGTTTTGGGTCGAATCGTCTTACCGCGGCGCGACAGGATGTCCAGGGTGAGCACCTCGGCCGGCGATTCGTTACCGGTACCGACGAGCATGGCGACGCTGTGGCGCACCGCCTCGGGTGTCAGCGTCTGGCCGCGGGCCACGATCGCAACCAGTTCGGCGATGACTCGCTCAGCGAGCGCGACATCGGCCGGTTCGCCGGAGAGGGTGACAGCGTTGCCGCGCACGTGCAGGCCGGCGGCCAATACATGCTCGAGGGCGCGCAGATTTTCGTCGGCGGAACCCAGCAGGCCCACGACGAGGTCGGGCGGAACATCGATGCTGCTGCGAACTTGAGTAGACGACGATGACGAGTCAGCAGCGCTGGTGTCGCGGGGCGTCACGTGGTTTCTGATGCCTGCTTTCTGTCGTTTGGGTGGCTGCGCGCTCAGTCTACCGCCGGGGCCCCGGGCTGGTCAGCGCGCAGCACGGTGTTCGCCGGCAGGTCCTTGTCGAGCACTTTGTGAGCTTGGACCGCACCGGTAATAGGCAGCTGTTTCTCGTCGAGCAATCCGACCTGCGCCAACAGCGAAGCCTGGTCCCAGTAGATCCGCTCGTAGGCGATCTTGTCCGCCTCGAATCCCATGACCACCACCACGGGTAGCATGACCGCACGCCCGGTGGGCGCCACGTTCGGCAGGAACGCGGGGATCGGGATGTCATGGGTGAACGACATGATCATCTCGTCGACGACACGATCCGGCCCGACGGTGCGGCACACCGGGATGATCGTGGTGTCGCCGGGCCAGTGCCCGATGAAGTACCTGGTGTAGAAATCCGTCAGCGCGTCCGCGCCCACCCCGCCTGTCATGGTGGGCACATGGGTGACGAACGCCTCGGCGGTCATCGTCGCTATCGTCGCGGCAACATCCTGGGCCACGAACTCGTGGGCGACATGCTCGTCGAAGAGTGCGCTCAGGTCGTAGCCAGTTTCGCTCATCGAACACCGTCCTTCCCGCCAGGCTTCGAGGGTCGCACAGCGGTCGCCGTCGCGCAGGCAGATTGCGCGGTCAGGCGGCGTGCAGAGTTGCGAGTGGCGAGCACGGCATCGACAGGCTCGGCGAAAAGAGGTTCCAGCCGGTTCAGTCCCAGCGCGGGGTCAGCACACCCAGCGCACCTAACGCGACTGCGGCCGCGCTGGACGTCCGCAGTATGGTCGGGCCCAGCCGCACCGCGACGGCGCCCGCGCCGGTCAATGCGGCGATCTCGTCAGGGGCGATACCCCCCTCGGGACCGATCACCAGCATCAGCGATTTCGCTTGGGCTAAAACGAGATCCGCAAGCCGATCAGTCGCCGACTCGTGCAAGACCAGCACTGTGGCGCCGGACGACACCTGCTCACGGATCCGCGTAGTCAGCGTTGCGGTGGACACCGGGCCGTCGACCGGCGGGATGTGCGCGAGCCGCGATTGCCGGGCCGCTGAGCGCGCCACCGCACGCCACCGGCGCAACCCCTTCTCGACACGCGCACCGTCCCAGCGGGCCACACACCGCGCCGCCTGCCACGCCACGAAGGCGTCAGCGCCGGCCTCGGTGGCCAATTCAATCGCCAACTCGGACCGCTCCGACTTGGGCAGCGCCTGCACCACGGTCACCGCCGGCTGCCGGCGCGCCACCTGCCAGCGGTCCAGCACTCTCGCATACAGCCGCCCGCGTCCTGCCTGTTCGACCACGCACCGGGCCAGGCCACCACCGCCGTCGCCGAGCATCAGGTGCTCGCCCGTGCGGATCCGTCGCACGGTGGCGGCGTGAAAGCCTTCGTCGCCGTCGACCGTGGCCACCACACCGGCCTCGGGGAGCGAGTCGACGTAAAACAGCGCAGCCACCATGGCGGGCAGGGCCCGACGACTAGCGTCCCGTGAAAGTTTCGCGCAGTCGGCTGAACAACCCACTGCCTTCGTTGTGCACCGATCGCACCTCGGGCACATCGCGGCTGCGCCGCTTCTTCAGCTCACGCAGTAACTCGATATCGCGTTTGTCCAGATGCGACGGCACCACCACCTCGACGTGCACGTGCAGGTCACCGCGCACGCCCGAGCGCAGGTGCGGCATGCCGTGACCGCGCAGTGTGACAGTCGACCCCGGCTGCGTTCCGGGCGGGATGGTGATCTCCGTCAAGCCGTCGAGAATCGCGTCCACCGTGACGGTGGTGCCCAGCGCAGCATCGACCATCGGCACCGAAATCGTGCAGTGCAGATCGTCACCGTCGCGGACGAACACGTCGTGGGGTTGTTCGTGGACTTCGACGTACAAATCACCGGCCGGCCCTCCCCCGGGCCCGACCTCGCCTTGGGCGGCCAGCCGCACCCGCATCCCATCGGCGACACCGGCGGGAATGTTGACGCTGATCTCCCGGCGCGCCCGTACCCGGCCGTCGCCACCGCACTGGTAGCACGGGTCGAGGATGACTTCCCCTACGCCGCGGCAGGTCGGGCAGGGCCGTGATGTCATCACCTGGCCCAGCAGCGAGCGCTGCACGGTTTGCACCTCTCCGCGCCCGCCGCAGGTGTCACAGCGCACCGGCGATGAACTGCCGTTGGTGCCCTTGCCGTGACACCGGTCGCACAGCACCGCGGTATCGACGGTGACCTGTTTGGTGACGCCGGTGGCGCACTCGTCGAGGCTCAGCCGCATCCGCAGCAGCGAGTCTGCGCCGGCCCGGACCCGGCCCGTGGGACCACGGGAGGCCGTGCCACCGCCGAAGCCCCCGAACCCGCCGCCGAAAAAGGCCTCAAAAACGTCGCCGAGCCCGCCGAAGCCGGGAAATCCGTTACCCGCGCCGCTCTCCAGCGGATCCCCGCCCATATCGACGATGCGACGTTTCTCCGGGTCGGACAGCACCTCGTAGGCGATGCTGACTTCCTTGAATTTCGCCTGCGCTTCTTCGTCGGGATTGACGTCGGGATGCAGCTCGCGCGCCAGCCTGCGATACGCGCGCTTGATCTCCGTCTCGCTCGCGTTTCTGCTCACGCCGAGCAGGCCATAGTAATCGCGTGCCACGCCTGACCTTTCTGGTCCCGCCTCAGGCGACCGTTGACAAATGCTGCAGCGAGTGCGCGGTCACCGAGCACCCAGTACTTCGCCGATGTACATAGCAACCGCAGCGACACTAGCGATAGTTCCCGGATAGTCCATCCGGGTCGGGCCGAGTACACCCATACCCCCGTAAACAGTATCGGAGGTGCCATAAGCCGTGGAAACCATCGAGGCGCCGGCCATCTCCTCTGCTTCGGTCTCATGTCCGATGCGTACCGTGACCTTGCCGGCTTCCTGCTGGGCCGCCAGCAGCCGCAACACCACGACCTGCTCCTCGAGCGCTTCCAGGATCGAACGCAACGAACCACCGAAGTCGGCCGCGTTGCGCGTCAGGTTCGCGGTGCCGCCCATGAGCAGTCGTTCCTCGTTGTGTTCCACCAGTGCTTCCAGCAACACCGTCGCCGCGCGCCCGACGGCGTCGCCCAGGCCGTCGCCGCCGTCAAAATGCCGGGCGAGGTCGGCAATCGCCACCGAAGCCGCCGGCAGCTTTTTGCCTTCCAATGCCTGGCCGAGCAGCTCGCGCAGCCGAGAAAGCTGGTGTTCGTCGAGGACATCGCCGAGTTCGACGATGCGCTGGTCGACCCTGCCGGAGTCGGTGATGACGATCATCAGCAAGCGCGCCGGCGTCAGTGCGATCACTTCGACGTGCCGGACCGTCGACGTTGACAACGTCGGGTACTGCACGATCGCCACCTGACGGGTCAGCTGGGCCAGCAGCCTGACTGCCCGGCGCAACACGTCGTCCAGGTCGACACCGGACTCCAAGAACTTCTGGATGGCACGCCGCTCAGCAACGGATAGCGGCTTAACATCGTCGAGCCGATCGACGAATTCCCGATAGCCCTTCTCGGTGGGCACTCGCCCCGAGCTGGTGTGCGGCTGCGTAATGTAGCCCTCAGCTTCCAGCACCGCCATGTCGTTGCGGATTGTGGCGGAGGAGACCCCCAGGTTATGACGCTCCACCAGCGCCTTCGAGCCGATCGGTTCTTTGGTGGCGACGAAGTCGGCGACGATGGCGCGTAGCACTTCAAAGCGGCGCTCATCAGCACTCGCCATCGAAACCCACCTCCTTGACCGCGTCCATTTTACGGGCCGCAGCAGCGGAGCCAGCGTTTTGGACAACCGCGGGCTGCGCCGGCAGGGCACTGCCATGAGCGAAAGGCTCCTGCCGGCCCGCAGCATCGCCGCGTTAGCCTTACCACCATGGTCAGCCCCACAGCGAGAACCGACCAGGGATGATCTTCAAGGGCGTGCGAGAAGGCAGGCCCTACCCTGACCACGGCCTGTCTTACCGAGACTGGTCGCAGATACCGCCGCGGCAAATCCGGCTCGATGAGCTGGTCACCACGACGACGGTACTGGCGCTGGATCGGCTGTTATCAGAAGACTCTACGTTCTACGGCGACCTGTTCCCGCACGCGGTGAAGTGGAAGGGCGTGGTCTATCTCGAGGACGGGCTGCACCGGGCGGTGCGCGCGGCGCTGCGTAATCGCACGGTGTTGCATGCGCGGGTATTCGACATGGATGGGCCGGGGTACCGGCAGGTTTAATTGCTCGTCGTCACATTCCGCCCGCGACGGGTGTCGAAGTAACAAAGATCGGTGCACCTGTCAGGAGGGAACACATGTCACGGCTTGCCGGAGTCTCCGACCGCGACGCCAGCCTGGGCGCGAAGATCGCCTTCTTCTTCACCCGGCGACGCCTCAAGCAGATGACCGGTCTGGAAACCGCGACCATGCTCGAACCCCTGCGGATGTATGCGCACATCCCTCAGTTGCTCAACGCCTACGGGCGGTTGGAGCTGGCCGAGTCGAAACTGGACATCCTCAGTCCGCGGCACAGGGCGCTCGCCGAACTCAAGGCGGCGACGACGGTGCGTTGCGCGTACTGCATCGACCTCGGTTCGCAGATCGCGCGCGGGTGGGGAATTACCGACGAGGAATTGCTCGCGCTGTCCAACTACCGGAGCGCTTCATGCTTCTCCGATGTCGACAAGCTGATACTGGAGTACGCGACGGCGATCAGCCGCACCCCTGTTGACGTGGGCGATGAGCTTTTCGACAGCCTGCGAGCGCATTTCGACACCGCGCAACTCGTCGCGCTCACCCACGTCATCACGCTGGGCAATCTGCGGGCCCGGTTCAACACCGCGCTGGGCATCGAATCCGCGGGCTTTTCCGACGGGAAGGTGTGCGCGCGGCCCGACACCGGCCGGCACACCGGTGTGATGTGACCGCCGATGCGGCGCTGACCGCGGGTTTCGAGGCAGCACGCCCGCATTTGCGCGCTGTCGCCTACCGCATGCTGGGCTCGATCGACGACGCCGAGGACGCCGTGCAGGAAGCGTGGCTGCGGTTGAGCCGCGGCCGCACTGAGAACCTGGCGAATCTTGAGGCCTGGCTGACGACCGTGGTGGCACGCATTTGCCTGAACACGTTGCGCGCTCGGCGCATCCACTGAGAACGTGTCGCACAGTTACCCGACCCTGTGCTAGATCCGGCCGGCGAGGTCGATCCCGAGCACCGGGCCATGCTGGCCGACGCTGTGGGACTGGCGTTGTGTTGTCCGCGGTGCTGGACACGTTGTCCCCGGAGGAGCGGCTGGTGTTTGTGCTGCACGACGTGTTCGCCGTGCCGTTCGATCAACTCGCTCCGATAGTCGAGCGCTCGCCGGAGGCGACCCGCAAGCTCGCCAGCCGGGCCCGTCGCCGTATCCGGGACGCGGACGTCATTGCAGACACCGACCTCAGGGCCCAGGCTGAGGTGGTGGATGCCTTCTTCGCGGCCGGGCGCGCCGGTGACTTCGACCGGTTGGTGTCGGTGCTGCACCCCGATGTGGTGCTGCGCGGCGACTTCGGTCCGGGAGCGGTCCGCTTCGAGCGGGGTGCGTCGGCGGTGGCCGAACTGGCGCGCGGTTACGCGGCAGCAGAACGAGAAGTGCGCCCCGCTACCGTCCATGGCACCGCGGGGGCGGTCATCGTCGTGCGCGGCCGGCCGGTCGCCGTCATGGGGTTCCTCGTGCGCGAGGGGCAGATCACCGCGATCGACGTACTGGCCGACCCGGCACGCATCGCCCGACTCGACCTCAGCGCGACCGGCCAGTGAGACCCGCCCCGGCGCGGCCGCGGTCAGGCAGTGGCCGCCTGCAACAACGCCACCGCGGACTCGTGCGACATTATCCAGTTCCCACCGTCGTTGACGAACGTGTAGTTCTGGGTAACCGGCGCCGCGAGCTTCGGGCCCGTGATGGTCACGTCAGCGGTGGCATTCGGGCCGGCGGGCTGGATATTCGTCACGTTGAACGACAGCGGAAACTTCCCGTCCCGGTAGGCTTTTCTGAGCTCGTGGTCGGCCGAATGGCCCTCGTCCGGACTGATACCGCCCTGGACCAGATTGGTCTTGGTGGTATACGACACACCAGGATCGGTCACTTGTGTGCAAAGGGCGGATAACTGCTCGGCGCTCGGCAGGTTCGCCGCCGGCGGCTGGTTCGGCGCCGGCGGCGGGTTGGGTGCCGGCGGCGGGTCCAGCGGAATCGGTGCGCTGAGCACGACGGGCTGCACGTGGACCGTCAGCAAGGTACTGCCGACACTACCGGTGGCGCCGGTGGCCGCGGCTCCGACTGCGGCCACCACTGCCATGCTGCTGGCGAAAACTTTGGTCATGGGTGTCCCTTCGATCAGACGACAACGTCGGTATCGGTGCAGGCTAAATCAGGTTTACGCCGGTAGGTGTCGCGGGCTCGAGCGATTGTATTACAACAACCCGACCACCGTTAGCCTGCCGTAATCGCCTTCGTGCCGGCTCCCGGGCTCGCCGGTGGATCGCTTTGTGCGCGATATGTCGCTGCCGGACTGCGCCGCTGGCTTCGCCGAATACCACCCGCCGCCCGGCGTTGCCTCGACGGGAAGCGGCCACAGGCCGTGTTGCTTTGTGGATTGACTAGCGCAAAACCCGGTGCGCCGGTCGTCATCGCAGGGGTTGCTGTTCATCGTTTCTGCTGATCGCGGGTTTATCCGCAGGGGTACTCGCGCGCAGTTCAGCCCCCAGCACCCGATCGGATAGCAGCCCCAGGCAGCTCAGGTTGGGAAATCCGGGCCCCTGGTTGAGCCCGGCCAGGTTCGGCAGGAACAGCTTCGGCGTGACATCGATGACGGATAAGTCGTAGCCGATCGCTTCCTGCACACTGTCCGCGGTCAGTGGCCCACCCAGGCCCAACTCCAGCAGGTCCAGCGCGTCCTGGCTGAACAGCGAGGTGAACCACATCGGGTCGGCGCCCGAGGCGTCGATCACCAGGTCAAAACCGTGCACAGTTTCCAGGTTTTCGCTGCCCCGGTTACTGCTGAGCGTGAGCCTGATCTGCCCGTCGCGCGGGACCGCGTGTGCGACCCGCCCGCGCAGGTGATGGATCCGGTCGTCGGCCAGCAGCGCCTCCTGCACGCTCGCCGAGAACACCCCGCGGTCGGTGCGGGCGATCGCGTCACGACGTTCTTCCAGCGTCAGCGCTGCCCAGTCGGTGGGGTCGGAGAACAGCGAGTTCTCGAAGAAACTCTCGCCGCGGGTGAACAACGTCACCTGCGGGGTGATGACCGTAATAGTCGAAACCCGGTGGTGGAACAGTTCATCGAGAATCGACGCAGCGGTCTCGCCGCCGCCGATCACTGCCACCCGTTCGGCGGTGATGCGGTCGTGCGCGGCAGCACGGTCCCAGAACTGCGCGATCGAAAGGACTCGCGGATTGCCGGGCAACAACGATCGCTCCGCCTGTCCGGGCCCAGTGATCATCAGGGCCTCGGCATACACCGTGGTGTCGTGGGTGTGCACCGCCCAGCGGTCCCCGGCGACTGCGAGCTCGTCCACTTCGCCCTGGACGATGTTCAGGCCGACCTGATCGGCCACCCAACGCAGGTACTGTCCCCATCGACCATGGGTGGGCGCCGGTCTGCCGCGGTCGATCCATTCGGCGAACGACGCGGTGGCGATCAAAAACGACTGCCAGCTGTATCGGGTCATCCGTTCGTCGAGTTCGGCGTTGCGCCGCGGCACCAGCGATGACCGGTAGGGGAAACCGACATCTTTTTCCGGGCTGGTGCCCAGCCGGTGGACCCCGTCGGTCCAGCCGCCACTGGCCTGCCAATTGGCGCCCACCCCGATCCGTTCGACGGCGATGATGTCGGGGGTGTCGATCCCCATGTCGCGTAACACCGATGCCTTGGCCGCAACAGCGACCGCTTTGGCCCCGGCGCCCAGCACCGCCAGTGTCGTCATGTCACCATCCCCTGTAACGCGTCGCTCCACATTTCTTGTAGCGCAGTGACGTCCGCGTCAGTGAGAATGTCGGGCAGCGCCCGCCACTGCGTCACCAGCACCGGCTGATCGTTGCCGCCCAGCACGGCCGCGAACACGGTTAACTCGTGGCGTACTGCGGCGTCGGGCTCCGGGATCGCAGGCATCCCACCGAGCAGTTCGCGGTCCAGCCGCAACCCACCGCCACTGCCGCCGAGGTCGATGCGACCAAGGTAGTTCAGCAACAACTGCGGTCCCGGGAACGCGGCCAGTTGTCGCGCGGTATCCGGCCGCAGGTAACGCAGCAGGCCATAGTCGAGTCCGTCACCGGGGACCATCGCCAGCAGCTCCGCGACCCGCCGTGGGTCGGCCGTATCCACCCGCAGCGGGTAGATGGCGCTGAGCAGTCCCACGGTGTCGCTGGTGTCGGCGCCCTCGACCACTGCATCGGCGCGGCCGTGTGTTTCCAGCGCCAGCAACGGCGCCGGGGTTGGTTGGCCGCGGGTCTGCCGCCACCGGGTGACCATCGCCGATGCCGCCGCAACCAGCAGGTCGAACATCGGCACACCGGAATGCACCAGTCGGCGCGTGGTCCCGGGGTCGATGGCCGCCCACCACACCTGCAAGTCGCGGGCCCGGTCCGAGGCGGCGCACACCCGCCGTTTCCCCAGCGCAGGATCCTCGCCCCGGAGTTGGGACAGCCAGAACGACACGTCACACAGGCGGGCGGCGCGCTCGGTGAGCGCCGCCGCCCACCGCCGGTAACTGGTGTGCTCGCACACCGGCACAACGTGATCTCCCGCCGCCGCGGATAGTGCAGCGTCGAGTTCGCCCAACACCACACGCCACGATGCCAGGTCCATCGCCAGCACGTGGGCGGCCAGCAGGAGCACACTGTGTCCATTCGGGGACCAGAGCCACGCTGCCGCGATCATCGTTCCCCGTTCGGGATCCAGACGGTCGGTCAGGCTTTGGGCGTGTGCCGCGACTGCTGACCGCAGGTCCTGGTCAACACGGATCTCGGTGAGCACCTCGTCGGGCCGGGCCGGACATAGCGTCATCGCGGCACGGTCGAGCCGGCAGCGCAGCACTTCGTGAGCGTCGAGAATGCTGGCCAGCGCAGCCCGGACGTGTTCGCCGCTGATCCCGTCAGGCAGCCGGATGGCTTCGATCTGCGCCAGCCGCCGCGGCTCACCATATTCGTAGAGCCAGTGCGCGTTGGGCAGCAGCGGAATCGGGCCGCCCGTATCGTCGGCCTGCCGGATTCCTGTGCCGGCTTCAGCGTCGATCGCGGCGGCCAACTCGCGGATCGTGGTGCATTCGAGGATCAGCCGGGCCCGCAGCCGGATCCCGCGCCGCCGCGCTGCCTGTACCACCGACAGCGCCATGATGCTGTCCACGCCCAGCTGCAGAAACTCGGTGGTCACATCCACGTCCGGGATGCCGAGCAGTTCAGAGAGCACGTCGGCCAGCGCGGTTTCGGTGGGGGTTTCGGGTATCGCTTGTGGCGCCGTTCCAGCCGCGCTATCAATCGCCGCCAGGGCAGCTTCGTCGACCTTGCCGTTGGCGGTCAACGGGATCGCGTCGACGACGACAATGCGGTGCGGAATCATGTAGCGCGGGAGCCGGGAGCTGAGCAGTTGGCGCAGATCGGCAGGGGAGGGGCCACCGTCGCCATTCATGTCCGTACTCACGACATAGGCGGTCAACCGCGGGCCACCCTGCTGTGTGCGGACCAGCACACCCGCCTGCTGCACAGCCGGGTGCGACTCGAGTGCAGCGGCGATTTCGCCGGGTTCGACGCGATGACCACGGATCTGGACCTGCGTGTCGGCGCGGCCGAGATAGCACAGCGAGCCGTCGGGGTCTCGGCGCACCAGATCCCCGGTACGGTACATCCGCTCACCGGCGGTGAACGGGTCGGCGACGAATCGATGGCTGGTTTCCCCAGGCCGACCGAGATAGCCGCGGGCCACCTGCCCACCGGCCAAATACAGTTCGCCGATCGCCCCATACGCCACTGGCCGCAAAGCCGAGTCCAGGACGTAGCCGCGGGTGGAGCGAGTCGGCCGCCCGATGGACGGTTTCTCGTGTTCGGCGACGGCGGCGACCACCGCTTCCACTGTGGTCTCGGTGGGGCCGTAGCAGTTGTAGGCGGCCAACGGGGTACGGGCACACTCGAAGCGGATGGCCGACCAAGCCGCCGCGCCGACGGCTTCGCCGCCGAGTGCCAGCACCTGCAGGGGCACGCTCGTCAACAAACCACAGGCACGGAGTTGGGCAAACATCGACGGTGTGGTGTCGATCATGTCGACACGGTGCTCGGCGAGGCTGGCTACCAGCGCCTCAGCGTCGGGCTGGGTGTGCTGGTCGACGATGTGCACGGTGTGCCCGTCCAACAACCCCGCCAACGGTTGCCAGGAGGCGTCGAACGCGAACGACCAGGTATGGGCGATACGGAGCGTGCGGCCTAACCGAGCGGCGGCGGGTCGCAGCACGGTGTCGATGTGATCGTCGGCGTACGCACTCAAAGCAGCATGAGTTCCGATGACACCCTTAGGTTCTCCGGTCGTTCCGGAGGTGAACACCACGTATGCGGCCTGGTCCGAATCCACATCGACAGGCCGGAAGTCGCTGGCACACCGCTCAGCGAGCGCGACCAGGCCCTCGTCGACAACGATCGCCGCATTCGTTTGGCGCAGAATCGAATTGACACGTTCAGGCGGCATTCCCGGCTCCAGCGGCACGCACACCGCGCCGACTTTCAGAATCGCGAGCATAGCCACGATGTACGCCGGACCGCGGGCCAGTCGTATCGCAACCGGAGTTTCGGTCCCCGCGCCGCGGGCGGCCAGCAACGCGGCGAGCCGGTTCGCCGCAGCATCCACCTCGTGATAGCGCATCTCTCCGCCCGCCCAGCTCAGCGCCACGGCGTCGGGCATCTTTCCGGCGATCGCGGTGAACCGGGTGTGGATGCCAGTCGCCGCCGGTGGTTTCTGCCACGACCGCGCAGTGCCCAGCGGCGCCGCCTCGTCGTCGAGAAGCACACTGACCTCGTCCAGCCGCCGGTCCCACATCGACAGCAGCCGCTCAGCGGTGGTCAGCACCCGGCGGCCCAGCATGGCGCCGGTGGTGGAGCCCAGCGCGCCGTCGAGCACCTCGACCAGCATGACCAGCGACCGTCCAGCCATATGCACGGCCAGCGCGACCGGGAAATGCGACAGGCTCTCCAACGTTGCCGGGCGGAATGTGACACCGGCAGCACGTAATTCGCTGTCTCCAGAAAGTCCCCCGCGGGGAAAGTTTTCATAGACGAACAGGGTGTCGAACATCTCACCGACACCGCCAAGTGCTCGCAGTTCTGCGTGCCCTAGGTAGCTGTGCTCGCGTAACATCGCCGCATCTTTTTGCACGCCATGGCATTGCGTACCGACAGTCGCCCGGCCGTCGAGACGTACCCGCAGCGGAACGGTATTGATGAACAGGCCGATCATGGTTTCGACGCCGGCCATCTCGGGCGGGCGGCCAGACACTGTGACACCGAAAACCACATCTGTGCGGCCGGTCAGCCGCGACAACACCAGCGCCCAGGCCGTCTGCAGCAGCGTATTGACGGTGATCCCGCGTGCGCGGGCACCGTCGACCAACCGTGCGGTGGCGGCCGCGTCGCTACGCACCTCGGTGCGGCGCGGCAGACCCGCTCCGAGGTGCTCGCCGCCCATCGCGGCAGACAGCAGCGTCGGACCCGACAACCCGGCGAGATACTCGCGCCACACTTGCCGGCTGGCATCGGCGTCACGGTTTGCCAGCCATCCGATGTAGTCCCGGTACGGGCGCGGCGCCTCAGGTAGCGCATCGAGATCCCCGCCGGCGCAGTACAGGGTGAACAGCTCGTCGGCGAACACGGGCAGCGACCAGCCGTCGATCACGATGTGATGGGCAGTGATCACGAAACGCCATTGGGCGTCTGGTAGTTCGATGAGCAGAAAGCGGATTGCCGGTTTGCGTTCGAAATCGAAAGGCCGCCTGCGTTCCTCGGTCTCCAGCGCCGCGACAGTAGCGGGTGTGGCCGTAACGTGACGCCAAGGCAGGTCGACGCGTGTCGGCACAATCTGCACGGGGCGCGGAATCCCGCGGCTGACAAAGCTGGCCCGCAGGTTCGGGTGGCGAACCAACATCTTTGCCGTGCACTCGCGCAGCAGACCGACGTCGAGGTTTCCCAATATATCGGCAGCCATCCCGATCACGTACGGATCGTCGGCCGGTCCGGCTTCGGTGAACTCCGCCAAAGTAGTGAGCGAGTACAGCCCCTCCTGAAGCGGGCTGAGCGCCATCACGTCCTCGATACCCGCCGCGGCGTTCGATTGCCGGATTGTCGTCACGGCTCCCCGCCCCGCCCCGTCGAGTCCGGCGGTGCGGCTGTTGTCCCCGAAGCCGTGCCCTCGGCATCGGCACCCGACAACCACGCCGACGTCACTGCGGCCAGGTCCGCCTCGGAAAGGCCGGAGACGCTCATCGGTGCGAACCGGATATCGCTTTGTTCGCCCGACACGACGCCCGGGGAGTCAAGCGCTGCAGCTAACTGCTGGACCGTCGGGTTCTCGAATATCATCCGGGGATTGACCGCCAGCCCGGCTGCGCGCGCCCGCGCCGCCAGTTGCACCGACAGGATGCTGTCGCCGCCGAGCGCGAAAAAGTCGTCGAAACGCCCGATCTCGGCGGTCGAGAGCACCTCGGCGAACACTGCCGCCAACTTGCGTTCGGTGTCGGTGCGCGGCGGTTCGCTTTGGCCGGTCGTGCTCACCAACGGCCGCGGCAAACCGGGCCGGTTCAGCTTGCCCGATTCGGTCTTGGGCATCGTGTCGAGCACGGTGATTGATGACGGCATCATGTACCCGGGTAGCACCGTGCTGAGTGCCGCACGCACCGACGCCGCGAATTTCGATCTCTCGGCGTCGTCGGTGAGCGGCTGGTGGGGAACCACATATCCGGCCAGTGTGGTGCTGCCGGCGATCTCCCACGTGCGGGCCGCCGCAACCGCTACGCCGTCCACCGCCGCCAACGCCGCTTCGACTTCACCGAGTTCGATACGGAAGCCGCGTACCTTGACCTGGTGATCGGTGCGGCCGACGAACTCCAATCGCCCGTCTTCAGTCCACCGGGCACGATCGCCGCTGCGGTAGAAGCGCGCGCCAGGCTCGGTCGCGAACGGGTTGGCCACAAACCGCGACGCCGTCAGGGCGGGGCGTTTCCAGTAGCCTCGAACCAGTTGGCCCCCAGCGTAATACAGCTCGCCGATCACACCCACCGGTACTGGTTGTAGCGCGTCATCGAGAAGATATACCTGCGAATCCGGTGTCGGTGTGCCCAGGAACGGAACCGGGGGGGCGAGCGGTCCGCGCACCAGCCCTCCCGAGGTCTCGGTGGCGCCGAAGTTGTTCAGCAGCTCGGGCCCACCAGATTGCACGCAGCTCACCAGCCGCTGCAACAGCGATTCGCTTACCGGCTCCCCGCTGCATACCAGACGCTTCAGCGACCGCACCGCCTCGGGCCAAGAGTCGACCATCGCCGACACCAGGCTGGCGACGGCGGTCACCTGGGCCACCGAATGACGTTGCAGCAGCGACACCAATGCCTCGGGGTCGCGGTGTTCGGCGTCATCAGCCAGGATCATGGTCGCGCCGGCGGCCAAACCGGCGAGTGTCTCCATGCTGCCCTCGAGGAATGTCATGGATGCCTGCGCGAGCCGAATGTCGCGGCCTGGCACCGGGTAATTCAACAGCTGCCAGTCCAGGCGGGTCGCCATCGCCCGATGAGTGCCCAGCACTCCCTTGGGTTGCCCGGTCGATCCCGACGTGAACACCAGATACATCGCGTCGTCAGGGTGCGGCAGCGGCAAACGCAGCTGCGGCGCTGGGGCGCTCATCGCTGCCCGAACCGCAGGGTCGTCGAGTGAAATCAGTTTTGTCCCCGCACGTTTCGGCATAGTCTCGGCCGCTTCTGCGGTCACCAGCACCACTGGCGGCTCGACGTCGGCGAGCATGAACTGTTTACGCGCCGAAGGGTATCCGGGATCGATCGGGAAATAACCGGCGCCGGCCTTCATGATCGCGACCAACGCCACCACCAGGTCGATACCACGTCGCGTGGACAGACCGACCAGTGATCCCGGCCCCACCCCGTGGTCGACGAGCAGCTGGGCGAGGTTATCCGAACGACGGTGCAGCGCCGGGTAATCAATCTCCCCGTCGCTGCAGCGCACTGCGATGCACTCGGCACCCAACGACCGGGTGGGTTCGAGCAGTTCGGGAATGGTGCGCGGACGGCCCGGCGGGACCTGAGGTCCACGGCTCCAGCACTCCAGGATGCGGCGGCGTTCCGCGGTGTCGGTCAACTGCACATCCCGCAAAGTCTGATCGATGTCGTCAGCGAACGCCATGACGACCTGGGTCAACCACCGAACCAGCCGTTCGATGCTCGCCCTGCGGTACAGTTCGGTGCGATATACGACATTGCCGGAGTATCTGCCGTCCCCCTCATTGGCGAAGAAGTTGACACTCAGGTCGGCGGGTGCCATGTCGAAGGTCGGCTCCAGCGCCGTGAACACCATGTCTCCTGCCGGGCCGGAATCGATCACCCGGGAGGCCGGCAGATGATCGCGCACGTGCACGACAACTTGGAACAGCGGATTGCGGGACAGTGAGCGTGTCGGGCTGACAGCCTCGACAACCCGGTGAAACGGGAGGTCCTGGTGCGCGTAGGCGGCCAGCGCCGTCTCCCGGACGCGGGTAAGTACCTGTCGCAGCGTGGGGTTGCCGTGTAAGTCGTTGCGCAGCACCACGATATTGACGAAAAAACCGATCAGTTGGTCGAGTTCGGGTTCGGCACGGCCGGCCACCGGTGTGCCAAGAGGGATGTCCGCGCCGCCCCCGGCCTTGTACAAGACCACGGCGACAACGGCCTGCAGCAGCATGAACTCGGTGATGCCCAGCTCGCGGCAGACCTCGGCGAGTTTGCCCCGCGTGGCTGGGTCGATACTGAACTCCACCGATTCACCGTCGCCGCTGGGCGCCGGTTGGCGCGGAAAGTCGGGCCGCAGCCCGCTATCCTCGGGCAGTCCGGCGAGCTGCCGGGTCCAGTAGTCACGCTGGGCGCTGGCAAGTGCGGTGTCCGCACCGTTCGGCTCGGTGAGCAACGCGTTTTGCCAAGTCGCGTAATCGGCGTACTGCACCGGCAACCGGGCCCAGCAGGGGGTTTGCCCAGCCCGGCGGGCACGATAGGCAGCCAGCAGGTCGGCGAACAGCACTGCGCCCGACCAATGATCCGCGGCGATATGGTGAACCACCAGCGACAGCGCGTGTTCGTCGCCGATCCGCAAGATCGCTGCCCGGATGGGCCATTCTCGATCCAGCGCGAAGCAGTGCCGGCGCTCGGCATCCAATTGCTCCTGCAGCCACCGCTCGCCATAACCGCTGGCCCGGCGCACGGGCAACGCCGCGGCGGGATTGACAACCTGGTAGGGCACGCCGTCGATTTCCACATATGTGGTGCGCAGGATTTCATGGCGGGCGACGACGTCGCTGACCGCAGCGGCCAAGGCGTTCGCGTCGCACGGGCCGCTCAACCGCGCGGCGAACGGAATGTTGTTGACGGCACTGGGCCCTTCGACGCGGTAGGCAAACCAGGAACGCAGCTGGGATGCTGACAGCGGCAACGGCCCCGAATGGTCTGTTGCGATTAGTTTGGGCCGCTGCGCTCTCACCGCCCCAGCGCGGAGCTGGTCTACCCGCTCCGCGAGCCGCGCGACGGTCGCCAGCTCGAACACCTCCCGGATACTGAGCTCCACGTCACATTCCGACCGAACGGCAGCCACCAGCTTGGCGGCAACCAGGGAATGCCCGCCAAGATCGAAGAACGAATCGTCGACACCCACCCGGTCGTGGCCGAGCAGCCGAGCGAACAGAGCAGCGAGCCGACGCTCAGTCACCGTTGCCGGCCCACGGTATGCGGCACTGGCCTCGATCTGTGGGGGAGGCAGGGCGTCGCGGTCAATCTTGCCGTGCGCAGTGATCGGAATCTCGTCGAGGACGACGTAAGCCGCCGGCGTCATGTAATCGGGCAACGCTGCGGCGACCCGAGCGCGGATGCGCTCGACGTCGACCGTGTCGGGACCACCCCCGTCGGCCGGAGTCACGTAGCCGATCAGGCTCTTGCCCAGTTGCGGCAAGTCGGCGGCGACGACGACAGCCTGACCTACGCTGGGGTCAACCGAGATCGCCGCGGCGACCTCGCCCAGTTCGATACGGAACCCGCGGATCTTCACCTGTTCGTCGGCGCGGCCCACGAACTCGATGTCGCCGTCGGCGTTGCGGCGGGCCAAGTCACCAGAACGGTACAGCCGCCCACCCGGGGTGAACGGATCAGCGACGAAACGTTCCGCGGTCAGCCCCGGCCGGCGGTGATAGCCATGTGCGACGTGTGTTCCGCCGATGTAGATTTCACCGATCACACCAACCGGCACCGGCTGCAGCGCGTCATCGAGCAGATATACCTGTGTGTTGATCTTGGGCTTGCCGATTGGCACAATCCGGGTGCCTTGCGTGCCTTCGACCTGGTAACTGGTGGCGTTGACCACCGTTTCGGTGGGCCCGTAGAAGTTGTACAGCAAGGCGTCGAAGGTGGCGTGGAACTTGTCGGCGATCTCGCCGGGCAGTGCTTCCCCCCCGATAGGCACCCGGCGCAGGGTGCGCCACTGGTTGACGCCGGGCAGCGACAGGAAAAGACTGAGCAGTGACGGCACGAAATGCATCGAGGTGATGCCTTCGCGGCGCAATAAATCGGTCAGATAGCTGATATCGCGCAGCCCGTCAGGGCGCGGAATCACCAGCCGAGCACCGCAGATCAAGGTGCCAAAGATCTCGCCGATGGACACGTCGAAACTGGGCGACGCCACCTGCAATAACCGGTCGGTCTCGTCAACCTGATACTCCTTGCCGAACCACACGAAATACTCGGCGATCGGTGCGTGCGGTACCGGCACACCCTTGGGCAGACCGGTCGAACCGGAGGTATAAATCAGGTAGGCGGTGTTGTCCGGCCGCAGTGGCCGTACCAGTTCGTCAGCAGCCGGGTCGGCAGGCGAGTAGCGCTCGAGGCCCGTGATCGGTTCGCGCAAAACGAGTTCGGCGGCCGCGTCGCCGAGGATGAACTCCCGCCGATCCTGCGGATAGGTCGGGTCGACAGGCAGGTACACCGCCCCGGCCTTGAGAATACCCAGCGCTGTGGTGACCAGTTCGGGTGATTTGTCCAGCAACACCGCAACCCGGTCTTCGGCTCCGATGCCCTGCTCGATGAGCCAGTGTGCCACGCGGTTGGCTTGTTCGTTGATCTCGCGGTAACTGTAATGGCGGCCCTCGTAGACAACAGCGACCGCGTCAGGGCTCCGTGTTGCGCGCTCAGTCACCAACGCGGGCAGCGTAGCTGCGGGTGTGACGAACTTTTCGCCGGCGGATACCTGCCGCAGCCAGTTGGCATCGGCGTCGCTCATCAGCGTCAGTTCCCACAGCGCGGTATCCGGCTTGGCCAGCGCACTATCGAGTAACACGATGTAGTGCTCGAGTAACTGTTGCGCCAGCCCCCCGTCCAATACCTCGACCAGGTACTCGGCTTCCACCAGTGCGCCAGTGCCGCCTTGCGGATTATCGCTGACACCGCCAGTCCCGCCGGCAAGCTCGACCATGAAGCTCAGTGGCAACTGACTGAACTGGCCGCGCAGCTCGGCACGCTCACAGTGCACGCCAGGGGGGCAGAAACCCCTGCCATCGGGTTCTCGTACACCGAAGCCGACCCGCGTCATCCGCTCGGCACCATGACGACGATCGGGGTTGGACTCACGTACCAGCCACTCCAAGTCGACCCGGGAGTGAGCAATGGCGCCCACTGCGGTGTCGCGGGTTTCCATGACCAATTGCCGAAATGTCTGTCTGGGCTGCGGGCGCATCCGCATCACCACGGTGTTGCCGAAATAGCCGATATCTTCGGCGTTGCTGGCCCCGCGATTGAGCACAGGGACCGCGACCAGGAAGTCGGTGGAGTGGGTGTAGCGGTGCACGAGAGCGGCAAACGCGGCCATCAGCACCATCGATGGGGTAGCCCGGCTGTCGCGCGCCAACGCGACCGCACGATCGACGGTGTGTGCGGACAGGCGTGCCGATACCCGCTGCGAGCGCCAAGTGGTCGGCACCACCGAACCGTGAGGACCGGGGAGCTCAAGCGGCTCGGGGAAATCCGTCATCAGAGATCGCCAGTAGCTCATATCCGCGTCGAAATCCACGGCATCGCCGGTTGGGATTACTTCCGGCGCGGGAGCGAGGGCGTCAGCGTCTTCATAGGCACGGGTCAGGTCGGTGAAGAACGGTGCCCATGATCCGTCATCCCATGCGATGTGATGCGCCGTCACCAGCAGCATCAACTCGTCGGCGGCCAGCCGCACCACAGCGATCCGCAGCGGCGAGTCTTTGGTTAAGTCGAATGGGCGGCGAAATTCACGCTGCGCCAGCACCTCCAGTCGCAGCTGCTGGGCCTGGCCGGTCAGACTGGTCAAGTCGTGCTCGGTCCAGGCGGGCCGTAGACGCTGATGGGTGACCGGATAGGGGTCACCGTCGCGGTCGGTGTGATACGTGGTGCGGAGCATGCGATGGCGCATCGCGACGGCGTCGAGTGCAGCGTGCAACCGTTCGGTGTCGACGGTGCCGGTGATGCGGTAGGAGACGCACACGTTGAGCAGCGCGCTGGCAGGATCGAGTGAGTGCAGGAACCACATCCGGCGCTGGCCGGCGGACAACTGCTCAGGTTGCGCGCCGGTCGGTGATGCCGCCGACCGGGTCAGACCACGTTCAGCAATTCGGCGACGCAACAACTCCAGCCGCTGGTCGTCAAGCCGGGCGCCGGTGTGGGTGGCGTCAGTCACGAGCTCATTCCAGCCTTTCTGGTCTCTAATCGGGCGACGATGCAGTTCTGGGCTTCGCCGGCGCGCTATCTTCTGGCTTCTTGCGCCGCGGTCACGTTCGAATCACCGTTTGTCTGCAAAGCTTCGATGAGCTGGGCACCGGTGACTCCGCTGAGCAATCTGGCAAGCGGCACCGAACGGCCGGTGCGACGCCCCAACCTCCTGCGCAGATCCAGCGCCAGCAACGAGTCGACTCCCAGGTCCACCAGCGCCGCACTCAGGTCGACCGAGTCGGGATCGCCAAGGCTTAACACCGCGGCCAGTTCGATGCGAACGGCTTCGGTAACCGTTCCGTCGATCGCATCACCGGTTTCCGCGGTCTGGTCGTATTTCTGCATTCCCGTGAACGGCAATGGGATTCCTTGACCTTCGAATAAAACCCGCACTCGGTCAAAGTCAGCAGCGAACACCAACGGGTCGTCGCGGTACTGCAGGCTGGCGTTGATGGCCGCCTGGGCATCCATCGCCACCAGACCGGACCGCTCGATGCGGCTGATCTCGTCAGCGCCAGCAATCCCGGAGTTCTGCCACAGACCCCATCGCACGGCCGTGCAATCCAGTCCTTTGGCTCGCAGCTGCGCCGCGAAGATGTCGAGCATCCTGTTTGCCGCCGCGTAGGCGGAATGCCCGTATCCACCCCAGACCCCGGAAATCGACGAGCACAGCAGTATTCGCACATCGTGCCGAAGCGGCCAGAATTCGATGACTCGTGCCAGACCGATTACCTTGGCGCCGAACACCTCTGCTAGATCCACATCGGTGAGCTGATTATGCGGACCGAACCTGCCAACGCCGGCCGCGTGGACGAGTAGAGAAGCACCATCGCCCGCATACGCGGCAGCGGCCCTGGCCAGCGCATTCGGGTCGGTGATATCGCAAACGGGAGCATGCACCTGCACAGCCCGGCCGGCTACCAGCCGGTCAAGGTCGGCACGGTCGACACCCTTGCGGCTCAACAAAATAACTCGGCGTGCCCCAAGTTCAATGCAGCGCCGGGCATAGTGCAGGCCGATCACTCCGTTACCGCCGGTGATGACCACGTTATCCAATTCGTCGGCGCCCAGCGATGGCTCCGGTGCGGGTGTGCTGAGTTCCCGCAGCGTTCGCACGTACTGGTGCAGCCCGGCACCACCGGCGCGCAACGCTACTTCGGTGGCAGTCTCGCCGACGAAGGTGTCGATGCACAGACGCGCAGCTTCGCCGTCAATTTTCCAATCCGGTAAATCCAAGCGGGCAAACGTCGACTCAGCGAATTCAAAGCCAATGCTGCGGTGCATCGCCCCCAGTGCCGCCTGCGCCGGCAATACAACCGTTTCGCCCGGTTCAACACGCTCACCACCGACGGTCACCAGCCAGACGCGGCGACAGCGCGGACCGACAACCGTGGCGTAGTCAACGAAATTTCCTGCCCGGGCGATAATCTCTTCGGCGACTGTGGCCACGTCGTGGCAGGTCAGTGCAGGTGCGATTACCACGACAACATCGGCTTCGGCAGGCGACACCAGCCGCCACTTCGGATACCCCTCGACGGCATCGGACAGCCGACGCGACAGCACGCTCGACAAAGAAGGCTGCACCACCAGATCCGTCGAAGGCGCGTTAGCACCTTCGCAGCCGAGGATCGCGATACCCCCGCAGCTATCGGCGGGCCTGCTCGGCGCACGGGACCGGCTCCATTCCTCGACAGCGACAGTGAGAGGTGCAACGGACGTATCGTCGGTGAGCGGTTCTGGTGCGGCCCACAAACGTATCGCCCGCATCGGCGCGTTCGGAAATTCCGGCAGCGGCCGGTGGCCGGCGGCGTCCGCCACCTCCGCCCACCGGTAGCCCGGATCAGCCACTGCGACATTGGCGATGCTGGCCGAAATCTCTTCCAATATAGGCTCGTCACGACGTGCGGAGCCGACGATAAGCGCGTCGTCAGCCAGAGTAGTCAATGCGTAAAGCAACGACGGATGCGCCGACATCTCAATGAACACACTGGCTCCGCGCTGTAGGGCGGCGGCTACGGCCCGGTCGAATCGGACCGGGCTACGCAGATTCTCGTACCAGTAGTCGGTGAAATCGGTGTTGGCAAAAACGGTGTCGCCGCGAGTCGAGCAGATGAATTCCACAGGTGAATCGGAAAACCTGGCTCTGGGAAGTAGTTCTGACAACCTTCCGCGCAGCGATTCCAAAGCGCGAGTGTGGGCGGGAAAGTCGACATCGATCAACCGGGCGAAGGCACCGCGGTCCTCCACACATCTGGCGATTGCCGCGACGGCCTCACGCTCACCGGACACGACGATCGACGAGTCCGCGTTGACTACCGAGATCTCAAGCCACCCCGGCGCTTCAGCAATCAATTGCTCGACTTCTCCAATGGACAGGCCCAGCACCGCCATGCCGTACTGGCCAGGCAACTCGCCCACGACGATGGCGCGAGCAGCCACTACAGCGACCGCATCCGCCAGTGCCACGGCACCGGCCACATAGGCCGCTGCGACCTCGCCCAAGCTGTGCCCCACCGTGATGTCAGGCAGGATCCCGCAGGATCGCCACACTTGGGCCAGGCTGACAGCATGGGTGAATTGGGCTGCCTGGATTTCCCGTTGCGACCACTGCCGCTGTCCGCCCTCGACCAGATAGGGCAGCGGCGACGGGTGGGCCGCTGCAGTGAACGCCGCAGCGCACCGGTCTGCCTCGGCCCGGTAAGCCGGAAGCAGCCGATAGGCTTCGGCGCCCATCGCCGGCCACTGGTTACCTTGACCGGGAAAAACGTATGCCGACCGGGGTGCAGTGAGATTTGACGATTTGGCCACCAAGGGGTGGTCGTGACCGTCGACCAATGCCTGAAGCCCTGCCGCCAGTTCAGCGCCGTCCGCGGCGCGAACGACCGCCCGGTGGCGACGCACCCGCCGGGTGCGCACTAACGTCGATGCCACCGCGCCGACACTGGGCCGGTGCCGCAAGTAATCGAGGATCGCGGCGGCGTCGTGCCGGATCAGTTCTTGTTCGTGTGCGCTGAGCAACACCGGCGTGCGGCCATCAGGCAGTGCGTAGGCGCACATCACGCGGCCTCCGGGACGGACGCGATGACATGAGCGTTGGTGCCGCTCATCCCGAACGCTGACACCGCGCCGATCCGCTCGCCGTTCACCGCGGGCCAAGGTGTCAGAACTTGTGCTAAACGCAAGCCTTGTTTTTCCCATTCGATTTCGTGGCTTGCCTCGGCTGCATGCAAAGTGGCCGGCACAGCACCGTGCGTGGCTGAAACCAAGACTTTTGCCAGACCCAGCGCGCCCGCGGCGGCTTGCGCATGCCCGAAGTTCGATTTCACCGACCCCAACAGCGGTCCGCGACCCGGTTCAGTTCGCCCGTAAGTCTTTGAGAGCACCTTTAATTCGACGCTATCGCCGAGACGAGTCCCGGTGCCGTGGCCCTCGACCATCCCAACCTGCTCGGGCCTGATCTGGGCCTGGGTAATGGCACGTTCGATCAATCGCATTTGAGCTGCACCACACGGTGCGGTCAGCCCGGCGCTCCGCCCGTCCTGGTTCACGACGCTTGCGCGTACTTCGGCGAGTATTCGCCGGCGGTCGCGCACTGCCGCTGATTTGCGCTGCAGCACAAACATTGCCGCCCCCTCTGCCCAGACCGTTCCACTCGCTTGCGCACTGTATGGGCGGCAGCGGCCGTCGTCGGACAGGGCGTGCTGTCTGGAGAATTCGACGAAGAAACCGGGCGAACCCATCACACAGACTCCCCCGGCCAGCGCCATATCACAGTCCCCGGACCGCACCGACTGCACCGCGACATGAAACGCGGCCAGCGCAGATGAGCATGACGAGTCAATGGTGAGCGCCGGTCCAGCCAAACCCAGCGTATAAGCGATCCGGCCGGAGATCACCCCCAGCGCCGTCCCGGTGATCAGGTGACCGCTATGGCGGGAAAACTGCGCCATGTCCGGGCCGTACCCCGTGGCGTAGGCACCGACGTAGCAGCCTACGTCGTGCCCTGCGAGATCGTCGGGGTTGATACCGCTGTTTTCTAACGCACGCCAAGCCACCCGCAAGGCTACTCGTTGCTGGGGGTCCATTGCGATGGCTTCGCGCACTGAGATCCCGAAAAATTCTGGATCGAAAGTCGTTGCTCCGGTAAGAAATCCGCCAGAGTTGTGAATCTGCTTGAAGCCTTCGCGGCGCGAACCGGTCAGTAGTTTGTCAATCGGCCAGCCCCGGTCGGTGGGAAACGGCCTGAAACCTTCCCGTTGTTGTGCCAAAAGCTCCCAATAGCCTTCGGTCGTTTCAACGTCGCCGGGGGCCTCGACGGCCATGCCGATGATGACAACCGGGTCAGCGCCACCGACTTGGGCGCCACACGAGTTAGCAGACATCGGCGAGAACCCGGCTGGCGAGGGTGTCAACGTGCTCGTTGAGATAGAAATGTCCCCCTTCGAAGAACGACAACGTGAATCGGCCTTCAGTGTGGTTGGCCCACCGCCGCAGCGAAGCGGCGTCAACCCGGTGGTCCTGGCGGCCTGCGACGGCATGGATATCGGCGCGGATCCGGACGGTGGCGTCACAGCTGTAGCGGTTGAGCGCTTGGTAGTCACAGCGTGCTGCGTTGGTCAGCAACGCAGCGAACTCTTGGTCGGCCAGCAGCCGTGGGTCGGTTCCACCGAGATCGGCCAGATCCGCAAGCAGCTCCTCGTCGCCGGTCGGCAACTCGGGCAGCCCGGCAATGTGGGACGGGACCGGGCCGGCCGATACCCACAGCTTTTGCACTGCGACATTGTTTTGCTCCGCGATACGCGCAAATTCGAACGCGACTATTGCACCCATGCTGTGCCCGAACAGCCTCAGCGGAGCGGCGCTGGACCACGGTCCGGCCTCGAAGAGCCCCCGCGCCAGATCGTGCACGGTTTGCGGGGCTGGTTCGTGGAGCCGTTCCGCCCGCTGGGGGTACTGCACGGTAAATGTGTCTGCCGCGGCCGACAAGGCTGCGGCAAATGGCCGGTAGTAAGCCGCGGATGCTCCTGCGTGCGGGAAAATTACGGTGGCGGCGGTGCGTCGCCGCTCATGTGGCCCCGGTAGATACTTAATCCAGGGCGCAAACGACATATCCGCCAGCCTACCGACTGGCTTTGTGTCATCACGTTTCTCGCGACTAGCCATAGCGACTTTTAAGCATTTGTCCGGGTGATTTCTAAGTACAGCTCGGCGACCTGCTCCAACCGTCGCGAGTGATGTTCACGGGAAGTGAGCAGCGCGGCAAGTGCTGTGACTGTTCTGGTAGCGAAGATGTCCGCGACCACAGCATCGGGAGCGTCCAGCCACGTGCGGATGCGGGCGACGGCCTGGGTGGCCAGCACCGAATCGCCGCCAATTGCGAAGAAATCGTCGTCCGCACCGACGAGATCCACGTGCAGTACATCGGCGATGATCGCTGAAAGAGCGGCCTCCAACGGTGTGGACGGGGCTCGGTAGCTCGGTCGGGCAGTTGCAGCGACGGCGTCCGTGAGCCAGCTGGTGACAGCGCGCCGGTCGATCTTTCCTCCCGCGGTGTAGGGAATGCGATCTACCAGCAACAGGTGAGCCGGAATCATGTGTGCGGGAACCAGGTTGGTGAGCTTCGTCCTTATCCGCGACGTGCTGAGTGTGACATCTTCGGCTCGGACTGCGGCGGCGAGCACATGAGAACCGCCGGGCGTTGGCACCGAGGCGGCGACGGCCGCCACCACACCGGGCACCCGGTGCAGCATGGCCTCGACTTCCCCGAGTTCGACGCGGTAGCCGCCGATCTTCACACGATCATCCGCCCGGCCGATGAACTCAAGTGTGCCATCAGGCCAATAGCGCGCTAAATCGCCGGTGCGATACCAGGTCCGGCCGCGGTGCTTGACAAATCGTTCAGCGGTTAAGTCGGGGCGGCCGCGGTAGCCTCGAGCAATTCCGCGACCCGATATCCACAGCTCCCCCACCACCCAGTCCGGGCAATCCTCACCCGTTTCGCTGACAACCCGGCAGGCGATGTTCGGGAACGGTTTCCCGTAGGGCACCGCCGTCCAGTGCGCCGGCGGATTCGTCGTCTCGCAGATCGTGGCGTGCACAGCTGTTTCCGTTGCACCGCCCAATCCTGCGAACCGTACCGTCGGTGCTTGCTCCCTCAGGCGGTGAGCCAGCGAGGGCCGCACCCAGTCGCCCCCGGTGGCCACCACCCGCAGCGACGACAAGCGTCCACTTCCCACCTCGAGTAGCATCTCCAGCCAGCCCGGCAGGAAGTTCAGTACCGTCACGTTGTGGGCATCGATAAGCCTCGCCCAGCTGTCGGGGTCGCGGCGCTGTGACTCGTCGATCGCAACTATCCCGCCTCCGGCCCGGAGCGTCGCGAAAATGTCAAGCACCGACATGTCACACTCCAGAGTCGACAACGCCAAACAACGGTCGTGAGCGCCTATTTCGAATTGACGGGTGAGAAACTCCACCGTGTTCATCGCACTGTCGTGGGTCATCTCGACCCCTTTAGGTTCCCCGGTGGACCCCGACGTAAACAAGACGTACGCCAAAGCTGCGGGATCCGTTACCGCTGGGTGATATTCGTTCAACGTCTGTATATCAGCGTGTAGTGCCTGACCAACCGTCAGCGCCGGCACCGGTAGCGAATACGTCCCGTCACCGCACACTACAGCCGCGCGCACCGCACCCGCCTCGACTATGCGCTGCACGCGGTCGGGGGGTTGGTCGACACCGACCGGCAGATAAGCGCCGCCGGCGGCAAGAATGCCCAGCAGCGCCGGAATCTGTTCGGCGTTTTTCGGTCCCATCACCGCGACCGTATCCCCCGGGCGCACACCGAAATCGCGCAACGCTGCCGCCACTGCCAGCGCCTGGTCACGGAGTTGGGCGTAGCTGAGCACATCGGAGCCCGTGTACAGCGCCGGTGCAGTGGGCTGGAGCTGCGCGCGGCGAAAAAAGCCGTCGTGCAGCGCCTCTCCCGTGGGCTCGGCACTGCGGGTATTGCAGGCCTCACGCACCGCACGCTGCGAGGGCGGCAGCGCGCTCCTTCTCGGCGTGTCCCAGGCGCCGTCACCGGCCAGCTGCCGCAGTTCCTCGATGTGAAAGGCGAACATGGCGTCAATGACTCCGGGGGCGAACACCCTGTCGCGAACATCCCAATTCACCAGCACACCCCCGTCGAACTCGGCGACCTGTGCATCCAGCAGCACCTGGGGGCCCTGGGAAATGATCCACGACGGGGCGCCGAATTGTTCGATGACCTCGGTGCAGAACAGGTCACCCAGCCCGAGTGCGCTGGTGAACACTACCGAAGCGAGCACCTGGGTGCCGCGGTGACGGCTCAGGTCGCGTAGCACCGACAACCCGGAATATGCCGAATGCGTGGCAGCAGTGCGCAGCTCGTCCTGCACCGCTCGTGCCCGGGCCGCCGCGGTAGCCGCGTGAGTGAGATCGATGTCAAGCAACAGCGACGAGGTGAAGTCGCCGACCACGCGGTTCACATCGGCGTGGAGGGGCTGGCGGGCGAATAACGGGACGTTCAGCAAAAACCGCGGCGTACCCGACCAGCGGGCCAGCGTGTGAGCGAATGACCCGGCCAGCGCCATCGCCGGCGTGATACCCCGGCATCGGGCGTTGGCAAACAGTGCACCGCAGGTCTGCGGGTCCAGCCAGTGCCAGCGCCGGGTGCTTATGCGTGTTTCGCCTGCGTCACCCGGGGGCGCCAGCGGCAGCGGTGGCGGATCCGGCATGTGCGGGATGCGCTGCGCCCACCACGCCCGGTCAGCGTCACGGGCAGGTTGCGGCGCCGATTCCTGCCGCTCCAGGGCCAGCCGGTATTCCCGGTAGGTGTAACCCAAATCCGGCAACTGCCGGCCGCGGTACAGCGCCGCCAGATCAGCCATCAGCGTGCGGTAGCTCATCGCATCAGCCGCCTGCATGTCCAGGTCAACGTGCAGCCTCGATCGCTCGCCGGGCAGCATCGACACCGTGAGCTCCAGTACTTGGCCGTCAAGTTGTTGCTGCGATTTGGTTTCCCGGATGACCGCCAGCTGCTGGTCGACGGCCGCCGCCTCGAGCGTGCGAAAGTCGTGGACAGTGACAGCGAACGGCCTGGGCGGATCGATGCGCTGGGTGCCGTCGGGCAAAAACCGCACCCGGAGCATGGGGTGACGGGCTGCAAGCCGGCTGGCCGCCGAGCGCAGTCGTTCGGGATCGATCGGGCCGCCGTCGAACTCGACGTAAAGGTGACCGGCAACTCCCCCTAACCGCTGGTTGTCTTGTCGGCCCACCCACAGGGCGTGCTGCATGGGCGCGAGCGGGAATGCGTGCTCGGCATCGCCCTCATCCGTGGTGACTGAGGCGGCCGGAGCAACCGCCACCCGCGGCGACGACGACAACAGCGTCGACCACGCCTCGATCGTCGGCGTCGCGGCCAGCGTGGCGAAGTCGATCGCCAAACCGTCGCGCCGCCAGCGTCCCGCCAACGCCATCATCCGGATCGAGTCCAAGCCCTGACCGATCAGGTTGGCACAGGGATCAACGGCGTCTGCGCCGACGCCCAGTAATTCGGCCACCTGCGCGCGGATGGTCTGCCGATCGACAGCGGCGGACACCACCAAAACGCCTCCCTCAGCCCAGCGGGCCAGACAACGCACCCCGTGACGGCACCTGACCGCGTCGCTGCGTTGTCCAGCGGTGTCGCGTGCCGCCTGTAGGTTAGCTCAGCCTGCCCTAACTTTTGGGTCTACTCTATAGTCTTCCGGCGAGCACCGCCTCAGTGAGGAGCCCGCATGCACACGACGCGACCGGAGCGACTCGATGGCTTTGTTCCGTTCCCCCCCGAGCGGGCCGCCCGGTACCGGTCGGCGGGTTATTGGACGGGCCGCAGCGTTGCGGCCATTCTGGCCGATGGCGCCAGGCGATGGCCACAACGGGTCGCCGTGGCTGACAGCGGCCAGTCCCCTAGCCTAACCCCCCAGCAGCTGAGCTACGCAGAGCTTGACCAGCTGGCCAGCCGCGGGGCAGCGGGACTGCGCGCGCTCGGCATCGCACCCGGTGACCGGATACTGCTGCAGCTGCCCAACACCTGCCAGTTCGCGGTGGCGCTGTTCGCTATCTTGCGGGCCGGAGCGGTGCCGGTGATGTGCCTGCCCGGCCATCGCGCCGCCGAATTGGGCCACTTCGCAAGCCTCAGTGGGGCCACCGGGCTGCTGATCGCCGATGCGGCCAGCGGTTTCGACTATCCTGCCATGGCGCAGGGCCTTCGTGAGGATCACCCGGGACTTCGCTATGTCATCGTCGACGGCGAACCCGGTCCATTCGTGTCCTGGTCGGAGTTGTGCGCCGGCACCGCGCCGCAGCTGACCGAGTTGCCCGCGATCGACCCCGCCTCACCGGCGTTGCTGCTGGTATCCGGCGGCACCACCGGGCTGCCTAAACTCATTCCCCGCACCCACGACGACTACGTCTACAACGCGACCGCCAGCGCCGAGATCTGCCGGCTCACCGCTGACGACGTCTATCTCGTGGCGCTGCCCGCCGCGCATAACTTTCCGCTGGCCTGCCCTGGCCTGCTCGGCGCCATGACGACCGGCGCGACCACAGTGTTCAGCACCGACGCCAGTCCCGAGTCCGCGTTCGCCACCATCGCTCGGCACGGTGTCACCGTCACGGCATTGGTACCGGCATTGGCCAAACTGTGGGCGCACGCTTGCGAATGGGAGCCTGTGGTGCCGACCTCGTTGCGGCTCTTGCAGGTTGGTGGGGCCAAGCTGGAACCCGAGGATGCCCGGCGGATACGTGCCACACTGACACCGGGACTGCAGCAGGTCTTCGGGATGGCAGAGGGGCTCGTCTGTTACACGCGTCCCGACGATCCGCCGGAGCTGATTGAGCACACTCAAGGGCGACCGCTGTGCCCCGATGACGAGTTGCGTGTCGTCGACCCCGCCGGCCGGCCGGTACCGCCCGGTGAGGTGGGTGAGCTCCTGGTCCGTGGCCCTTACACGATCAACGGCTACTTTCGGGCCGAACGCGAGAACACACGCTGCTTTGATGCCGACGGTTTTTATCGCACCGGAGATCTGGTTCGCCGCTCCGCCGACGGTTATCTGCAGGTCACCGGCCGAGTCAAAGACGTCATCTGCCGCGCCGGGGAAATCGTCGCCGCGAGTGACCTCGAAGAGCATCTGCTGACCCACCCCGCGATCGTGTCCGCTGCCGCCGTGCCTCTGCCCGATCCCTACCTCGGTGAAAAAATATGCGCTGCAGTAGTGTTCGCCGGTCCGCCATTGACGCTGAGCCAGCTGCACAGCTACCTCGATGAACGCGGGGTCGCCGCCCACGCCCGGCCCGATGTCGTGGCGCCGATGACAGCACTGCCGACCACAGCAGTTGGGAAAATCGACAAGTCGGCGATCGCGCGCCAGATCAGCGCGGTGCCGGGCGCTGCACCGGTACGGCCTGATGTGGATTCGACCGCTGGTGGCGCTGCGAGTGATCCGGATCGACGGCGCGCAGACCACCCTCACCCGACCCAAACGCATCGATGCCAAAACCGGGACAGCCACTGCCCGCCGACACCGAAATCGCCGACCTGATCACGATGCTGGTCAGATTCGGCACCCAGGCTTTCACCCGGGTTGCAGCTATCCTCGCGTGGTAAGGCAGGCTTGAGGTCATCGACGCGCGACAAGGTACGGCGCTATGGTGGAGAGCTTCTCACAGGTCTCCACGAATTCACGTTCCGGTTCCGAGGACCCGATGATCCCGGCACCGGCCCGCAGCCAGGTCTCGCCGTCACATTCATAAGCCGCACGCAACGTCAGCGCCGCATCCAGCCCGCCATCGGACGAAAACATCACCACTGCACCGGAATATAGTCCGCGCGGAGTTTGATCCAGACGCTGAATGGCTTCCACACCAGCATCCTTCGGAATACCAGATACGGTGACGGCCGGAAAAAGCGCCTCAAGCGCATCCAGTCGGTCTTTGGAGGGGTCCAGGCGCGCACTGACCCTCGAGCCGAGGTGTTGCACACTTCCGCGCTCTCGTACTGTCATGAAATCGGTGATGGCGGCACTGCCTGGTTCGGCGATCTCGGTGATCTCCCGCAACGAGGTGCGAACTGAAATTGCGTGTTCCACAATCTCTTTAGGGTTCGACTCGAGGTCATCACGAGCTTGCCGGTCATGTGTCGCACCCCGACCGAGCGCCCGCGTCCCGGCCAGCGGCTCGGTGATCACTACTCCGTCGTGGCCCACCGCCGCGACCAGCTCGGGACTGCAGCCAACCGCCCGAATCCCGCCAAGCCGCAACAGGAACGATCGGGTAGGAGTGTTGTGGCGACGCGCCAGCCGATAGGTCGAAGGGAAGTCGACCCGGAACGGGACGTCCACACAACGGGATAGGATGACCTTTTGGTAGCGGCCGGCTGCGATCTCGCCGATGGCTACCGCCACCCTGTCGCGGTAGCCACCCCGGTCAGCGGTCACGTCGACCCCGGAGGGGACCATCGGTGCGGGCACACCGTCGCTGAGCAGCCGTTGCACCGCTGTCCGGTGACGCTCCTCGGCGCCAACCAGACGAACCGTGTCCTGGGTGATCACAATGCGGGTTCGCGGACAGAACACCCGGGCCAACGGAGTACGCGCACCCAGGCGCTCGTGCAGCCGGAAGCGGTAAACACCGAATTCGAAGGCAATCCAGCCGAAGAGCTGGTCTGCCTCCATTAGCAGCCGGTCGACAGCATCGCCGAGCACCGAGGCTGGCCGCCCTGACCACCGCTGTCGTCGGGTGCCATCGCGGCGGGTGACGCGAAGCTCGTCGCTGTCAAGCTCAAGCAGGGCCGCCGTCCCGGTGGCCAGCACCCATTGACCCGCATGTTCGTAGAGCAGGTACTCTTCACCGGCGCGCTCGGGCAGCTCCGCCGCCAGCGCGGCGGCGAGGTCAGCCGGCGCCAGATCGGGGGGCAAGGGGATCGACGATGAGGCGGCACGGGAGGAACTCGCCTCGGCACTCACCTGGACCACGGTTAGTAAATGTAGCCTAACCTCAGCAGTGGCTTGTGGTGGCACGGACGAGTCGCACATCGCACGCACAGCGCTCGGATCATCCGCCGTCACAACCCACCATCACCAGCTGAACGGGTGCGGGGCGCATCGTTCCACAGCGTGCGTACCGGAGCGAGGCGCCGACGTCTACGTCATCCAACGTTTCTGTGAGATTCACCTGCCGGCCTCGCAACCGACCCGGTGCAAACCACGGCTGTCTTTAGGATCAGCGGCGGCCCGACGTCGACAGCGCAAAAACGACCAGACCCGATGCGGCGAGAGGAGAAAACGCGGTGTTTGTGATTCGGCTCCTCGACGGTGAAGAAGTGTCCGCCCATGACGGCGACAAGCTCTCGATCAACCGCCAGACCGGTGTGATTACCGTCTCCCGCGTCGAGGGATTCCAGGAGATCACGACGCACTACTCGCCGGCGGCATGGGTGTCAGTGACCCACCGGGTCAAGGACACCGTCAATCCGGCACTGGTTTCGCCCGCGCGCAAGGCACAGTAGCGCCTTGCGGGTGATGTCCGAGGCCGCACCACCGGCGACCTCCGGGGTGCATTCATGGCCAGGCCGGATCGGGTAGGACACTGATGTTCCTCGAGTTCTGGCACAACCTCACCCACAACCTCTTCAAGCCGCTGCTGCTGTTCTTCTATCTCGGGTTTTTGATCCCGGTCCTGAAGGTCCAGTTCGAGTTCCCTTAGGAGATCTACCAAGGTCTGACGATGTATCTGTTGCTGGCGATCGGCTGGCACGGAGGTGAAGAACTCGCCACGATCCACGCTTCCAGTATCGGCACGGTGGCCGGATTCTTGGCCGTCGGCTTCGCCCTGAACTCCGTGATCGGTTTTCTCGCCTATGTGCTCCTGACCCGCATGACCTCGATGCGGCGGATCGACAGGGCGACGGTCGCGGGGTATTACGGGTCGGACTCAGCGGGCACCTTCGCGACGTGCGTGGGCGTGCTCGCAAGTGTGGGAATGGCTTTCAACGGTTTCATGCCGGTCATGCTGGCGCTGATGGAGATCCCTGGCTGCCTGGTGGCGCTCTCCCTGGCAGCGCGGCTGCGCCACAAAGGGATGGACCCAGCGGGGAACATGCCCGGTGAGCCGGGCTACCTTCGCCCGGCGCCGGTCCGGATCGGGCCCGGGGCGGCCACCCAGCCAGCTCAGGGCGACCGCCGCACCATCGAGCGCGAGCGGGAACCGCACCCCGGGGCGGCGATGTCACCGGACGAGCGAGAACATCCCGGCGACCGGGTCGACGCGGACGATCCGCGGCCAATCCGCAGCGCGACATTGCTGAGAGAGGTCGTGCTGAACCCGGGTCTGTATCGGCTTTTCGGTGGCATCGCCATCGGCTTGGTCAGTCGCTTGCAGGGACCGAGGGTCGTCCACGACGACGACAGTGTATTCGTGACCGCGTTCCAGGGCGCGCTGTGCCTGTTCCTTCTCGAGATGGGCATGACGGCCTCCCGAAAACTCAAGGACCTCAAGACCGCCGGTCCTGGCTTCATCGTCTTCGGACTGCTGGCACCGAATCTGTTCGCGACGCTCGGCATCATCACCGCCCATATCTACGCGTACCTCACCCATGCCGATTTCATGCCCGGGACCTACATCTTGTTCGCGGTGCTCTGCGGCGCGGCGTCCTACATCGCGGTACCGGCGGTGCAGCGGCTGGCGATTCCCGAGGCCAGCCCGACTCTGCCGCTGGCGGCGTCGTTGGGTTTGACATTTTCCTACAACGTCACCATCGGCATTCCGCTCTATATCGAGATCGCACGCTTCGTCGGAAGCTGGTTCATCTGAACACGCTTGACACACCACCACGAAATACGTTAGCCCTGAAGGGCTCCCACCCCGGTGCACTGACCGGGCTGCGATGAGGTAAACCGCTGTCGAACATCCGCGCAGAATCGTCCGCCTAGCCCAGCAGGCTGCGCACCACCGCGTCGGCCAACAAGCGCCCGCGGTCGGTGAGCACCAGCCGGTCGCCCTCGGCGATCAGCAAGCCGTCAGCGATCGCAACCCTGGCGCGCTGACGTTCCGGCTCGGTCAACCTGGCGAGCGCCAGTCCCCGGCGGAGTCGAATCCCCAACAGCACGTCCTCGGTGTGCAACTCGCCGGCACCAAGCCGCTCGAACCCCGCAACGGGCAGTTCACCGGCGGCCAGTAGCTGCGCATAAGTCCGCGGGTTTTTGACGTTCCACCAGCGAATCGCGCCGGCGTAGCCGTGCGCTCCGGGCCCGGCCCCCCACCACTGACCCCCGTCCCAATAGCCGAGATTGTGCCGGCACTGCCCGCCGGGCCGACACCAATTCGACACTTCATACCAGTGAAAACCCGCCGCCGATAACCGCGCATCCACCAGCTCATAGCGCAGCGCCAGCACGTCATCGTCCGGAACTGTCAGCTCACCCGACCGTACCCGCCGAGCCAGCGCGGTGCCGTTCTCGACCGTGAGGGCATAGGCGGACAGGTGGTCGACGCCCGTTCCGACCGCCGCGTCGACCGAACACCGCAGCTCCTCGTCGGTCTCCCCCGGCGTGCCGTAGATCAGGTCGAGGTTCACATGGTCGAATCCCGCGGCACGGGCCTCGCGGGCGGCGTCCAACGCCCGTCCCGGCGAATGCGCCCGGTCCAAGGTGGCCAGCACTCGCGGTGCCACCGACTGCATGCCCAGCGAAATTCGCGTATACCCGGTCGACCGCAGGGCCGCGAACAGCTGAGGCGACGTGGACTCCGGGTTGGCTTCGGTCGTGACCTCGGCGTCGGGAACCAGTGTGAAGCACGCGCGGACCGCGGCGAGAACCGCGCCCAATCGCTGAGCGCCCAGCACTGAGGGCGTCCCGCCCCCGACAAACACCGTGTGAACCGTCGGCCCACCCAGTCGCGCCGCCGCCAGCTCGAGTTCTCTCTGCAGCGCCACCAGCCAGGCGTCCAGATCGACACCCCCCAGCTCGGCCGGGGTGTACGTGTTGAAATCGCAGTACCCGCAGCGGGTCGCGCAAAACGGAACGTGCACGTAAATCCCGAACGGCCGGCCCGGTGTCAGCCGTACGTCCGGCAGGCCCGGCTGCCAACGCGATGTCATGCACCCACATCATGGCACGGCATGACCAACGTGCCGCATCCTCACGGCGTGTCCTGGAGTGGGACGTTCATCGCGCCGGATAGCCCGGCCTGTGCTACACCGCTCCCTCTTCCACCGCACGCGACGACCCCGGGCACCCGCCGGCCTGAGCCCACATGTATGTCAAGAGATGGGTCAGCGAGCCCACCGGAGCTTCATCCTGGCTGCACGCCGCGCACCGCGGCCACGCTCCCGGCCCCTGGGTCGCCATAATCCGCTGCGCCACCAGGATCTGTTCCTGGGGAGTGGCGGTCGAGGGTAGTGGGGATAGCTCGGCGCCACCGTTGGCATCCCAGGTGGGAAGGCTGATCTGCAGACCGCCATAGTCGCCATTGCCGGTGTCGGCCGCCCAGTTACCCCCGGACTCACACTGCGCGATAGCTTCCCAGTTGACGCTATCCGCGTGTGCACTGGATAACGCTGTTGATCCAGCCGCGATCGATGCGGCGATAGCGGCAGCGGCGGTTCCCGCGCACCAGCTTCTCATAACAACTCGACCTTGCTCACCAGCCAGCGGCCACCGACTTTCTCCATCGTCATCTTGATGCGGCTGCGATCAATTTGCGGTTCTGGGGCAGCCCGACTGGTTACCGACTGGTCAACCATCAGCAGCACCTGAACCTTGTGCGGGCTGACGGATTTGACCGCCGATTCGACAACCCGGCCGCGTGTTGTCACTTGGTTATTGACGATGAGCTGACGGTGCTGCCCGCGGACGGACTTGGAGTAGTTGTTGTTGAATTCGCCTGTCGAAGCGGCGAGTACCTCGGCGACATGTTTATCCATGGTGTTGCTGTCGACACAGGTCAGCGTCACCACAAATTTCTCGGCAGCAGCAAGCGCCTGCCGGGCGGCGACGTCCTTTTGATGCCGCTGAAACAGCAGCCACCCCCCAAACCCGGACCCGGCCAGCACGGCAACCAGCGCGGCGGCAACAAGCCAGCGGGCTGGTGTGCGCCAGCGCGGCCGCGCGTCGCGCTGACCGTCAGCGGACTCCCGCCCATCCTGGGCGGTGTCGCGGGCGCCTGGCCCCGCTGTGTCCGGCTCACCGGCGGAGGGCGCGCTAGCCGACAACACGCCGACGGGTTCGTCGGCTGATTCAGAAGGGCCGGCCACCGTGGTATCTCCCGAAACTTCCAGTCCAATCATCTGACCTGTTTTGGCTAGGTCATTTTCGCCTGTCCGCGCCGCTCCTCGGCGATCGACACGCCGCGGCCCCGTCACAAGTTCGCCAGGACTGGCCAGCGCCGCGAGCACCCCACCGAACCGCAGCGGACGGCTGACCCGCTCAACGGTGACGTGTCCATACCACGTTGCTGGTATTTTTTTATCAGCGTGCGAAAAAGTTTGACCTGGTCATACGGCAGCCGGTAGGGGTGGCACAATGCTACGGTGACCGCCGCGCACCTGAGCCCATCTGAGGTTGCCCGGGTGAATTGGCGGCATGTCTTGAGCACGTCTGCGTCTACCGCTGTCTGGCGTTGATGTCGTAGATCCGTCCAACTGAAACGTGCAGCTGGCCAGACCAGCGCCGCCGGGACGGTTACACCGCTTGGTTTGCGCGGTCCAGGCTGGCTCCCTCCGCGAAGGAGAAACCGCAATGACGACAGCCCGTCCCACCAAGACCCGCAGTGAAGGTCAATGGGCGCTCGGGGAGCGCGAGCCGCTCAATCCGACCGAAGAGCTCAAGAAGCACGGAACCCTCGACGTGCGGGAGCGCATCGAAAACACCTATGCCAAACAAGGCTGGGACAGCATCGAGAAGACCGACTTGCGCGGACGCTTCCGCTGGTGGGGTCTCTACACCCAGCGTGAGCAGGGTTATGACGGCAGCTGGACCGGTGACGAGAACATCGACGTTTTGGAGTCGCGCTATTTCATGATGCGGGTGCGCTGCGACGGTGGCGCGTTGTCCACCACCGCGCTGCGCACCTTGGGTGAGATTTCGGTGGAGTTCGCGCGCAATACCGCCGACATCTCCGACCGCGAGAACCTGCAGATGCACTGGGTCGAGGTGGAAAACGTACCGGAGATCTGGCGACGGCTGGACGCAGTCGGCTTGCAGACCACCGAAGCCTGCGGCGACTGTCCGCGGGTGATCCTGGGCTCACCGCTGGCCGGTGAGTCACTCCAGGAGGTGATCGACCCGACGTGGGCGATCAACGAGATCGTGCGCCGCTATATCGGCACACCCGACTTCGCCGACCTGCCGCGCAAGTACAAGACCGCGATCTCGGGTCTGCAGGATGTCGCGCACGAGATCAACGACGTAGCGTTCATCGGCGTCAACCATCCCGACCACGGGCCCGGGCTGGATCTGTGGGTGGGAGGCGGCCTGTCGACCAACCCGATGCTGGCGCAGCGCGTGGGCGCCTGGGTGCCGCTGGAGGAGGTCCCCGAGGTCTGGGCCGGCGTGACGTCGGTATTCCGCGACTACGGCTATCGGCGGCTGCGGTCCAAGGCGCGGATGAAATTCCTGATCAAGGATTGGGGGGTCGAGAAATTCCGCCACGTCCTCGAAACCGAGTACCTCAAGCGGCCGCTGATCGACGGTCCCCCGCCGCCTCCGGTGATCCATCCGATCGACCACGTCGGCGTGCAGCGCCTCAAGAACGGCCGCAATGCCATCGGGGTTGCACCAATTGCCGGGCGAGTCTCAGGCACCATCCTGACCAAAGTGGCGGAACTGGCTGAACAAGCCGGGTCTAACCGCGTCCGGTTCACCCCGTACCAGAAACTGATCATCCTCGACGTGCCCGATGACCACGTGGACCGCATGGTCGCCGAACTGGACGCCCTCGGGTTGCCGTCGCGGCCGTCGCACTGGCGTCGAAACGTGATGGCCTGCACCGGTATCGAATTCTGCAAGTTGTCGTTTGCCGAAACCCGATGCCGTGCACAAGCTTTGGTACCCGAACTGGAGAAGCGGCTCGAGGAGGTCAATGCCCAGCTCGACGTGCCGATCACGATAAACATCAACGGCTGCCCTAACTCGTGTGCTCGAATCCAGATCGCCGACATCGGATTCAAGGGCCAGATGGTCGACGACGGTCACGGCGGTTCGGTCGAAGGTTTTCAGGTGCATCTCGGCGGCAGCCTCGGCGCCGACAGCGGTTTCGGCCGTAAGTTGCGCCAGCACAAGGTGCACAGCCACGAGCTCGGCGATTACATCGAGCGGCTGGTGCGGAACTTTCTCAAGCACCGTAATGACGGCGCTCGGTTTGCGCAGTGGGTAATGCGCGCTGACGAGGACGATCTCCGTTGAGCGGCCAGACCAACGGCTGGACCGAACAACACCCCCGGAAGGTGGCGGCGCGCAGCGGGCGCTGGCGGGAACGGTCTAAAACGGAAGGCGGGTTGCACCCCTTGTGACCACGATGGTGCTGACCGCACATGGCAGCGCAGATCCGCGATCGGCCGCCACCACCCGGGCGGTGGCCGATTTGCTGAAAGACCTGCGGCCGGGTCTTGACCTGCGTCTCGCCTACTTGGACAAGAACCCGCCGGGCTTGGTCGACGTCCTCGCCGGGTTGCGGGGAACGCGTTATGTTGTGGTCACTCCGCTGCTGTTGGCTGACGCCTACCACGCCCGCCGTGACATTCCCGAACACATTGCTCGTTCGGGTGCGACAGAGCGCGGAATCAGCGTACGGCGCGCTCCGGTGCTCGGGGCCGACGGCCGTTTGGTGTGTGTATTGCGGGAGCGGCTGGCCGGCATGGGCGTTTCTCCGGCCGACGATGCGCTTGGCGTGCTGGTGGTGGCAATCGGCTCCTCGGATGCCGCAGTCAACGCGCGCACCGCGCAGGTCGCATCGAAGCTGTCGGCCGGAACCCGTTGGGCAGGGGCGACCACCGCGTTCGTCACCGTGCCCGGTTCGCTGGCAACGGCGGCTCATCGGCTGCGCCAGCTAGGCATGCGCCGACTGGTGATCGCCCCGTGGTTCCTGGCGCCGGGGAGGCTACCCGACCGGGTGCAGGCGTTTGCACGCGACGCCGGCATCGCGATGGCACCCCCGTTAGGTGCCCACCGGTTAGTTGCTGAGACTGTGCTGGATCGCTTCGACCGTGCGGTGGCCGGTCACATGGCGGCGTGAATCGAGCCGAACGCCGATCGCCGTCGCGGAAGGCGCCCAACTGGGCTGCCGCAGCCGTGACACCGCTTGCCGTCGCCTGCGGGTGAGCACGCAAAGACTACGACGACGTCACTGTGCTCGCATCCTCTCGGTGTTCGGACCGTGACGGGCCATAACGTCGCCGCCAATAGGCGGCACACGGGTAGCACGCACGTAAACGGTGTCGCCTTCGCGCAGGGCAAGCGCCTCAGCGTCGCCGCGGGTGATCTGCGCGGTGAACGGGACACCGGTGGCCGCGCTGGTCAACTCGACGCGGACTTCAAATCCCAGCATCACCACGCGGTTGACGGTGGCGCGCTGTACGCCGGCAGATTGCGCCGTGCCGTCCCGGGCGGCAACCGCCATATCAGGTGTGCGACCGACCCGGATATCGTGCGGGCGAACCAAGGTTCCGTTCAGTGTCGATACCGCACCCAAAAATGACATCACGAAAGTGTTCGCCGGGTTGTCGTAGACCGTTGCTGGGGATCCGATCTGCTCGATGCGGCCCTTATTGAGCACGGCGATCCGGTCAGCCACATCCAGGGCCTCCCCTTGATCGTGAGTGACCAGCACCGTGGTCACATGCGCCTCGTCGTGCAAGCGACGCAGCCAGGCGCGCAACTCGTCGCGGACTTTGGCGTCCAGCGCGCCGAACGGCTCATCCAAGAGCAACACGTCCGGGTCCACGGCCAGCGCGCGCGCCAGCGCCATGCGCTGTCGTTGCCCACCGGACAACTGATGGGGGTAGCGAGTTTGAAATCCGCTCAGCCCGACCACTTCCAGCAGGTTATCGACTTTCTCTTTGATCTCGGCTTTGGACCGTCTGCGGATCTTTAACCCGAAAGCGATGTTGTCGCGCACAGTCAAGTGTTTGAATGCCGCATAGTGTTGGAACACGAAGCCGACTCCACGCCGCTGGGGTGACACACCGGTCACGTCACGTCCGTTGATAACAATGCTGCCGGTGTCGGGCCGATCGAGGCCAGCAATGGCACGCAACAGCGTCGACTTACCTGAACCACTGGGCCCCAGCAACGCCGTGAGCGAACCGGCGGGCACCGAGAAGTCGATATCGTCTAGTGCAACAAAATCTCCGTAACGCTTAGAGACACCGGCAACGATGATCGCGTCGGTCGGGTTCATGCCATCTCCTTGCGCACATCCTTGCGCACACGTCGGGCGTCAAAAAACACCTGTACGACCAGCACCAGCATCGAGACCCCCATCAACAACGTCGACAGAGCATAGGCGCCGTATTCAGCCCCGCGGTTGTAGCGATCCGAGACCAGCAGAGTCAACGTCTGCGACTTTCCCGGCAAGTTGGAGGACACCATGATCACCGCCCCGTATTCCCCGAGCGTGCGCGCGCTGGTGAGCACCACGCCGTATGTGAGCCCCCATCGAATTGATGGCAGCGTCACCCGCCAGAACGTCTGCCACACACCACAACCCAGTGTCGCCGCCGCCTGCTCCTGATCTGTTCCCAGCTCCTGCAGGACCGGTTCGACTTCGCGCACCACGAACGGCAGCGTGACAAAAACGCTGGCGAGCACGATACCGGGCAGCCCGAAGATGACCCTGAACCCGAGGTCTCTCTCGACAAAGCCCAAAGCTCCGGCCGATCCCCACAACGCGATCAGTGCGACGCCGACGATCACGGGCGACACCGCGAAAGGCAGATCGATAATCGTCTGCAGCACGCCTTTACCGAGGAATCTGCGACGCGCCAGAACCAGCGCCACCACGACACCGAAGACCACGTTCAGCGGTAGCACGATGGCCAAAACAAGCAACGATAAGCGCAAAGCCGCCACTGCGGCAGGAGTACTGACGTAGGCAAAGAACTGAGATAATCCGGGCGCGAAGGTCCGCCACAAAATCAGCAGAACCGGAATGATCAGCAGTGCGAGAATGTACAACACTCCTACGAATCTGATGAAGAAGCGGATCATCGGTGAGAGTGTCACGTGGCCATCTCCTGACGTCTAGCCGCGCGTGCACCGACAATGCGCAGAATGAAAAGTACTGTGAACGACATCGACAGCAGAACAATCGATATCGCAGCAGCACCGCTGCGGTCATCGTTCTCGACCAGAGTGCGGATCCACTGCGAAGACACTTCAGTCTTCCCCGGAATCGCCCCACCGATCAGTACGACGGATCCGAACTCGCCGATGGCGCGTGAGAAAGCCAGGCCAGCACCTGATAACAACGCCGGAGTCAGCGATGGCAACACGACGGCGGTGAAAATCGTCAGGCTGCCCGCCCCCAATAACGCGGCTGCCTCTTCGGTCTCCCGGTCGATCTCGAGCAGCACCGGCTGCACGGACCGCACCACAAACGGCAATGTGACGAATGCCAGCACTACCCCAACACCCATTTCGGTGTGCTGAAAGTGAAGACCCACTGGGCTATTGGGACCGTACAGCGCCAGCATCACCACGCTGGCAACGATGGTGGGCAGCGCGAACGGCAGATCGATGACAGCATCGATCAGGCGCTTGCCAGCAAAGTCGTCTCGCACCAGTACCCATGCGATCAGCAGACCGAAAACCGTGTTGATCGCGGTGACGGCGGTAGCCAGGGTCAGTGTCACCCGGAAAGACGCCAAAGCGGCGTGCGACGTGACCGCGAACCAAAACGCCTGCCAGCCACCGCTGGCGGCCTGCCAGCTGACCGCGGCCAGTGGTAGCAGCACGATCACTGAAATCCACACCATTGCAGCGCCGACCAACAGGCATGTGCTGCGGTGGCCCATGCGCACCGAGGCCCGCCACCGGACCCGATGGTTGACTCGCGGCCGGCTTGTGTCCGGATCGGGAATGAGTGCCATCGTCATCCGGTCGCGCGCATATAGATTTTGGTGATAGCACCGGTATTTTTGTCGAACAGTTGTGGATCGACAGCATCCCAGCCGCCCAGGTCGGCTATCGTCCACAATTTACCCGGCGTCGGGAACTGGTCGCGGAAATCGGCTGCCACCGCAGGATCGACAGGTCGGAAACCAGCTTGTGCCCAAAGTTTTTGAGCTTCGACGGTGTATTGAAAGTTTTTGAATGCGACGGCGGCGCCGAGATGAGCGCTGGTGTTAACAACGGCGACCGGGTTTTCGATCTTGAACGTCTGCGGCGGGTTAATGTGTTGCACCGGCCTGCCCTGGCGCTCGGTGGCAATGGCTTCGTTTTCATAGCTGATCAGCACGTCGCCTCGGCCCTCGATGAAAACATCGGTGGCTTCGCGGCCAGATCCGGGACGGAGTTTGACATGCTGGCTCACCAACTCGTCGACGAATTCTAAACCGGCTTGGCGATTCTGGCCGCCATTGCTCTTGGCGGCATAGGGGGCGAGCAGGTTCCACTTGGCCGAGCCGGAACTCAGTGGACTGGGCGTGATGACCTCCACCCCCGGACGCAGCAGGTCATCCCAATCCTTGATATGTTTCGGATTGCCAGCACGCACCATCAAACTCACAACGGAGCCGAAAGGGATGCCTTTGGTGGCGTCCTTATCCCAGTCTTTGGAAACCTTGCCGGCCTTCACTAATCGGCTGACATCAGGTGCCGACGAGAAGTTCACGATATCGGCCGGCTTACCGTCTACGATACTGCGGGACTGGTCGGCGGAGGCCCCATAAGAAGTGATCACCTGAACATCTCTGCCCTGCCGGGAAGCGTTGAACGCGGGAATCACCTTGCTCCATCCAGGTTCTGGAGCCGAGTAGGCAACCAAGGTGATGCTTGTGCGCGTTCCGGCCGGACTGCGGCCACCGACCATGTCGCTGGCGCCGGCATGACACGCCGCGGCAAGACCTGCTGTCAGCGCGAACGCGACAGTCTGCCTCCAGCGGACTCTGCTCGCAACATTGTTGGGCATGGGTGACCTTTCACCGGGGAGATGTCGGTCCCGGTGCGACGGCAGCGCGCACAAGCGCTACCTAGCAGTGTTTGACCGACACCAAAATCGCAGGCTGGGTTCAGCGGTGACAGTGCACGTCAGCCACAGCACAATTACCCACGGCAATGAGCGCCAGAACGTGGCACTGCCGGTTGCCGGACGCTGCGTGCATGGCGCGAAGCCTAACAGAAGATGTTGACTGGCGCCCGTCCGTGGGCGAGGAATCGACGGTCACGCGATATCAACGCGTCAGCAGCCACGTCACGATCACCAGCACCACCAGCACGACGAGCACCAATGTCACCCGTGACCGCGGCATACCGGTCATCCGGGGGCCTCATCGCTGCGACGGGCGCGGCGCATCAGCTTGATACCCTTGCCGAGAAGTCCGTCCAGCACCACCGCGATACCGTACGCTACGACCAGCACGACCGGCATGACGACGAGGGTCTGCAACACGAAGCCGAGCCCTGATAACCACAGCTCGACGCCGTCCCACCAATTCAGAAACCCGTCCACCGGCCTCACCTTATGCTCCCCGCGACCCGAAACCAACGTGTGCCACGATCGGCGGACAAGCACCGTTGCGCGGTCTGACAGCAAACCGGGCATCATCCACTCAGCCGGAGCTTCGGGACTTCCGTGGCGTTTCCCTGCCTGTCGCACCTTTTCGCCGCAGAGGCCGAAGAGGTTGACTCCCGCACCGGTCAACACCGCACAACTCTCTGAGGGCGTCCACCCGGCTGGTGCTGATCATCCAGGCGCAACCGACAAGAGGGAAGTCTTTCCGTCCGCACCCCGAAGCGCCGGATCGCCGACCGCGCCACCCTACGGTACGCCGGGTCGGGTACTGCGTATCCGGCAAAGTCGTGCGCGTAGAGGTGTCAGGCCGCGTTTCCGAGCACCGAAAACGAGCCGCCGAGGGCCGCGGTACCATGCGCCGATGGCTTATCTGAGGTATTGCTCCCGGGTTCATACGGTTGTCGTTGCCGTCGCGGTTCTGGCGCTGGCCGGCTGTGGCCAGAGCGGCAAGCCTGCCGCGACATCGGCGACAACCAGCAGCAGAGCCACATGGTCCCGTCCCGCTGCCCCGCCCGACCCGCAGACATTGTTGCGCGCCGGAGCCGCCGCGGTGGCCCAGGTACCGAACGGCACGCTGACCCTCATCAGGAGTCAAGAGAGTGGCAGCTGGAAAGTTCATGTGGTCACCCCGGACGGGACGGAGGACTCGATGGATGTGTCGTCCGACGGTGTGACGGTAATGGTCGGACCGACCCCGAAAAACGAAAGCGACAAAGCCAAAAACCGCGCGCTTGTGCAGGCCGCGCGCCTGGACTACCGCGCGGCGGTGAACAAGATGCTCGACGCGGTGCCCCAGGGCTCGATCACCGAGTTGAAACTCGGTGACAGCAACGCGACGACCGTGTGGAAAGCCGACGTGTGGGATTCATACATCGTTGAACACAAGGTCACGATCAACGCCACGTCCGGGCAGCTCATCTCCAACACGCAGGTGTAGCCGCGGCCGCCGCACGGCGTAGTCCACCCTGCTCCCGCGTCGCCGGCGCGGAGAACACCTCTGAAGCCGTTTTCCGCGCCGGCTATTTTTTCGATTTTTCAGTGGAGGTGTCGGCAGAGAGCGCGGCGACGAAGGCTTCCTGCGGGACCTCGACCCGCCCGATGGTCTTCATCCGCTTCTTGCCCTCCTTCTGCTTTTCTAGCAGTTTGCGCTTGCGGGTGATGTCACCGCCGTAACACTTCGACAACACGTCTTTGCGCAACGCCCGGATATTCTCGCGGGCAATGATCTTCGAGCCGATTGCCGCTTGTACCGGTACCTCGAATTGTTGGCGCGGAATGAGTTCTTTGAGCTTGGCGGTCATCTTGTGGCCGTACGCCTGCGCAGCGTCCTTGTGCACGATCGCGCTCAACGCGTCGACGGGCTCACCCTGCAACAGGATGTCCACCTTGACCAGCGCGGCCTCTTGTTCACCGGCCTCCTCGTAATCGAGGCTGGCGTAGCCGCGCGTGCGGGATTTCAGTGCATCGAAGAAATCGAAGATGATCTCTCCCAGCGGCATTGTGTAGCGCAACTCGACACGCTGGGGCGAGAGATAATCCATGCCGGCGAGTTCGCCGCGCCGAGACTGGCAGAGCTCCATGATCGCGCCGATGAATTCACTGGGCGCAATGATGGTGGTCTTGACAACAGGCTCGTACACGGCGCGGATTTTCTTGCCTGACGGCCAATCCGAGGGATTGGTGACGACATGCTCAGAGCCGTCGTCGAGCACCACCCGGTAGACCACATTCGGTGCGGTGGAAATCAAGTCAAGGTCGAATTCGCGTTCCAGCCGCTCGCGGGTGATCTCCATGTGCAGCAACCCCAAAAACCCGCAGCGGAACCCGAACCCCAGTGCCGCCGAGTTCTCCGGCTCGTACGTCAGAGCCGCATCGTTGAGCCGCAGCCGGTCAAGCGCGTCACGCAGCGCCGGGTAGTCAGAACCGTCGACCGGGTAGAGCCCCGAATAGACCATGGGCTTCGGCTCGCGGTATCCGGTCAGTGGCTCAATGGCGCCGTGACGCGCGGTGGTCACGGTATCGCCGACCTTGGACTGACGGACGTCCTTCACACCGGTGATCAGATAGCCGACCTCTCCGACCCCTAGGCCCGCCGTGGGCTTCGGCTCGGGTGAGACAATGCCCACCTCCAGCAACTCATGCGTGGCGCCGGTGGACATCATCGCGATCCGCTCACGCGGGGTGATCTTCCCGTCAACCACGCGCACGTACGTCACCACACCGCGGTAAATGTCGTATACGGAGTCGAAAATCATTGCGCGCGTGGGGGCGTCGGGATCCCCCTGCGGCGGAGGTACCCGCTTGACGATTTCGTCGAGTAATTCGGGAACCCCCTCGCCCGTCTTTCCCGACACCCGCTGCACCTCATGTGGTTCGCAACCCATGATGTGGGCGATCTCACCGGCGTAGCGGTCAGGATCCGCGGCAGGAAGATCGATCTTGTTGAGCACCGGGATGATCACGAGGTCGCGATCCAGCGCCAGATAGAGATTAGCCAGCGTCTGTGCCTCGATGCCCTGCGCCGCATCGACCAGCAGTACGGCGCCCTCGCAGGCGGCCAGCGCCCGGGACACCTCATAGCTGAAGTCCACATGCCCCGGGGTGTCAATGAGGTGCAGGACGTACTGTTCGCCGGCGCCAGGGCCGCCGGCGACCCGCCACGGCAAGCGCACATTCTGCGCTTTGATGGTGATCCCGCGCTCACGCTCGATATCCATGCGGTCCAGGTACTGAGCCCGCATGGATCGCGCGTCGACGACACCTGTCAGCTGGAGCATCCGATCGGCCAGCGTGGACTTGCCGTGATCGATGTGGGCAATGATGCAGAAATTCCTTATCTGCGCCGGCGCGGTAAAGGTCTGGTCGGCGAAGCTGCTGATGGGAATCTCCTGACGGACGCGTACCAGCCAACGGTTCAGTGAGCACATCCAGCGTATCCAGCGACGGTGCGGTGCGCCCAATTGCCACGTGCCGTCTTATGCTGCCCACATGACCCGTCCGGGAAAGGGGCACTGGAAAGAACACTGGAAAGAACAGTGGAAAGGACAGTGGAAAGGACAGTGGAAACTAGTGCAGCAGCTCGCGGAGAACCTGGTTTTCAACGAAGCTCCACAGTTCATCCGTCACCTGCAGAAATCACCATCCCTGCGGCGGGGCATCCGGGACGGCATCAAGCTCGGCATCAGCGTCATCACGGGCGAATCGAATTCCAGTGCCGCAATCACCGCGGGCCGGCCGGTGACCAGTACCAGCGTTCCCACCGCATACCGGGCTCGCAAGCTCGTCTATGCGCCGGACCTGGCCGGCCGGGCCGGTCCCGGCGAGATTGTCTGGACATGGGTGGTGGACCAAAGCGACCCCACCCGTGGTGAGGACCGAGCGGTTCTCCTCGTGGGCCGTGACCGGCGCACCCTGCTGGGGCTGATGTTGTCAAGCCAAGAGAAGCTGGCCAAAGACCCGAACTCAGTCGAGATTGGTTGCGGTAGTTGGAATTACGGCGGAAAGTCCAGCTGGGTCCGATTGGACCGGGTATTCGAGGTGCCCGAGGAAAGCATCCGGCGCGAGGGCGCCATCGTCAACCGGGAGGTTTTCGACCGGGTGGCGGCCCGGCTGCGCGCCGAATACTCCTGGAGCTAAGACGGTTAACGGCTAACCCTGGATGATGTAGGACTGCAGCTGCCGTTGCTCGGCTTCGAGTTCCTCCATGCGGGTTTTGACCACATCACCGATACTGACTATGCCCGCCAGCTTGCCATCCTCGATAACCGGTACATGGCGCACCCGGTTTTGGGTCATCAACACGCTGAGGCTGTCAACCGTGTCAGACTTGGTGCAGGTGACGACCGCAGGCGTCATGATCTTTGCGACCGGCTGGCTGAGCACGCTGGCGCCGTGGGTATGAAGTCGACGCACGACGTCACGCTCCGACACGATGCCGACCAGACCGTCCGGCCCGATCACCACCATGGCGCCGATGTTGTGTTCGGCGAGGCCGGCGAGCAACTCCCTGACCGTCGCGTCGGGGCTGATGGTCACCACCGCCGCCCCCTTATTTCGCAGCACGTCCGCAATCCGCATCGCAGGCCTCCCGCCGACCGTGATCGTGTTCACACCAGGCTACCGGTCGATTCGCCCCGGTGAAAGCGGTCGCCCCGCCGCCGGCGCAGAGCCCGGCCGCAGCCGACAAGCCCTCAGTGCGCGACCGGGGATGTTGCCCAGCCATGTGGTGGTCTCTGTCGATGAGCTCCAACAGCGTGGCTATGTCGAGCGTTGCCGCAATCCGAACGATCGCCGACTGCATGCCCTCTACCTCACCGCGGCGGGAAAGAAGCTGTTGCGCAAGGTTGTCGAACTGGCACGCCGGCACAAACAGCGGCTCACCATCGGTCTGAGCCCCGGACACCGGGACACTTTGCGCAATCTCCCGGCGACGGTGGCCGCTCAACAGGATCTGACGCCTCATGTCGCCCGGGGTACCGGAGCCTTGGCGCGGTTGCGAAGCCAAAGCGTTGACACCTGGTCGAGCATCCACTGCTGCGAACATGGGCACATCTCCCGCGGTCGTGGCCGACCCGACAGGTGCGTTTTGAGGCAACGCGGCGCTGACTGATAGCCTGGGCGCTGATAGCCTGGGCGGTTGCCGCCCGACATCGGGCACCGCGAAACCGGTCAACGACGGTGGCCTTAGCTCAAGCGATTGGATCGACAGAGGAACTCACGCGTGGCCAACATCAAGTCGCAGATCAAGCGCAACCGGACGAATGAGCGCCGACGACTGCGCAACAAGTCGGTGAAGTCGTCGGTCCGGACGGCTATCCGCAAGTTCCGGGCGGCCGCCGAGGCCGGCGATAAGGAGAAAGCCGCTGAGTTGCTGGTGGCCACCAGCCGCAAGCTGGACAAGGCGGCAAGCAAAGGCGTGATCCATAAAAACCAGGCCGCGAACAAGAAATCGGCGCTGGCGCGGGCATTCAATAAGCTCTGAGCACTACTGCTGCCCTACTACTGGTGGTCTATAGGGTCTATAGCGGCTGACACTGGCCGCAGTGCGCGGTGTACCCTCGGGCGGTCACCCGGCCCGCATCGTCACCGCGGGCTGGCCGCCAGCTCGGCGACCTTCCTGACCGCGGACTCCAGCGCATAGTCGGGATCCGCGGCGGCACCCTTGACGTCGGCGTTGAGCGTTGCCACCACTCTCATCGCAGCGGCGATCGTGTCCCGTGACCAGCGCCTGGCCTGTTTCTGCGCTTTCTGCACCCGCCAGGTTGGCAATCCCAGTTCGGCCGCCAGCCGGTGGGGATCGCCCGACAGCGGCCCCACCCGGCCGATGGTGTGCACCGCCTCGGCGAGCGCGTCAGCCAAGACGACGCGGGGCTCGCCGCGCATCATTGCCCACCGCAGTGCTTCGGCGGCGCCCGCGAGATCGCCGGCCACGGCCTTGTCGGCGATATCGAACCCCTTGACCTCGGCCTTACCGCTGTGATAGCGGCGCACTGCTGCGGCATCGACCCGGCCACCGGTATCGGCAACCAATTGGGAACAGGCTGAAGCGAGTGCGCGCAGGTTAGACCCCACCGCCTCCAGCAGCGCGGTCACCGTTTCGGTATCGACCTTGACTCCCAGCGAGTGGAACTCTTTGCGCACAAAGTCGGCACGCTCACCGGCCTTGGTGATCCGCGCACAGGGATGCACGTGAGCACCGAGCGCACGCAGCTGCTCGGCCAGCGCTTTGGCCCGTCCGCCACCCGAGTGCACCACCATGAGCACGGTGTGGGGCGGGAGGTCGGCAGCGGCTGACGTGATCAGCGCGGCGGCATCTTTGCCCGCCTCAGCGGCAGAATCCAGGATGACGACGCGATCGTCGGCAAACAACGACGGGCTCAGCAATTCCGCCAGCTCGTAGGTGTCGACCTCGCCTGCGCGCAGCCGGTTCACCGGCACATCTTCGGTACCTGCCCGCTGCCGCACCGCTCGGAGCACGCTGGTCACCGCGCGCTCCACAAGCAGCTCCTCGTCCCCCAGGATCAGGTGTAGCGGCGAAACCGGCTGGCTCACGCCACGATCCTGTCACGAGCGGCCGACTAATTCGATCCGGCAGCCACTTATTTGGTCAGCAACCCTGACAGCGACCAGGACAGCAGGCACACAACGCCGATCGCGATAGCGGCCCGAAACCACGCCCAGCGCCACAGGACGACGATCACCACCGCACCGCCACCGACAACGAGGACACCGACCAGGCCCGCGGGCACAGGAATACTCGCCGTGGGGATGCTGGCCGACCAATGCGCGATACTCAGCACCCACCACAGTTCCGGACCGGTGAAGCGGATCAGCACACTCGCGCCGACGGGCCATATCACGCACAGCGCAGCCGCGGCGCTGCCCAGCACCGTGATCGGTGCGATCACGACGGCCACCGCCAGGTTCGCGGCTGCGCCCACCAGGCTGACCCGCCCGGAGATACCGGCCACCAACGGAGCGGTCACTACCTGCGCGGCCCATGCGATACCGAGCGCATCCGCCAGCGGCTTGGGCCAGCCCCGCGCCACCATGCGCCGTGACCAGACCGGCGCGATGACCACCAGCGCGGCCGTGGCTACCACAGACAAGGCAAAACCTGCGTCGACGGCGAGGTGGGGTGCACCGACCATCACCACCAGCACGGTGGCTGACAGCGCCGGGACGGCCGGTCGTCGTCGGGCCGACAACATCCCCAGCAGCGCGATCGCGCCCATCACCGCCGCGCGCAATACACTGGCCGTCGGCTGGACCACAATGACGAAGGCCACCAATGCCACTGCGGCCAGCCCCACAGCGGTACGCGGCCCGACCAGCCGTGCCGAAAACAGCACCGCTCCGCACACGATGGTGACGTTGGCGCCGGAGACCGCCGTCAGGTGTGTCAAACCCGCGACGCGGAAGTCATGGTTGGTCATGGCGGGGATGGCCGACGTGTCACCGAGGACCAACGCAGGCAAGATCGCAGCCTGCTGCGGGGGTAACACCTCACGCGCTGCAGAAGCGAATCGATCGCGGACGGTGTGGGCGGCCCGGGGCACCGGGCCCGCCTGGCTTCGGGTCGGCTCCCCCGTCGCATTGAGCACCGCGACCGTCAGGTCATGGCGGGTGGGGCGGCTGATCCGCGCCGTGAAGTGCACTGGCTGGCCCACAATGATGTCAGCAAAACCCGGCGTGCGCGCGAAAACCACTACCCGGCCTGATATCTCGTGCGGGCCCAGGCGCTGCAGCTTTGCCCGGAACATCATTCGACTGCCCCCCACCGCGAGCGCACTCTCGGTGGGGGTGACTGTGACCTGGGCGGTGGTGCCAAAAGCTGCGGTGATCGGGTGATGGCGAACCGCCTCGGTGCGCAGCGTGATCGCGATCCCAAAGCCGACACCCACCGCACCGGCTGCGATCGTCGCCACACCAACCGCCCGCGCCCAGGTAGCACCGCGCCCCGCCCACCACAGCAATGCCGCCGAGACGGCACCCAGGATCACGCCCAGCGCTGCGATCACCCTGCCCACCGGCCACACGATCCCGGCCGCAGTAACGATCCAGCTCGTCAGTGCGGCCGGAACCAGCCGCACGTCCACCCGCTCAGGGGTCAGGGTGTCGGGACCGGGTAGTGATGTCACACACGCACGTGGGGACGGAGCTTTTCCAAGCGTCCCGGTCCGATGCCCTCGACGTCGGCGAGCTGATCAACGCTGGTGAATTTGCCGTGGGCTTCCCGATAAGCGACGATCGCGGCCGCGGTGACCGGCCCGATACCCGGCAGGCTATCCAGCTGCTCCACGGTGGCGGTGTTCAGGTCGACCACCTCATTGGCTGGGGACGTCGTCGGCCGGGGCCGTGCGCTGGGCGGTTTCGGGGTGGCCGAGCCCGCGCCCACCGAGCTACCCAGCACGGCCGGCCGGCCCGGGGGCGGGGCCAGTCCGACCACGATCTGTTCGCCGTCGCCGACCGGCCGGGCCATGTTCAAGCCGAGGGTGTCCGCTCCATCCAGGGTGCCGCCGGCGGCCTTGAGCGCATCGGCTACTCGAGCCCCGGGCGTCAAAGTGACCAGCCCGGGAGTGTGTACTAAGCCCACCACGCTGACCACCACGGGCAGGTCGGGGCGAGCTGACGGATTCGGGACGGGATTGCGGGTCGCCGACGAGACCATTTCCACTGGGGGAAGTTTGGCCGAGGCCACTGGTGCCCGTGGCTCGCGTACCAATGTGAACACTGTGACCAGTACCGCGACTGCGGCGACCGCCGCCAGCGCGACCGCACCGGAGCGGCCCGGATCAGCGCGAACTTTAGCCAGCCACCCCCCATCCGGGCGCGCATCAGGAAGCCATCGCCCTAACAACGAATTCGGGTCGTCGTCGTCATCGGTTTCGGCAGCCGCACCCGAATCGGCACGCGCGTCGCTGTCCGGAGGGCTGCTGAGCCGCCGGCGCAACCGCTCGACAGGCAGTTCGGATTGCATGGGGCGACCATAGACATGGCAGCCCGGCAACTTCCCCGCCCGAGCTCGCCCGGTCGCGCTGCTGTGGACTAACCCGTGGCTGTGCACAACCGCGCTGGCCTGGCGAACCCAGCCCGGTGGTTCGCACCGCACTCGGGCGACGGCCCGCACCCAACGCTGACACCGAGTCTTGTCACACCCATCGTCCACCGGGGACCGGGTGCGTAGCAGCCGCTCGTAACCGACCTCGCGGCCCGCCACCGGGTCCTGAGCAGACACCAGCGAAAATGTTCGACTCTGTCGAAACACCGGTTGTCGGCCAAGGTGATTCACGGATGCTGCCCGATGCGTGAGTCACAGTTCGCCCGCGAGCGCACCGGCGCCCTGGCGGTGCGCCCGGACTGACCGCGGAGCCGGTGTTGCCGGAGCGGGCCCGCACCATGAACCCGCATGCCCCGAAGCCGATTACCGAAGGTAACCTCAACCCGGTGATCGCCTCCCCGGCCACGTCGCGAGTTGGGGGTCAGACTGGGCTGTCGGCCAGCGATCCACTGGTCTGGCAGTGTGGGCATGATCCCGAGGTTCTCGGTCAACCGGCTGCGGCCCGGCGTCATGACCATCGAACACAGCAGGCTTGCGTGCGAACAGCTGCGCCTGCCGGTCCTACGGAAGCGCCGCCACCTCATATCCCTGGAGATATCCCTGGAGCATCCCTTATGGTCGAACTCTGCGACGAAGTTCTCGAATTCCGGTCGGCGGGCACCCGCACCGGAATGGCGAGTTATCTCGCGTCTGACGGTCGGCTCATGTCGAGTTTCACCATCACCGACTGACTCATGCCCGTCCCTTATCAACGCAAAAACCCCGAAAACATTGGGCTTTCGGATTCGCATGCCGCTTGCCGCGACCAGTCTGACCGGCCGCTGCGGGTGATCCAGTGGACAACCGGAAACGTTGGGCGCCGGTCACTGCATGCGATCATCGGTCGCCCGGACATGGAGCTGGTGGGGGTGTACGCCCACGGGCGTGACAAAGTCGGTGTAGACGCCGCCGAATTATGCGGCTGGGCCCAGCCCACCGGGATAACGGCCACTAACGATATCGACGCGCTACTCGCGTTAGGCGCCGACGCCTGTTGCTACAACCCGTTGTGGCCCAACATTGACGAGCTCGTGCAGCTGCTGGAATCGGGAGTGAACGTGTGCTCCAGCGCCGCCTGGATCACGGGCGGCAAGCAGACCACGCGGGAGCGCGAACGTATCCTCGCCGCGTGCGAACGGGGTAAATCGACAATCTTCGGCAGCGGTGCGCACCCCGGCGTGACGAACGTGGTCGGCATGGTGCTCAGCGGAGCCTGCGAGCGTGTCGATGAGATCCGCATCACCGAGTCGGTGGATTGCTCGGCCTACGAATCGGCAGAAACCCAGCGCGCGATGGGATTTTCCCAGCACCCCGACACTCCGGGGCTGGCCGACAGTGTGCGCCGGGAAAGTGAAGTCTTCGCCGAGTCGGCAGCCATGATGGCTGATGCGATCGGTGCGCACCTGGACACGATGACTTTCGACGTCACCTTCACACCGGCCACCGCCGACACTGACCTGGGGTTCATGACGATCCCCAAGGGCACAGTGGCCGGGGTCTACGGATATCACCGCGGCTGGGTGGGCGACAGGAACGTTGTCAGCGTCGGATTCAACTGGACCATGGGTGATCACGTGGTCCCGCCAAAACCGCTCCAACACGGCCATGTCATCCAGGTATTCGGACTGCCGAATATGCGCACAGTCATTCACTGTTTGGCACCAGAGGATTGGACGGAGCCGGGATTTATGGGTTTGGGGATGATCTACACGGCGATGCCAGTGACCAATGCGGTCCCGGCGGTGGTCGCGGCTAAGCCCGGCATCGTCACACTTGCGGACCTACCGCCGATCACCGGCCGCGCGGCATCGTCGGGCCATACCACCGGTCCCGCGCCCAACTAGGGTGAACGCGCGCGTTCCGTATAGACTACGATACTTAGCCGTGCAAAGGTTCTGTTGATCTCGGTGGTGAGCAACGGAGGCGAGCGTTTTCGACAGCGTTCGGGTCGGGGCCACGGACGCTCTCGGCCACCCCGCCAGCCGAGATCAATCCGTGGCTCCACCAGCGGGCAACGACCATTGATCGGTGAGCGGGAGGAGGCGGCATGAGGAAGGTTTCACTGACCCGAGTGCTCAAACGACTGTGGATCCCCGTGGTCGTAATCGTGGTGCTCACTGTGTCGGGCTTCGGGGTGTCCCGACTCCATCGCATCTTCGGCTCCCAAGACCTCAACGCGAACGCCGGGGCCGGGATCGAGATCGTGCAGTTCAACCCCAAAGTCGTGACATATGAGGTCTTTGGGCCGCCGGGCACCACCGCCAACATCAACTACTGGGACGCCGAAGCCAACACCCACCAAGTCAACGGCGCACCGCTGCCGTGGTCTTACACGCTCAGCACAACCCTGCCCGCCGTGAGCGCCAACATTATGGCGCAGGGCGATGGTGATCAAATCCGCTGCCGTATCACCGTCGACGGTGTGGTCCGCGAAGAAAAAACCGCCGACGGTCTCAACGCCCAAACGTTTTGTCTGGTGAAGTCCGCATGAGCCCTATCACCGCCGAGCGCACCCACTATCCGGTGATCCCACACACCTTGCGCCTGTTCGCCGTGCCGATCATCGGCGTGTGGGTGTTCATCACCGTCATCGTGAACACCATCGTGCCGCGGCTGGAAGTGGTCAGCGAGGAGCATTCGGCACCGATGGCCCCCATGGACGCTCCGTCCATGCAGGCCATGATGCGCCTGGGTCATAACTTCAGAGAATTCGACTCCAACAGCACGATCATGATCGTGCTGGAGGGTCAGCAGCCCCTCGATGATGCCGCACACCGCTACTACGACGACATCATCCGTCAACTGCGCCAAGACCCGAAGCATATTCAGCACATCCAGGACTTCTGGAGCGACCGGTTGACCGCGGCAGGAGTTCAGAGCGCTGACGGTAAGGGCGCCTATGTGATGCTGAATATCGGCGGTAACCAAGGCACCACGTTAGCGAACGAATCCGTCGAAGCCGTCCGCCACGTGGTGGATCGGACGCCGGCGCCGCCCGGGGTCAAAGCCTATGTCACCGGTCCGGCGGCGCTCTCTGACGATATGCACGTCATCGGGAACGCCAGCCTGGCCAAAATTACGCTGTTCACCTTGGCGGCGATCGCGATCATGTTGTTCCTTGTCTACCGCTCGATCGTCACGACACTGGTCCAACTTTTCATGACCGGTATTGCGCTGGCCTCCTCGCGGGGGATCATTGCCGTTCTCGGCTACCACAATGCCTTCGGGCTGACTACCTTCGCGGCGAATATCCTGACAATGCTGGCGATCGCGGCGGCAACAGACTATGGGATATTCCTCATCGGCCGCTATCAAGAGGCGCTCACGGCCGGTGAGGATCGAATAGCGGCGTATTACACCACTTTCCGTAGCGTCGCCCCCGTCGTTTTGGGTTCGGGTCTGACAATCGCCGGAGCAACCTATTGCCTCAGCTTTGCTCGGCTGCCCTGGTTTCATACCATGGGTGTGCCCGTGGCGCTCGGCATGCTCGTCGTTGTCGCAGCCGCACTCACTCTGGGGCCCGCCGTTATCACCGTCGCCAGCCGGTTCGGACTGCTGGAGTCCAAGCGGGCAGCCAAAGGCCGCCTCTGGCGCCGGGTCGGCATCGCAGTCGTCCGCTGGCCCGCGCCAATTCTGGCAGCCAGTACCGTTGTCGTGCTGATCGGGATGGTAGCCCTGCCGGGGTTCAAGCCGGGTTACAACGACCGCTACTACCTGCCCGACCGCGCACCGGTCAACGTCGGGTACGCGACTGCGGATCGGCATTTCTCCCAGGCCCGGATGAACCCGGATCTGTTAATGGTCGAAGCCACTCACGATATGCGAAATCCGGCCGATATGCTGGTGCTGGACCGGGTGGCTAAAAACGTTATTCGGGTCGTCGGCATTGCCATGATCCAGGACATCACCCGGCCTTTAGGGATTCCAATTCAGCATAGTTCGATACCATTTCAGAACAGTATGCAAGGCCAGACGACCATACAAAACATGGCATTTCTGAAGGACCGCATAGCTGATATGCTGAAAATGGCAGACGATCTGCAAAAAACGATAGACACATTGCAGCAGACGTACAAAGTCCAGCTCCAGCTTGTTGAGGCTACTCACCGGACTGACATCGACACGCACGAGCTGACGAAGATCACCGACGAATTGCGGGACCATATCGCTGACTTTGACGACTTCTGGCGGCCTATCCGCAGTTACTTCTATTGGGAGAAACACTGTTTCGATATTCCTATCTGCTGGTCCCTCAGGTCGCTCTGGGATTCCTTGGACGGTATCGACCAGCTCGACGAGAGATTTCATCAGCTCGCAAAAGACTTTGACTCGGTCGACGCACTCCAGCCGCAACTGGCTGCGCTGTTGTTGCCTCAGATCGAATCGCTGAAAACGACCCGAGCGCTGACGCTGACGATGCACAGCACCTTCGAAGCAATGATCAACCAGATGGAAGCAATGAATGACACTGTGATCGTCATGGGACAAAGTTTCGATGCTTCCAAAAACGACGACTTCTTCTACCTGCCGCCCGAAGCGTTCGATAATCACGACTTCAAGATCGGTCTGAAAATGTTCTTGTCGCCCGACGGCAAGTCAGCCCGGTTTTTTATTACCCATCAGGGTGACCCGGCTACCCCTGAGGGAATCGCGCGTGTCAACGCGGAGCGCACGGCCGCGCAGGAAGGTCTCAAGCAGTCCTCGTTGTCGGACGCCAAGATCTATCTGGGTGGTACCGCGGCGACCTACAAGGACATGCACGACGGCGAGAAATACGACCTCATGATCGCCGTATTGTCCTCGCTCACCCTGATCTTCATGATCATGCTGTTGCTGACACGCAGTCTGGTCGCAGCGCTGGTCATCGTGGGCACCGCAGCCAGCTCGATCGCCGCGGCCTTCGGCCTCTCCGTGCTCATTTGGCAGGACATTTTCGGCATTAACATCCATTGGGTGGTGGCGGCGCTGTCTGTCATCATCTTGTTGGCGGTCGGATCCGACTACAACCTGCTGCTGGTGTCGCGGTTCAAAGAAGAAATACACGCCGGGTTGAAGACGGGCTACATCCGCGCAATGGCGGGCAGCGGTGGGGTGGTGACGGCAGCGGGTCTTGTGTTCGCCTTCACCATGGCCGCGATGCTGGGCAGCGATCTTCGAGTGCTCGGTCAGTTCGGTTCCACGGTCTGCGTCGGTCTCTTGATGGACACGCTGGTCGTTCGCACCTTGTTCATGCCGTCGATCGCCACGCTGCTGGGACGCTGGTTTTGGTGGCCGCAAATCGTCCACCCGCGCGGCGTCGATAACGTACGCCGGCCCGCTCGATTGTCCGACGACACCGCTCCTCTGGCGGTACCTACGCGTGGCTAAGGCCACCCAGCGTCACCTGAGAGCGACATGCGCCGCGAAAGCCGGGGACATCTGCCCTCGCGTTGCGTGCACTGCCTAAGGGGCTACCTCGACGCACACCGCCAGAGCCCCGGCGCCGACATGCACCGCGAGGACCGGGCCCAGATCAGTCACCATCGGCGGCTCACACCCGGGCAGCCGATCCGCGAGCGCTGCAGCCACGTCGGCCGCACCGGTGGGGTTGGCCACATGATGCACCGCCAGTGCAGCGGTGTTGTCGCCGACGATCTCGCAAATCCGGTCGACCATCGCAGCCACGGCCTTGCTGGCGGTGCGGACCCGTTGAGCCAAAACAAGTTTGCCGTCGTCAATGCGCAACAGCGGTTTGAGCGCCAACGCAGTCCCCAGCCAGGCCGCCGCGCCGCCGATCCGCCCGCTGCGGCGCAGGTTGTCTAGCCGCTGCACCACCAGGTACGCGTGGTTACGGCGCACCGCGGACTCAGCAGCAGCCGTGACAGCGTTGAGGTCGCTGCCGTGGGCAGCTGCCCGTGCGGCCGCCAACGCGACAAAACCGGTACCCATAGCGGCCGACTTCGAGTCGATAACCCGCACAGCCGGACCGACGTCGGCGGCAGTCTTGGCGGCCACGCTGAAAGTCCCCGACAGCGCCGCCGAAATATGCACTGACACCACGCCGTCGCCGCCACTGTCGTCCAGCGCCTGGCGATAGGCAGCAGACAGTTCGGCCGGGGTGGCCGCGGCGGTGGTTGCGTCGCCGCGCTGATAAATATCCTCGGGGACCTCGTCCACACCATCGCGGAGATCGGTGCCGTCAACCAGGATGTGCAGCGGGACTTCCCGGATTCCCCACCGCCGTCGCACATCGGCCGGCAGCCGCGACGACGAATCGGTGACCACCACGACGGACATCGGGTCAGCCGCGACGTTTCTCGTCGGGCACCCCCGCTTCGGCGAGGGCTTTGAGCATCAGCTCCGCGACCGCCTGGTGTGCCTCGAAGTTCCAGTGGATACCGTCAGGGTTACCACGGCCGCTCATGATGTGTTCAGCGACGGCTGCTGCGAGGTCCACCACCGGGATGCGGTGGCGCTGCGCCCATTCGCTGATGGCGCCCGCCGTTGCCGCGCGGCCCTGGTGGGCTCTGCCATATGTCTCGGCGAGGTGAACAGGCGGAAGCGATGCCACAATCGGGATTCCCGGACGGTTGAAATCAATTGCACCGCGTGTCTTTTCCAGGTACTGGACGGTCAAGCGCGGCGGTAATGCGGCTCGGGCCACTGGCGACACCCGCGGTTGTAGCCAGCCGTAGCCGCCGCGGACCCAGCGCCGCAACCGGGGCGGCCGCACATAGCGAATCAGCTCGCGTAGCGCGGTCGGCAGCGGCGACGGCAGCGAATCCATCCCGCCGGTTGCGATGATCACCGCGCCGGCTCTGCGTAGCGCAGCCCACGCGCGCGGATCCTGCGTAGCTGCCCACCACACGTCGCGGCAGGTCCAGCCGATTCGACCGAGCAACTCGACATCCCAGTTCAGTTGGGAAGCGACGATGTTGGGCCAAATCCGCGGGTCGTCAGCCGGCAGCCCCCCGGTGGGCCCGTAGTAGGCCAGCGAATCGGCGAAGACCAACAGTACGGGTCGCGACACTTGCTCAGAGGACATCATCGGAAACCTGTGCGGGGGCATTCCATACATCCAGGCGCCAGCGGATGGCACCGAGGTCAGCGGCGCCGGCGGAGTGCCCGCTCAGCTGCGTCCAGCTGGCATTGCCCATCCCTCCCAATGCCGGCCAGTTGGCCAGCGGCAGCCGAAGCAGTGCGGCCGAGAGGGCGGCGATCAGACCGCCGTGGGCCACCAGCACCACCGGTCGATGGCCGACACCCCATTCCGGCTCGCCGGACACCAGTTCGGCGATGAGCGGCATACTCCGGGCGGCCACGTCGGCCCTGCTCTCGCCCCCGTGCGGCGCCCACGTGGCGTCCTCGCGCCAGGCCTGCCGGGCACCGGGGGCAATGGCGTCGACCTGTTCGTGGGTCAGGCCTTGCCATTCGCCCAGGTGGGTCTCCCGTAATCGGGAATCCACCCGCACCGGAATACCGGTACGCTCAGCCAGCTGGACCGCCGTATGGTAGGCGCGCCGCAGATCCGACGACACGATAAGCAGCGGCTGGCGTTTGCCCAGCACCTCCGCTGCGGCAGCAGCCTGCGCGCGGCCGAGCTCGCTCAGCTGACTGTCCAATTGACCTTGCATCCGGGTGTCCGCGTTGAACTCGGTTTGCCCGTGGCGCAGCATCACCAGTCGCCGCACCCTCATGGCGCGTTCTCGAGGTCGACGGCCACCTGGGGGCAGTCACGCCAGAGCCGGTCCAGGGCGTAAAAATCACGCTCATCCCGGTGTTGGATGTGCACGACGATATCGATGTAGTCCAGCAGGGTCCAGCGACCTTCGCGGGCACCTTCTCGGCGCGCGGGCTTATAGCCGGCTCGGCGCATTTTCTCCTCGATTTCGTCGACAATCGCGTTGAGCTGCCGCTCATTGGATGCCGAGGCGATCACGAAGCAGTCGGTGATGACCAGCTGTCCGGACACATCGATGACCACGACATCCTCGGCAAGCTTCGAGGCCGCCGCGCCGGCGGCCACCCGCGCCATCTCAATAGCTTCCCGGGTGGCTGTCACGAGTCGTCCCCAGAAGTCGACGGCTGCAAGTCCTGCGCGGTCACACGATAAAGCCCCCGCTTAGCGACGTATTGCACAACGCCATCTGGCATCAGGTACCACAACGGCCGGGACTGCGCGGCACGCTGACGGCAGTCGGTTGACGAGATCGCCAGCGCCGGGATCTCGACGAGCGTCAGCGCGTCATCAGACAGTCTGGTGAGAACGTCCGAGAGGTGTTCGCGAGCCAGCTCGTAGCCGGGCCGGCTGACCCCGACGAACCGTGCCATCGCGAATAACTCCTCCCAGTTGTGCCACGACAAGATGGAGGCCAGCGCATCGGCGCCAGTGATGAAATACAGCTCGGAATCCGGGTTGAGCGCACGCAGATCCCGCAGCGTGTCCTTGGTGTAGGTGGGGCCGCGGCGGTCGATGTCTGCTCGACTCACCGAAAACCGCGGATTAGATGCTGTCGCGATCACCGTCATCAGGTAACGGTCTTCGGGATCGCTGACCTGACGGTCTTTCTGCCACGGCTGTCCGGTGGGTACGAACACCACTTCGTCGAGATCGAACAGGTGAGCCACTTCGCTGGCGGCGAACAGATGACCGTTATGGATGGGGTCGAACGTCCCGCCCATCACGCCCACTCGACGCCGGATTTGCACGATTGGCCAGCTTACTGGAGCATGCTGGCCTGGCTCAGCGCCCCGCTTCGGGCCGGGCTCACACCGGTAACAACTCGTCGATCACCGCGGCGAGCTGTTTCGCCGACCGGCACTCGTGCATCATGATCACCTCTTGGTAGCGGGGCACTGCCGAATCTCCGCTACCCCAAAGGTGTTTGGGTTCGGGGTTGAGCCAGTGCGCGTGCCGGCTGGCGGTCACCATCCGCGCCAGCACGTCGGTAGCCGGATCGCGGTAGTTGTTACGCCCGTCGCCGAGCACCAGCAGCGAGCTGCGCGGCGACAGCACATTCGGGTAATTCTCAACAAACGAGATGAAGGCGTTGCCGTAGTCGGAATGACCGTCGCGGGTATAGACACCGGTCTCCCTGGTGATCCGCTGGATCGCCACCGCCAGGTCGGCGTCAGGCCCAAACAGGTGGGTCACTTCGTCAGTAGTGTCGACAAACGCGAAGACGCGCACCCGGGAAAACTGCTGACGCAGGGCATGCACTAGCAACAGCGTGAAGTGGCTGAAGCCGGCAACCGACCCCGAGACGTCGCAGAGCACCACCAGCTCCGGACGCGCCGGTCGTGGTTTGCGCAGCACGACGTCAATCGGCACACCGCCGGTGGACATCGACCTCCGCAGTGTTTTGCGCAAATCGATCGAGCCGGCCCGGGCGCGACGACGTCGGGCCGCCAGCCGAGTGGCCAGGGTGCGCGCCAACGGCGCCACCACGCGGCGCATCTGACGCAGTTGTTCACTCGAGGCGCGCAGGAATTCGACGTTCTCCGAAAGCTGCGGAATGCCGTACATTTGGACGTGCTCGCGCCCGAGTTGTTCGGCAGTGCGCCGCTTAGTCTCCGCCTCGACTAGTTTGCGCAACTGGGTGATCTTTTGTGCGGCAGCCGCTTTAGCGATCTGCTCTTGGGTGGGTGTGAGCTCGTCACCGTAAGGTGCCAGCAACCCCGCCAACAACCTGCCCTCCAGCTGGTCCAGCGCCATTGCCTTAAGCGCTTGATAGGCCGAATACGACGGGCCGCGGCTGGAACTGTATTTGCCATACACTTCGACGATCTGAGCGATCATCGCCACCAGCCGTTCATCCATCGCGGCGAGATCCTCGTTGGCGGCGAGCAGATCGACCAGCATCTGCCGCATCGCCTCGACGTCGTCGGGCGGCAGCGCAATATCGGCGTGGGTCGCCTCGTCTTCGGTGATCAGAGTTCGCGCACCCAGCGCCGCAGGGAACCACAGATCGAACATCGCGTCGTAGGTGTCGCGATGGTCAGGCCGACGGAGCACGGCACAGGCGATCCCTTCGCGCAACACTTCCCGATCGGAAAGCCCAAGGGTGGCCAGCACGCGGCCGGCATCCACCGTCTCGGACGGGCCTACTGAAATACCTTGCCCACGAAGCGCTTCAACGAACCCAACCAGGTGACCCGGCAGGCCGTGCGGAGCCAGTGGCTGGCTGGGGCGGACGCGACGTACAGCCATCGGTGTTCCCCTAGTTCAGGCGAAGTTCACCTGCAGCGCGTTGCTGGTCGGATTGATGCTTCAGCACCACACCCAACGTGGCGGCCACAGTTGCGTCGTCGATAGTGTCTAAGCCCAGTGCCAGCAGCGTGCGGCCCCAGTCGATGGTCTCCGCGATGGAGGGCACTTTTTTTAGCTGCATTCCGCGCAGCACCCCGATGATGCGCACCAGCTCTTCGGCCAGGTGCTCGGGCAGCTCAGGGACCCGCGACAGCAGGATGCGCCGCTCCATGTCGGGGCTGGGAAAATCGATGTGCAAGAACAGGCAACGCCGTTTGAGCGCCTCCGACAGCTCGCGGGTGGCATTGGAGGTCAGCACCACAAACGGCGCACGCGACGCGGTGATGGTGCCCAGTTCGGGCACCGTTACCGCGAAATCGGAAAGCACTTCGAGCAGCAGGCCTTCCATCTCGATGTCGGCTTTGTCGGTCTCATCGACCAGCAGCACGGTCGGCTCGGTGCGCCGGATCGCGGTGAGCAACGGGCGAGTCAGCAGAAACTCCTCGCTGAACACGTCGGCCTTGGTTGCCTCCCAGTCCCCCGAGCCGGCTTGGATGCGCAGGATCTGCTTGGCGTGATTCCACTCGTAGAGCGCGCGCGCCTCGTCGACACCTTCGTAGCACTGCAGACGCACCAGACCCGACCCGGTGGCCTCGGCGACCGCACGGGCCAGCTCGGTCTTGCCGACACCAGCGGGGCCTTCCACCAACAGCGGCTTGCCCAGCCGGTCGGCGAGGAACACCGCCGTCGCGGTGGCCGTGTCGGGCAGATAGCCCGTCTCGGCGAGCCGCCGGGCGACATCGTCGACATCGGCGAACAGCGGGATGGGCCGCGCGGGAACGCTCACTGCAAACCCTCCTAGGAAAGGGGGGGGTCAGGCGGGACGGGTGTGGCCGTCTCCCCAGACAATCCACTTGGTCGAGGTCAATTCGGGCAGTCCCATCGGGCCGCGGGCGTGCAGCTTCTGGGTGGAGATGCCGATCTCGGCGCCGAAACCAAACTGCTCACCGTCGGTGAACGCCGTCGACGCGTTGACCATCACGGCGGCCGCGTCGACTCCTGCGGTGAATCGTTGGGCCGCCAGCAGGTTCGTCGTCACGATGGCCTCCGTATGGCCCGTGCCGTACTCGTTGATGTGGTCGATGGCGGCATCAAGGCCGTCGACCACCGCCACTGCGATATCCATCGAGAGGAACTCTTGGCGCAATTCGGATTCAGTGGGGTTCTGGTGCACCGTTACCCCGGCATCCTGCAGCGCGGCCACCAACCGCGGCAGCGCTCGATCGGCGATCGCCGCGTCGACCAGCAACGTCTCGGCGGCGTTGCACACGCTGGGCCGTCGCGTCTTCGAGTTCAGCAGGACACGCTCGGCGATCTCGAGATCGGCGGCCTCGTGCACATAGACGTGGCAGTTACCGACACCGGTCTCGATGGTGGGCACCTGCGCGTCACGCACCACCGCCTCGATCAGACCCGCTCCCCCGCGCGGAACCACCACATCGACGAGCCCGCGGGCCTGGATCAAGTGGGTAACGGTGGCCCGGTCCGAGCTGTCCAGCAGCTGCACCGCATCGGCGGGCAGGTCCTGGCTGGCCAGGGCCGCACGCAACACGGTGACGAGGGCTTCGTTGGACCGCGCTGCCGACGAGCTGCCGCGCAGCAGCGCGGCGTTACCGGATTTCAGCGTGAGGCCGAACGCGTCGACGGTGACATTGGGCCGGCCCTCGTACACCATGCCGACCACGCCCAGCGGGACACGCTGCTGGCGCAGCTGAAGTCCGTTGGGCAGGGTGTAGCCGCGCAACACCTCACCGACCGGATCGGGCAAGCCGGCGACCTGCCGCAGGCCGGCAGCGATCCCGTGGACGCGCTGCGGGTTGAGGGCTAACCGGTCGAGCATCGCCGCCGGGGTGCTGGCATCGCGCGCGGCATTCAGGTCTTCAGCGTTAGCAGCCAGGATCTTGTCGACGTGGGCCAGTAGCGCCTCCGCCGCAGCGTGCAGCGCCTGGTTTTTCACAGCCGTGGGCAGTGCCGCCAGGGTCCGCGCGGCAACACGGGCCCGAGCCGCGGCCTGGTGCACGTCGTGCCGCAAGTCAGGAAGCGACGGTGCTTGCAGACTCATCAGCCCAGAGTATCGGGGTTGCCGCGGGTCGGTGAGCAGGGCTGGCCTGACGGCTTGCCGGAACAGACTGAAATCCGCGCCCAGTCACGCGCCAGCCGCGCCTCAACGCTGCCGAATAAGAGCGGCAAGGGCGTGCGATACCGCACATTATTTTACTGAGGGAAGCCTTCCCTTTTGTGAGTGAAGGAATGGCAGTGATGAATTTATCAAAGGTAGCCTTGCTTTACTTAGGAGAACCTGACCTCAATAAGTATTACCTTCGTTGCAAACGCCTTTGAGCTGCGGTAACTTGTTTGACATGACCGATCACAACACTCCTCAAACGAAATTTCATATGCTGCTGGAAGAGCAGATTCGCAACGAATTCACGGCCGCACAGCAATATATTGCGATCGCCGTATATTTCGACAACGACGACCTGCCGCAGCTGGCAAAATACTTTTATCGGCAGGCCGATGAGGAACGCGAGCACGCAATGAAGATGGTGCAGTACTTCGTCGACCGTGATTTTCGGGTCGTGATCCCGGGAACCGACGAAGTGCGCAATCAGTTCGACACCCCCCGCGACGCGATCGCGCATGCGCTCGAGTTGGAGCGCACTGTCACCAAGCAAGTTGGCAACCTTACCGCCGCGGCCCGCAGTGAAGGCGACTACCTCGGTGAGCAGCTCATGTGGCGGTTCCTGGAGGAGCAACGCGAAGAAGAGGCGGTGATGACCACACTGTTGCGGGTCGCTGAGCGCGCCGGGGACAACCTCTTTGACCTTGAAGAGTTCGTCGCCCGGGATGTCAACTGATGTGCAGTGTCATCCACGGCCCACACGTTATCGGGGTGCAGTCACTCACCCCGCCTCGCCGGTCGCCCCCGGCGGAGTGCCGAGTGACTGACACCTGGGCGGATCGGCTGCATCGGAATTGACGTGCGGCGATGCCGTAGCGAGCGCGCTAAGCATCGCGGGGTTGCCGAAGTCGGCTTCCCGCGATGCCGCGTAGCTCACCCGCAACGTGCGCACCACCACCGGCGATCGGTTGCGCATCGGATGCGGCGTTTCCTCGGTTGCCCCAAGCGTCACGAAACGATCCCCGACGGGACGATAACGTAGGCAAAGTGACAACGCGGGTATGCGTGGTGGGCAGCGTGAATATGGACTTGGTGCTTGACGTCGACACGCTGCCCCGTCCGGGCGAAACGGTGCTGGCCAAGTCAGCCTGGTCAACGCCGGGCGGCAAGGGCGCCAATCAAGCGGTGGCGGCGGCGCGCGCGGGTGCGCAGGTCCAGTTCGTCGGTGCAGTGGGCGACGACCCGGCCGCTGCGAGGCTGCGGGCACACCTGGCCGAAAACGGAGTCGGCGACGATGGCCTGATCAGCGTGCCCGGTTCGAGCGGTACCGCGGTCGTGTTGGTGGAAGCTACCGGTGAGAACGCGATCATCGTCGCGCCCGGTGCCAATCATCATCTGGAGCTGCACGCACCGCAGCTGCGCGCGATAGTCGCCAACTGCGACGTCCTCTTGGTGCAGTTGGAGATCCGGGTCGCGACGGCCATCGCCGCGGCCCGCGAGGCTCGTTCCGGCGGAGCCACCGTACTCGTCAATGCCTCGCCGACCGGTCACGACCCCAATGAGCTCGCAGAGCTGGCCGCGCTGACCGACGTGCTCGTCGTCAACCAGACCGAAGCCGAGCACTGGCTCTGGCCGGTGGAACATCGCGTGGTTACCCGGGGCGCTGCCGGCGCCACCTACAGCACTGCCGGTAACGACTTCGCCGTTCCAACACCCGCGGTAGAGGCGGTGGACACCTCCGGCGCGGGAGACGTGTTCGCCGGTGTGCTCGCCGCCAATTGGCCGCACCATGCGGGTTCACCAGCCGAACGGATGCGAGCGTTGCGGCGGGCGTGCGCCGCTAGTGCATTGGCGACGCTGGTGCCCGGTGCCGGTGACTGCGCCCCCTACGCGAAGGCTATTGACGAAGCCGAACTGCCGCGGTGAATCGGCGCACCGCATCGACCGGGGGAAGAAGGGGCCGGCCGTGCCCATTGCATATGCGGCGAGCACGGCGCGCCCCTTGCGAACAATCTGCCGTTCAGCCTTCAGGCGGCGGTCGCCGAGTCGCGGTGACCATCGTGAGTGGGTGGTGAAATAACCCTGCTTTACGGATAGTGAGCACCGGTGCGGCTGGCCGCGACCCGGCCGAACAGATCGGTCATTCCGGTGTGGGTGGTGACGACCTCGGTGAGTCGCGGCAGCAGTTGAAGAGCCGCGGCCAGCGGCCGCACCGGGGTGCCGGTGCAATGGGTTTCGGGGCGATCGTGGCGAATCGCCGCCACGACTTTGCGGGCCACCCGCCTGGTCGTCGTCGTGCCCAGTATCGGTTTGGCGCGGAATCCCTCGTCGAGCATCCGCTGGTACATGCCGGCGCCGGTCACCAATCCCGGGCACACAACCGAAAAACCGATCCGGGTGTCGCGGTATTCGGCGCGCAGGGCGTGACTGAGCGCGATCAGGGCCGCTTTGGTCGCCGAGTAGGGCGCTTGGTAGGCGCTGCCCATCTTGGCCAGTCCCGACGACACGAACACGATATGGCCACGTCCGCGCTGAAGCATCCCCGGCAGCACGCGGCGGGTGAGCAGCATGGCGGCCGTCAGGTTCACCTCAACCATGGTGCGGATCTGCTCGGCGGTGGTGTCAGTGAACGCGGCCGGCCGTTCGACTCCGGCGTTGTTGATGAGAATATCGATCGGGCCGAACTCGCGTTCGGCACGCTCGATCAGATCCTCCGCCGCCACCGTCTGGGCCAGATCAGCGGAAATCGCCACAGCCCGTATCTTTTTTGCGTGCAGGTCGCTGACAAGCTCATGCAGGGGGCCGGTTTGGCGGCCGGACACCACTAGGTTGACGCCGCAGCCGGCGAGTTCCAGGCAGATGGCGCGTCCGATGCCGCCCGAGGCTCCGGTGACCAGAGCAGTCGCCGCCGTCAGTTCTTTCATTGGAGCTCCTTGCGAAATCGTTGCGGTCGGATTGCTTGGGCTCGCCGCGTAGCGGCTGGAGCGCGTCACGGCGGCGATCCCGATTGCCCGGGCGTTTTGCAGGGGTGAAATCCGACGCGCACGCAGCCGGACCGCACGACAGCACGCAGTCGGGCCTCGCATCGCCGACGTACCGCGACGGCAGCCCACCGCCGGCGGTGTTCGGGGGGAATCGCTCCGCGCCGGTTGCAGGCCGCGCCGGATCCTGCACGTCTCACCGTGCCAGCACGGCGCTAGTCGGCCCCGGAAACGAACACATCTCGGTTGTCCTGCAGCCACGACTTCAACGACAGCGCCTCAAAACCAAGCATTTGCGGGGTGAGGTGGCGTTCGCCGCCGCGCAAATCGTTGCCGCGCTCCAATAGCGCATTGATGAACGGCACCTCGTGGTGGCATTCGGCGAGGATGTGCTCGGCGGCGTCCTCACGCTTGTAGTAGCGGCGCAAGGCGGGACCGAGCTCACGCAGAAACGCTTCGTCTGTGCCGTCGTATTGGATCGGCACGCCCCACGCCTCGCTCATCAAGTCGGCGATCGCGCTGAACTTGATCATCGTGTCAATGCCGTTTTCCACATGCAGCGTCTCACCGACCTCGGTCAGTGACGGATCCAGCAGCAGCTCAGCGGCGCAACGACCGATGTCGCGGGTGGCGATGAAGTTCATCGGCCGGTCTGCCGCCATGACAAAGGTGCGCTTTTTGCGGATCGGATCGGCCAGGAACTCGGAGAAGTCCTCGAAAAACCACCCGGGAATATTCATGTAGACGACCGGCACGCCGGCTCCGGTCAGTATTTTGCGGGCACGCAGGTGATGCAGAGCGGTTTCGTTGCGATAGTCGGGTCCCCACAACGCCAGCACCTCGGATTCGTCGCGGATTCCCGGCGGATCGCCGATCAGCCGGACGAGCCGCACCAGCGTCCCGACCTCGTTGACCGCATTGGCCACGTTGGTCATTGCGGTCTTCTCGTCGATGAAATCCGGTGTCAGGACAAACGCCGCATGGATGCCCTCGAAGGCCGCCAGCATATCGTCGGCGTTCAGATAGTCGGCGATCATGACGTCGGCGCCCGGGTGCAACTCGGCCAATTCAGCGGCCCTGTCGGGTCTGCTGGACACCACCCGCAGGTGCGCCGCGGGGTGTCGCTCGGCGAGCCATTGAGCGCAGGGACGGCCGATATGTCCGGCGGCGCCGAAAACCAGAAACCAGGGCTCGGGGGGAAGTGACACGATGGATTTCCTCAGTTGATTTCCTCAGTCGTGGCGGGGGATCGCCGAGATGACACGAAGCAGTCTGCCACGTGTGACATGATGTCACAAGCACCGTCACATCCGGGGAGACCGCCGCGGATGAACCTATGGCGGCTGCTCCCGCCGCCGGGAGCGCGCACGGAGAAGGGACCTTTGGAGCGGCCGTGCGTAAGGTTGTGCTGATGGTCGACTGCGCGCCTGGATCCACCGGCACCCTACGCGTGATCGACGGCCGCTCGGAGCGATCTGCATCGGCAGCAGCCGTTTCCGGCGACTTCAGCGCGATCTACATTTCTTCGGCGACGTTGGGTGTGAAGCTGGCGACCACAGCGGGGTGTCCTACACAGCGGTCGAATCGCATCGCTCAATTAGCGGACACAGACGACAAACGTATGAAAACCACGCCGTCCCCGGCAGTTTGAACCCTATCGTCGGCAAGGACCATCCTGCAAAACGACCACCCTGCGAGAAAGGTCACAATGCGCATGGCGACATCGAAAACCCCGCGTCCTCCGGACGGCGACTGGCTGGGAACGCCCTACCTGAGATTCACCCGCGAGGGCCCTTTCGCGGTCGTCACGATCGATCGTCCGCAGGCGCGTAACGCGCTGACACCGGCGATGTATTTCGGAATCCGGTACGCAGTCAGCCGGGTCAACGGCGATGCAGATCTGGCCGGACTGCTCATCACCGGCACCGGCGACGTGTTCGCGCCGGGAGGCGATCTCGGCGGGGGCGGTGATGACGACTGGATGCACTTCGGGTCGGCGCTGTCGATGGATGTGACACCGTTCGACACGCTGCGCACGTCGGCCAAGCCGGTGGTCGCCGCGGTCAACGGCCTGTGTCAGGGCGGTGGGCTACAGATCGCGATGTGCAGTGACGTTGCGGTGGTCAGTGACCGCGCAACCTTTCGGGTTCCCGAGTTGTACCGCGGCATCGCCGACACCTACTACAGCCAGATGCTGGCTCGCATCGTCGGGCCGATCCGCGCCCGTGATCTCATGTTCACCGGCCGGACCCTGTCTGCGGCGGAAGCCGTCGAGTGGGGCGTCGCGGCGCGGATGGTGCCCCACGACCAGCTGATGGACAGCGCGCGGGAAGTCCTCGCGCAATGTTGTCGCACCGCGCCGCAAGCGCGACGGATCGTCAAGGCGAGCCTGGACAATTACCTGGGTTTGTATGACCGGATCGGAATGCAGGCCAGCATCGAAAGCGGTGAGGCCGTCGAGGGCTTCCGCGCATTTGCCGAAAGACGGTCACCGAACTGGGTGCACCCCAAACTTCGCGTCGATGGCCGCTTGTAGCCGCGGTCGGCCATATCGCAACCAGAAGTTTGCCTTACTGAAACGCCCGGATCACCGCGGCACCCAACGGTCAGACGCACACCAGCCACACAGTCTTAGCATTTGGGGACCTCGCGCTCGATCTCATCGAGCCACGTGCGTGCCGACATGTCTGAGGGCGCGCGCCAGTCGCCGCGCGGAGACAATGCGCCACCATGAGAGACTTTGGGGCCGTTGGGCAATGCTGAGCGCTTGAACTGGCTGAACGAATAGAACCGCTGGACAAAGACCTGCAGCCAATGCCGAATTTCTTTGAGCGAGTAGCACGGCCGCTTATCCTCGGGGAACCCGGGCGGCCAGGCGCCGTGCTCAGGGTCACTCCATGCGTGCCACGCCAGAAACGCGATCTTCGACGGCCGGAACCCGTAACGGAGCACCTGAAACAAAGAGAAGTCCTGCAGCGCATAAGGCCCGACTACGGCTTGGCTGCTCTGTAGTTCTTCTTCCTCACCAGTCGGGACGAGTTCGGGCGTGATTTCGGTGTCAAGCACCGACTGCAGGGTCTCGCAGACTTCCCGGTCGAACTGTCCGGATGAAATCACCCACCGAATGAGATGCTGGATCAAGGTTTTAGGCACGCCGGCGTTGACGTCATAGTGCGACATCTGATCGCCCACACCGTATGTCGACCAACCCAGCGCCAGCTCGGACAGGTCCCCGGTGCCGAGCACGATACCTCCCCGCTGGTTGGCCAGCCGGAACAGATAGTCCGTGCGCAGACCGGCCTGGACGTTTTCGAAGGTGACGTCGAAAACCTGCTCACCACGAGCGAATGGGTGGCCGATCTCACTGAGCATCAGCTGCGCGGTCGGCCTGATGTCGAGTTCTTCGAAGGTCGCGCCCAGCGCCCGTGCCAGCCGCACCGCGTTGCCCCTGGTGCGCTCGCCGGTGGCGAATCCGGGTAGTGTGAACGCGAGAATATCGCGGCGCGGACGGTTTTCGCGATCCATTGCGCGGGCGGCGACTATCAGCGCATGGGTTGAGTCCAGCCCCCCGGACACCCCGATGACCACCTTGGGGTAGTTCAGCGCACGCAGCCGCTGCTCAAGCCCGGCGACCTGGATGTTATAGGCTTCGTAGCAGTCCTGTTGCAGTCGTAGCGGATCGGACGGCACAAACGGGAACCGCTCTACCTGCCGCAGCAGCCCGATATCGCCGACGGGCGGATCGAGCCGGAACTCGATCCGCCGAAACGCCTCCACCAGCCCCCGGTGGTGACGCCGGTTGTCGTCGAAAGTACCCATCCGCAGACGTTCCGCACGCAGCAGCTCAGTGTCGACATCAGCGATGCAGCGGCGTTCACCTTTGGGGAAACGCTCGGATTCGGCGAGCAGGACCCCGTTTTCCCAGATCATGGTCTGGCCGTCCCAAGCCAAGTCGGTCGTCGACTCGCCCTCCCCCGCGGCCGCATACACGTAGGCGGCTAGACAGCGCGCCGACGCAGACCGGGCCAGCAGACGGCGATCCTCGGCGCGACCGATCGTGATCGGGCTGCCGGACAGGTTGGCCAGCACCGTGGCACCCGCCAGGGCCGCCTGTGCACTGGGCGGGATGGGCACGAACATGTCCTCGCAGATCTCGACGTGCAACACAAAACCGGGCAGATCTGCGGCGGCGAACAGCAGATCGGGGCCGAACGGCGCCTCGGTGTCGCCCACGCGGATCGTGCCGCGTTGATCGTCGCCGGCCGCAAGCTGGCGGCGCTCGTAGAACTCCCGGTACGTCGGCAGGTAGGACTTGGGGGCCACCCCCAGCAGAGCGCCGCGGTGGATGACGGCGGCCGTGTTGTAGATGCGGTGCCCATACCGCAGCGGCGCCCCGACCACCAGCACAGGCAGCACGGTGGTAGAAGCCGCGATGATCTCGAGCAGAGCGTCTTCAACGGTGTCGAGCAGGGCGTCCTGCAACAAGATGTCGTCGATGGAATAGCCCGACAGTGTCAGCTCCGGGAAGACCACCAGCGCAGCATTATCGTCGTGGCATTCTCGCGCCATCCGCAGAATCGACTCGGCATTGGCCACCGGGTCGCCGATCGCGCTGCGGTGCGTGCACGCGGCCACGCGCACGAACCCCTGGCGATATGCGCTGTAGAAGTCCATCAGGTTCATTCTCGCCTGGCCGGTGTCACCATGAGCGCACGGGTCGCCGGCTTGGTGAACCCTATCGGCATGCTGACACCGAACTGACCCCACACTGCCGACTTCACGGCCCACGCGTGCCCGCGCAAGCCGGCGCGGCGTGTGGGCCGTACCGCCACGCCCGCCGGCGCCGCGTCTAGGCTCGAGCGGGTGGACGCTGCTGAACTCGTTGCCCTGTTGGCGGGCCGCCGTTTTGCGGTGCTCACGGGCGCAGGGATCTCCACCGACTCGGGCATTCCCGACTATCGCGGCCCCGATTCACCGCCGAGCAATCCGGTAACGCTTCGGCAGTTCACGTCGGATCCGTCGTTTCGTCGACGATATTGGGCGCGCAACCACATCGGCTGGCGATACATGGACGAGGCCCGGCCCAACGCCGGGCATCACGCGCTGGCCCAGCTTGAACGCGGCGGAGTGGTGACGGGGGTGATCACCCAGAACGTCGATCGTCTACACACCAAAGCGGGCAGCCGGACCGTGGTCAATCTGCACGGAACCTATGCGCAGGTGGTATGCCTGAGCTGCGGCTCCGGCATGAGCCGAGCGGCGCTGGCCCAAAAGCTCGAGGAGCTCAATCCCGGTTTCGCCGAGCGCATCCGGGCGCTCGGTGACCGGACGCTCGCGCCGGACGCCGATGCCGCCGTCGCCGACACCGGCTCGTTTCGCTACCTCGACTGTCCTTCCTGCGGTGGCATGCTGAAACCCGATATCGTGTACTTCGGCGAGAATGTTCCCAAAAATCGTGTTGAGCAAGCCTATTCATTAGTCGATCACGCTGAAGCACTGCTGGTCGCCGGCTCGTCACTGATGGTGTTCTCCGGCTACCGCTTCGTACGCCACGCCGCAGCACGCGGCATCCCTATCGCGATCGTGAACCGGGGCCGCACCCGCGGCGACAGCCTGGCCGCTGTGAAGATCGACAGTGGCTGCTCGGAAACACTGACGCTCCTGGCCAACGAATTTTCGTCGCCGGACGCCGCCGCAGTGGCGTGCTCGTGATCGTTTCCCGGCGAGCATTCCTCACCGCACGACTGCCACCAAATCATCAGCGTGCACCGCGGGCCGGCGCAGATCGGCGGGCAGCTCCGAGGTCGATCGTCCCAGCATAGTGAGCAGTTCGGCCGCGTCGTAGGCGACCACACCGCGGGCCACCACCGTGGTATCGGGACCGCGGAGTTCGACGACATCGCCACCGTGAAAACGGCCCGAGACCGCGGTAATACCAGCCGGCAATAGCGAACGGCGTTGGCGCACGACGGCATGCACCGCCCCCTCGTCAAGGATCAGCGAGCCGGCACACTCCGCTGCGTAGCGCACCCAGAATCGGCGCGCGGACATCCGGACCGGCCGGGCGGCAAAAACCGTGCCCACCGACGCATCAGCCAGCGCGGTGGCGGCGTCGGCGGCGGCGGCCAACAGCACCGGTACCCCGGCATCGGCCGCCAAAAGCGCCGACGACACCTTGGAGGCCATCCCCCCGGTGCCCAAGTGGCCGCCGCGACCGGCGACCACACCAGCCAAATCGGCGGGCCCGGATACCTCGGCGATGAACCGTGCAGCCCCCTTGCGCGGATCTGAGTCGTAGAGACCGTCGATGTCGGAGAGCAACACCAGGGCGTCAGCACCGACCAAGTGCGCCACCAACGCGGAAAGGCGATCATTGTCGCCGAACCGAATCTCATTGGTGGCCACCGTGTCGTTCTCGTTGACGATCGCCACCGCTTGTAAGGCCCGGAGCCGGTCCAACGTGCGCTGAGCGTTGGTGTGGGACACTCGCATCGAAATGTCATGAGAAGTCAGCAACACCTGCCCCACGGTCCGCCCGTAGCGGGCGAACGCCGCGCTCCACGCGTTCACCAGCGCGACCTGCCCGACGCTCGCCGCTGCCTGTTTGGTTGCCAGATCCGTTGGGCGACGTGATAAACCGAGCGGCTCGATGCCGGCGGCGATGGCTCCCGAAGACACGATCACCACATCGGAACCGGCTTTCATCCGGGCCTCGATCGCGTCCGCGAGCCCGGCCAGTCGGGCGGTGTCGAACACCCCGCTTCGCGTGGTCAGCGCGGAGGTGCCGACCTTGACCACGACCCGGCGCGCGCTGCGGATGGCTTCCCGCGCGACGTGGGTCATCGAGCGCCGCTCCTCGGCATCGCTTCGCTCCGTATCGTCGCCGGCGCGGGTCATGGTCGGTCACCGCGCTCCCGGCGTCGCCGGCGGGCAGCCTTGCGCTCGGCGGCACCCACCCGCGTGGTGCGCTCCAGGCGTGTGTCGGTGCCCCGAGCCGACATCACGACGTCGCCACCCGCAGGGGTCTGCGGTTCCCAATCGAACGTCACATCGGCGATGGTCACCGCGCAACCGGGCTGCGCACCCAGCCGCAACAGCTCATCTTCGACACCCAGGCGCGCCAACCGGTCGGCGAGGTAGCCGACAGCCTCGTCGTTGTCGAAGTCGGTCTGGTCGATCCAGCGCTCGGGCCGTGCACCGCGCACCACGAAACCACCCGGCTGCTGCGGGTCAGGTTCGACGGTGAAGCCGGTGTCATCGACGGGTATCGGCCGGATGACCGGTCGGCGCAGCACCGGCTTCGGCTGGGCTTCACGGTAGGCGGTAACCATGTCCCTCAGTGCAAAAACCAAGGGCTGCAATCCTTCTCGAGTGACCGTTGAAACAGCGAAAACTGGCCACCCGCGTTCAGCGATGCTGTCGCGGACGAAGTCGGCGAGTTCGCGCGCCTCTGGCACGTCGATCTTGTTGAGCACCACCGCCCGGCGCCGCTCAGCAAGATCACCCAGGCCCGCATCCCCGCGCAGGGTGGGCGTATACGCTGCGAGTTCGGCTTCCAGTGCCTCGATGTCGGAGACCGGATCACGGCCTGGCTCGGCGGTGGCACAGTCAACAACGTGCACCAGCACTGCGCACCTCTCGATGTGCCGCAGGAAGTCCAGACCCAGGCCGCGGCCCCGGGATGCGCCGGGGATCAGACCGGGCACATCGGCGACGGTGAAAGTATCCTCCCCCGCTGACACCACTCCGAGATTGGGCACCAGGGTGGTGAACGGATAGTCGGCGATCTTGGGCTTGGCCGCCGAAATCGCAGATACCAGCGAAGATTTCCCGGCCGACGGAAATCCGATCAGGCCGACGTCGGCAACCGTCTTGAGCTCCAGCGTAAGCTCGCGCGCCTGCCCCTTTTCGCCCCGCAGCGCGAACCCCGGTGCCTTGCGGGTGCGTGATGCCAGCGCAGCATTACCGAGCCCGCCGCGGCCACCGGCGGCGGCCTCGAACCGGGTCCCGGCGCCGACCAGGTCGGCGAGCACCCGACCGTCTGCGTCGAGCACCACGGTGCCGTCGGGCACCTTGACCTCCAGGTCGGCGGCGGCAGCGCCGTCGCGGTTGCCGCCCATACCGTGCTTGCCCGACGGCGCGACGACATGCGGGCGAAAGTGGAAATCGAGCAGGGTGTGCACTTGCGGATCGACGACCAACACCACGCTGCCGCCGCGGCCGCCGTTACCACCGTCGGGCCCGCCGAGCGGCTTGTATTTCTCGCGACGGACCGAGGCGCAGCCGTTACCGCCGGAACCTGCCCGCACGTGGATGACCACGCGATCAACAAATTGAGGCATCGGGTCTTCTCACCTTCAACCCGTGAACGGAAATCGACGTTGTGCGCAAGAAACGGGGGCGTCGGCAAAACGTCGATGTCGCTTCGAGCCCGTGTGGAAAAGCTAGGCTCCGCCCGGCCCGACCGGCACGACACTGACGGTTTTGCGGCCACGCCTGACACCGAACTCCACAGCCCCGGCGGCCTTGGCGAACAGAGTGTCATCGCCGCCGCGGCCGACGTTCACGCCGGGATGGAATTTGGTGCCGCGCTGGCGCACCAAGATCTCACCAGCCTTGACGATCTGGCCACCGAAACGCTTGACGCCGAGGCGCTGTGCGGCGGAATCACGGCCGTTGCGTGAGCTGGAAGCGCCCTTTTTGTGTGCCATGTCTCGTCGCCTCCGCTACTTGATACCGGTGACCTTCAGGACCGTCAGCTGCTGGCGGTGTCCCTGACGCTTGTGGTAGCCGGTCTTGTTCTTGAACTTATGAATACGGATCTTGGGGCCCTTGATGTGCTCGAGCACCTCGCCGGTCACCGAGACTTTGGCTAGCGCCTTGGCATCTGTGGTGACGCTGGAGCCGTCTACCACCAGGGCCGCCGGCAGCGACACCGTCGCGCCCGGCTCTACGTCGAGTTTCTCGACCTTGAGCACATCTCCCGCCGCCACCTTGTACTGTTTACCGCCGGTTTTGACGATTGCGTAGGTCGCCATCGCTGGGTCTGCCTTTTCCTTCGTGGTCGTCGTTTCGCGCGCGTGCTACCGGACGGGGCGAGGGTGGATCTGGGGATGTACCGGCCGAGCGGCAACTGCTCTAGGGTACGTGACCAGCAGCTAAGCGGTCAAACCGGCTCAGGCCCGCCCCCTCCTCAGTCGCGGTGGCTCGGTGGGCCTGCGGGCCGGGCCGCGGCGCGGCGTCGGCGCGGCCCGGGCACAACGACCGGGACAGGGTTTTGGGCTGTCACCGTCTCCTCCTCCCCGGCGTCGGCGATGTCCTCGTCAGCCGGGTCCTCATCGGCATCGTCGTCGACGTCAAGGTCGTCGTCCAATTCGAGGTCGTCATCGAGGTCCTCGTCGTCAAGCTCGACCTCATCGTCCTCATCGCTGTCCTCGAAATCCTCGTCGTCGGTGTCGTCCAGGTCTTCTTCGGCGACCTCCCGCACAACCTCCCGCTCAGTCCGCACGTCCACAGCCTGGCCGCCCGCGGACGCCACGATCTCTTCGCCGAGCTCCTCCTCGGCCTGGTCGGGTTCGCCGTCGCGGCGGCCATTGGCTGCGGCCATCGCTTTAAAGAGCGGATGTTCACCCGGAGTGTGCGCGGGCACCTTCGCCACCACCGGCTCGTCCGGGCGGGCCCGCTTCGACCGCCGGCTGCGCCGGCCGGAGTCGCCCTTGCGCCCAGCCACCTGCGCTGAGTCGACCGGGTCGGCGTGCAACACGATCCCGCGCCCGCCGCAGTGCGGGCAGGGTGTGGAGAACGCCTCGATCAGCCCGGTTCCCAGCCGCTTGCGGGTCAGCTGGACCAGACCCAGCGACGTGACCTCGGAAACCTGGTGGCGGGTGCGGTCACGGGCCAGCGCCTCGGTTAACCGGCGCAGCACCAAGTCGCGGTTGGATTCCAGCACCATGTCGATGAAGTCGATGACCACAATGCCGCCGATATCGCGCAACCGCAGCTGCCGCACGATTTCTTCGGCGGCCTCAAGGTTGTTCTTAGTGACCGTTTGCTCCAGGTTGCCGCCCGAGCCGGTGAACTTACCGGTGTTGACGTCGATCACTGTCATCGCCTCAGTCCGGTCGATGACCAGCGTGCCGCCCGAGGGCAACCACACCTTGCGTTCCATCGCCTTGGCGAGCTGCTCGTCGATGCGATGAACCGCGAAAACGTCCGGCCCGCCCTCCGTGGCAGGTTGGTATTTGGTGAGTTTCGAAACCAGATCGGGGGCAACCGAATTCACATACTCGTTGATGGTGCGCCAGGCCTCGTCACCGGAGACGATGAGCTCGGCGAAGTCCTCGTTGAACAGGTCGCGAATGACCCTGACCAGCACGTCAGGCTCTTCGTAGAGCGCCACCGCAGCGCCCGCGGCTTTCTCTTTGGCCTCGGCGGCCTGGGCCTGGATCTGGTTCCAGCGCTCCTGCAGCCGTGTGATGTCGGCGCGAATGTCCTCTTCTTTGACACCCTCGGACGCGGTGCGGATGATCACTCCGGCATCGTCCGGCACCACCTCTCGCAGAATCTCCTTGAGCCGCTGACGTTCGGTGTCGGGGAGTTTGCGGCTGATCCCGGTCGACGACGCGCCCGGCACATACACCAGGTAACGGCCAGCCAACGACACTTGAGTGGTAAGCCGGGCACCCTTGTGCCCGACCGGGTCTTTGCTGACCTGCACCATCACGTAGTCGCCCGGTTTGAGTGCCTGTTCGATCTTGCGGTTGTCGCCACCCAATCCGGCGGCTTCCCAATTCACTTCACCGGCGTAGAGGACGCCGTTGCGGCCACGACCGATGTCGACGAATGCCGCCTCCATCGAAGGCAGCACATTCTGCACGATTCCCAAATAGATGTTGCCCACCAGGGAAGCAGAGGCTGCCGACGTCACAAAATGCTCGACGACGATACCGTCTTCCAGCACCGCGATCTGGGTGTACCGCTCTCCCTGGTGCGGCGGCTCGGTGCGGACTTTGTCGCGCACCACCATCACCCGTTCCACAGCCTCCCTGCGGGCCAGGAATTCGGCTTCGCTCAACACCGGAGGCCGCCGCCGGCTGGCGTCGCGGCCGTCGCGACGGCGCTGTCGTTTGGCCTCCAGCCGGGTCGAGCCGTCGATGCCCTGGATCTCGACGCCGTCTGCGCCGTTATCCTGCACGTCCGGCTTGTCGGCTGTGCGCGGTACCCGCTCGTGCACCACTGTGTTGGGTGGATCGTCGGGCAGCGGACCGGATGGGCCAGCGTCGTTGTCGTCACCGGAACCGGATTTACGGCGGCGACGCCGACGGCGGCGCCGAGTGCTCACCTCCGGCGCACCGTTGTCATCCTCATCGATCTCATCGGACTCACCACTGTCGGCGTCCTCAGATCCACTCGCCTCGGCATCCCGCGGGTAGGCGTCTTCCTCGCCGATGTCCTCGTCGCCGTCCCGGCTCCGCTCATCGGATCCGCCTTGCTCGCCGCGCCCACGACCACGCCCGCGACGGCCGCGCCGCCGCCGGCGGCTAGCCGGCCGCTGCGCCTGTTCTTCTTCGCCGATTTCGATGTCGTCACTGTCGTCGAAGTCATCGGGCTCGTCGGCCTCGATCGGTTTCGGTGCGACGAACAAAGGCATGTACTCGGGCCGCGGACCCGTGTTCTCCGGCACCGGCCGCGATTCGGGTGCACCGGTCTCGCTGACCTCGTCAGGCCTGGCATCACCGGGAAGATCTGCGCGTTCGGCCACATCGCCAGTGCTGACGAGCAAATCGCGCACCCGGGCCGCTTCGGCGCGATCCAGGCTGGAATGCGCGCTTCGCATCCGCCCGCCGAGCTTGGTCAGCGCGTCGAGCACCCGCTGGCTGGTGGTTCCCAGCTCCCGTGCCAGCGAATGGACCCTCAGGCGATCCGGCAGGTCCTCCTGCTGAGTAGGCTCTTTGGATAGGTCTGAAGATTGAACACCGTCTACCACGTAATCTCCTCAAGCCCTCGGGCGCGTCATGTCGACGCGGCCACGCGAGGGCTTCGCTATGTGTCCGGGTTGTTGCGCCCGGGCTTGTGATCGTCTCGCTCCGAGTAGCTCGGGTAAAAGCCGCCCCCGGCGCCCGTTGAATGATGGCCGGACAGTCCGCGCCGCATCGCAAATCGCGACCGTCGCGCTTGTCTGAGTCTTCATTCGGGTGTCGGACACCAGTCCGGCGACGTTCACCCTCCGCCATTATCCCATATGTGCCCGGCCGGCCTGTGCCTAATGCCCGGCTCTTCGCTGCCGCTGCGCGCGGCTGGGGCTTCACCCCGGCCGTTCCCGGCCCACACCGGCACCGGGGTTACCGGATTGTCAGGTGCGCCAGGCGCGGCTGTCGACGCTGGTCATCACCCCGGGAGCCCGCACCAACGCGCTCGGAGCACCTCTGACGTCCGAAACGCCGCGTCGAACCTCGGCCACTCGGCTAACGACCGGGGAACCAGAGCGCGATCTCACGTTGCGCCGAATCGGTCGAATCCGAGCCGTGCACCAGGTTGAACTGGGTTTCCAAGCCTAAATCGCCTCGGATCGTGCCGGGGGCAGCTTGCTCCACCGGATCGGTCGCGCCGGCGAGCTGGCGAACGGCCGCCACAGCGCGAGGGCCTTCCACGATTGCCGCGATCACCGGTCCGGACGTGATGAACTTCAGTAACGAGTCGAAAAAGACCTTGCCTTCGTGCTCGGCATAATGCTGGCGGGCCAGCTGCTCGTCGATGTGCCGCAGTTCCAGCGCCGTGATGATCAGACCTTTTCGCTCGATACGGCCGACGATCTCACCAACCAGTCGCCGCTGGACGGCGTCCGGCTTGATCAACAGCAAGGTCCGCTCGGTCACGGCGCACAGCGTAACCGAACCGGCCGCTCCCGGCCCGGCGCTGATCAGTCCGGGGGCCGCTGCCCGGGCAGCAGTCCGCGCCGCTGGCGTCGCCGGACTTCCGCACGGAAATAGGCGATCAGAACCCAAACCACGGTGAAGAGCACCCCGACGAAAGCCACACCCGGATAGATCGCCAACCCAGCGAGTAATGGCACCTGCGCCCCGAGGTTCACCCAAATTGCCCAGCTTCTGCGCTGCAGCACGGCCAGCACGATCAATAGCACCGCGAACCCGAGCAGATACCCCAAAGCAGCCGGGGTCAGTCCGCCGCCGACCGCGCTGACCACCGGTATTGCCAGCAGGACCACAATCGCTTCCAGGACCAGGGTGGCTGCCATCACCGCGCGGAAACTGCGCCAGGGGTCGGCCGGCGGCCCGGGCGGCGGGGTCATTCCGGATCACGACCGAACAAGCTGCGCGCGGCTCCTGCGGTGACCATCGAGCCCGTGATCACGATCCCCATCCCGGAAAATGTCTCCCCTCCGGCGGCAGCCTCCTCGAGCAACCCCGTCGCGACATCGATCGCCTCGCGCAGGTTGCCGGCGGTGAGCACGCGGTCAGGCCCGAACCGTTCCTCGGCCGCCAACGCCAGGGTGCTGACGTCTAACGCCCGCGGCGATCCGTTGTGCGTGACCACGACCCTGTCGAACACCGGCTCGAGGGCGGCGAGGATGCCGCCCACATCCTTATCGGCCAGCACACTGATCACTCCGACCAGGAGGCGGAACTCGAACTCGTCAGACAACGCTTGCGCCAGCGCGCCCGCACCGGCCGGGTTGTGCGCAGCGTCGATAAACACCGTCGGCGAACTGCGCATACGCTCCAGCCGGCCCGGGCTGGTGACCGCGGCGAACCCGGCGCACACGGCAGCGGGGTCGAGCTGACGCTCCGCGCCCGCGCCGAAGAAGGCCTCCACCGCCGCCAGCGCCACGGCTGCGTTATGCGCCTGGTGTTCACCGTGCAGCGGTAGATAGATGTCGGGGTAAACCCCACCCAGACCCCGCAGCGTCAGCAGCTGACCGCCGACGGCGACATGCCGGTTCAGGATGGCAAAGTCCACATCCTCGCGGGCAACCGCGGCGTCGGCGCGCCGGGATTGCTCCACCAGCACCTCCAGCGCCTGCGGCGGCTGACGCGAGATCACCGCTACGGTGTTCACCGAAGCGCTGTCGGCCTGGGTAATGATGCCGGCTTTCTCTGCGGCGATGGCCGCGATGTCGTCGCCCAGGTATTCGACGTGGTCGACGCTAATCGGGGTGATGACCGCCACCGGCGCGTTGATCACGTTGGTAGCGTCCCATCGCCCCCCGAGACCCACCTCCACGACGGCGACGTCGACCGGCGCATCCGCGAATGCGGCAAATGCCATCGCGGTGAGGACCTCGAACTTGCTCATCACGGGCCCACCGGCGGACCGGGATTGCTCGTCGACCATCTGCACGTAGGGCTCAATCTCCCGATAGACCTCGACATAGCGCCCGGGGCTGATCGGCCTGCCGTCGATCGCGATGCGTTCGACCGCCGACTGCAGGTGCGGGCTGGTAGTGCGGCCGGTACGCCGGTGCAGCGCGGTCAGCAGCGCATCCACCATCCGCGCCACCGAGGTCTTGCCGTTAGTGCCCGCGATATGAATCGAGGGATAGCTGCGTTGCGGTGACCCCAGCAGGTCCATCAAGGCGCTGATGCGGCTAAGACTCGGGTCGATGCGGGTTTCCGGCCATCGCTTATCCAGCAAGTACTCAACCTGCAGCAGCGACGCGATCTCATCGGCTGTGGGAGTGGCCGGGGTCGGCTCCGGCTCAGAGGTCATTGCAATCCAGCCAACCTGGTTGTTATCCGGTCGGTTTCTTGTTGGGCGAGGCGATGGCGGTCGCGGATTTTGTCGACGACGGACGCCGGTGCCTTGGCGAGGAAGTCTGCATTCGCCAACTTTGCTGCAGTAGAAGCTAATTCCTTTTGGACGTTCGCAAGGTCCTTCTCCAGGCGACGGCGTTCGGCGGCGACATCGATCGTGCCCGACGTGTCCAGTTCGACGACGACGGCGTTCTTAAGATCAGAGCCCAGTCGAACTTCCAGTGACACCGACGGACTGAACTTCGGTCCTGGCGGTGTGAGCCACGCAAGCGAGGTGACGGCGCCGGCCAGTTCACTCAGACCGGCGTCGTCGATACCGGACAGTCGGGCGGGCACTTTCTGGCGGTCGTTGATTCCCTGATCGCTTCGGAACCTCCTGACCTCGGTCACCAGTTTCTGCAAGTCTGTGATCCGTTGTGCCGCGACAGGATCCACAGAAATCCCTGACGGCCCCGGCCAATCTGCGATCACGAGTGACTCTGGTTGAGCTGGCTGTCCGGCTTGGTCCCCGCCCGATCCAGCCGACGGCTGCACGAGCACTTTCCACAACGCTTCGGTGATGAATGGGATCACCGGATGCAGCAGCCGCAACAGCGTGTCCAGGACTGCGGCCAGTACGGTGGTGGTGTGCGTCTGGCCGGCGCCAAGCTGTACTTTGGCCAGTTCCACGTACCAGTCACAGAATTCGTCCCACGTGAAGTGGTAGAGAGCCTCGCAGGCTCTGCTGAACTCGTAGTTATCGAGCGCCGAATCAACTTCAGCACGAACCTCTTCCAGGCGACCCAGGATCCATCGGTCGGCGTCCGTTAACGTAACGATATCCGGCAGCGGCGCTAGTCGAGCGCCGTTGAGCAGTGCGAACCGGGTGGCGTTGAACAGCTTGGTATTGAAGTTGCGTGACGCTCTGACGTGGTCCTCACCGATACTCAGGTCTCCGCCAGGGCTGGCACCGCGGGCAAGCGTGAACCGCAGCGCGTCGGCGCCGAATTTCTCTACCCAGTCCAGCGGATCGACGCCATTGCCGGCGGACTTGCTCATCTTGCGGCCGAACTCGTCGCGGATGAGCCCGTGCAGGAACACGTCCGTGAACGGCACCTGCGGCCCCCGGCGCCCCCCCAGGGTGATGGTATCGTCGCCGCCGACGAAAGTGCCGAACATCATCATCCGTGCGACCCAGAAGAACAAGATGTCGTAGCCGGTAACAAGAACACTTGTCGGGTAAAACTTTTCCAGCTCAGGCGTCCGCTCCGGCCAGCCAAGCGTCGAGAACGGCCACAACGCCGAGGAAAACCAGGTATCAAGCACATCGGGGTCTTGCTCCCACCCTTCAGGAGGGGTTTCATCGGGGCCGACGCATACCTGTTCCCCGTTGGGACCATGCCAGATCGGAATACGATGACCCCACCACAGCTGGCGCGATATGCACCAGTCATGCATATTGTCGACCCAGCCAAACCAGCGTGGCTCAAGACTCTTCGGATGAATCGTGGTGTCGCCATTGCGAACAGCGTCCCCAGCCGCCTTGGCCAGGGGATCCACTTTGACCCACCACTGCATCGACAACCGCGGTTCGATGACTTCCCCGCTGCGCTCGGAGTGGCCCACGCTGTGCACGTACGGACGCTTTTCCTCCACGATGCGGCCCTGTTCGGCCAATGCCTCACGGACCTTGACACGCGCCTCGAAACGGTCCATGCCGTCGAATTCGGTTCCCGTGTTGACGATGACGGCCTTGGTATCCATGATGTTCGGCATCGGCAGGTTGTGCCGCAACCCTATCTCGAAGTCATTCGGGTCGTGAGCGGGAGTGACTTTCACTGCGCCTGTCCCGAATTCAGGGTCGACATGGTCGTCGGCGACGATGATTAACTCGCGATCGATGAACGGATGCGGCAGCCTCGTCCCAACCAGATGCTTGTATCGGTCGTCCTCGGGGTGAACGGCGATCGCCGTATCGCCGAGCATCGTTTCAACGCGTGTGGTGGCCACCACGATATGCGGCTCGTCGTCGTTGAGCGACCCGTAACGGAACGACACCAGCTCGCCTTCGACGTCTTCGTAGCGCACCTCAAGGTCAGAAATCGCGGTCTGCAGCACCGGCGACCAGTTGACCAGCCGTTCAGCCTGATAGATCAGCCCGGCGTCGTAGAGCCGCTTAAAGATCGTCCTGACAGCCCTCGACAGGCCCTCATCCATGGTGAACCGGTCGCGGCTCCAGTCCACGCCGGCGCCGAGCCGACGCATCTGCTCACCGATGGCGCCACCCGAGTCACGTTTCCATTGCCAGACGATTTCAATGAACCGCTCACGGCCTAAATCCTCTTTGGTCTTGCCCTCGGCGGCGAGCTGTTTTTCCACCACGCTTTGGGTGGCGATACCGGCGTGGTCCATACCCGGAAGCCACAGCACCTCGTAGCCCTGCATCCGCTTGCGCCGTGTCAGTGCATCCATCAACGTGTGGTCCAGCGCATGGCCCATGTGCAGATTACCGGTCACATTCGGTGGTGGCAGCACGATCGAATAGCCGGGTTTGGTGCTGGTGGGGTCGGCGGTGAAGTAACCGGCGTCCACCCAACCCTGGTAAATCGTGCTCTCAACTGCGCCCGGATCCCACGACTTGGGCAGCGTATCGACGGCGCGGCTCGGGCTGACAGTCATCACTCGATTCTAAAAACCGCGCTCAGTCGTTGCGAAAGCGCCCGAATTCACGCATGAATGCCGGGATTTTCACACTCGAACACCGGGCGCACCCGGCCCCCTGCTGCCGGGCAGCATCATCGCCGAATGCACTCACCTCCTGCGGCCCAGCAACCCGCTGAGGATGTCTCCGAGTGCCCGGCCCACCCTGCTGCCCAGCGCATCCCCCACGATGCCGCCCACCGATCGGTTTCGGCCGCCGCTTGCGCCACCGAGGATATCGTCCAGCACGTCATTCAGCGCGCCTTTGGCGGGTTTCTGCCCTGTCGATGCGCTTTTCTCAGAGAGCTGCTCGCCGAGGTACTCCAGAACGATCGGCATCAAGATCGGCAGCAACTTCTGGGACAGGTCGCTGTTGTCGGCACCGACACCCCAGAGGGCTGCAGCGACCTGGCCGGTGTCGTTGCCGCCAAAGATTCTGGCGAACGCCGTGTGCGGTGCGGGCTGCTCGGCGTGGTCGATGCTGATGGCGCCATCCGGCAGGACGGCCCGACCAGTGACCGCCGACTCGATCTCCGCAGCGTGGTTGGGATCCTGGACTTTCTGGTGAATCCCGCCGACCAGCATCGGCACCAAGGTGCGGACCGCGCTGTCCACCTCGCCCTCGCCGACGTCGAGTTTCCTGGCGATATCCGCCGTCGGAATCCGGACGAAAAGCTCGTCAAGACCGGCCATGAGTCCGTCCACCTTTATTTATTGTCGGTTTTATTGTCGGTCTGGCTCGGATGTCGGAACGTGTTGACAACACTAGTGCAACACCGTGCCACTGACAGCAGTTCGGCTCGGCCAGTCAATCGGCCCGTCAATAATTTAAGCCCAGCTAATTAAGCCGCGCGGTGTGCAACGACACGCCGGCCACCGGCAGCCGCGCCAGCAACACCTCGCCCATCGCGGCGGCTGATGTGAGCACGCCACGTAGGTGTGAGAGTTTGTCGCGGTCCAGCGCCAATGCCAGACCGCACTCCCCGAGCAACACCGACGTCGCTTGATACCCGGGGTCGCCGCGCTGCGCGATGGTTGTCACATATCGAACGCCGCTGGTCGTGGTGGTATAAGTCTCGGCCCGGTAGTAGCCGCGCTCCCGAACTGCCGCACTCGGACCGGTGCCGGGTTTGGGTGCCAAACGCTCCACTAGCCGACGCGGCAGCAGCCGAAAGTAACGGCTGCCCAGGGCGAATAGCGCGCCGCCAACACCGGTGACGACGGCTGACGCCACGGGAGCGGCCCACGACGGGCCCAGGCTCATGCTCTCGCTGTAACGAAACCGGCGCCCATAAGCCCAGTCTAGTAATGCGTTGCTGCGCCGTACGATTCGTGTGTTGTAAGGCGCCATGACGAATCCCGCCGTCCACGTGCCGGCGAGTTCCGGCGCAATGTCACGACCACGGCGCCACACCAGATCCGGTTGGGGGCCGAGTTCGGGTTCAGCGTCTCGATCGGTGCTCAGCGTGTAGGGGTCAGCCAGCTGACGCCGCGCATCGGGGTTGGTCGAAGCGGTGTGCAACACTTCGACCATCGATGCGATCGTGCCCCCCGATAATCCGCCGGAGAAGCCTCGCAATACGAAATTGGTGTCGACAAGCTCGCCGGTATTGTCCTCAAGCGCCTTGCGGTACAGCGCGTAAACGGTCAGATCTGAAGGGACAGAATCGAATCCACAAGAATGCACGATCCGCGCACCAGTGTCCACGGCCTGCTTGTGATACAGATCGATGCTGTTCCGCACGAACATCGCCTCACCGGTAAGGTCGGCGTAGTCGGTGCCGGCCGCGGCACACGCGGCCACCAGTGGCAGTCCGTAGCGGGTGTAGGGCCCGACCGTGGTGACAACCACTTGGGTGCGGGCAGCCATCTCATCCAATGTCGAGAGCGACCGGGCGTCGGCGTGCACGAGCGGCCATGACTGGGCCGATTCGCCGAGGGTTTCGCGAATCGCCAGCAGGCGCTCGATTGACCGTCCGGCCAGCGCAACTCGCGCACCGGCGCCAGCGCGGGCGAGATATTGGGCTGTCAGCTTGCCCACGAAGCCCGTCGCTCCGTACAAGACGATGTCGAAATCACGCGTCGTCGTCACCGGTGTGACGCTACCCCGCGTGCCTCAGGCAGCTCTGTGGCCCATCGCCGGTGGCGGTACCGGGCCGTTGGCCCGGTACCGCCCCGCGCGCTGGGCTCAGCCGCGCGAGCCACAAACCGGCCATGCGCCGATGCCCTGGGTGCGCAGGACATTTTCGGCCACGCGGATCTGCTCCTCACGACTCGCGTTCGCAGGAGAGCCTGTGCCACCGTTGGCCGACCAAGTGCCCGGGGTGAACTGTAGGCCCCCGGAGTAGCCGTTGCCGGTGTTGATCGACCAGTTGCCGCCGGATTCACACTGCGCGATGGCGTCCCAGTTGACGCTGTAGACCTTCCGCGGAGCAGGAGGCGTCTCAGGAGGCGGGGCGGGAGCTTCCGGAGCCGGACCGGGCTCCTCCACGGCGGGAGCCTCCGGGGCGGGGGCCTCCGGAGCCGGACCGGGCTCCTCCACGGCGGGAGCCTCCGGGGCAGGGGCCTCCGGCGCCTCAGGACCTGCCGCCTCCGGGGCAGTCCCAAGCGCCGCATTCGCGTCCCACGCCTCGCCCTCTGCATACGCGGTCGCGATGAACGGCGCAGTCGGCGCGGCGGCGAGTGCCCCTGCGATCCCGGCTGTGATCAGCGCCTTGCGGACGTTATTCAACATCGCTCCTTTCGCACTGCGCGCGCCGAAGCACCTCCCACTCATCGGAGCTCGCGGCTCCGGTTCAGGCGGCATGGGCGCTTCGAGACGTACCGGCGCTTCCGGCACGACAGCGGGGCATGGTCTGCCCAACGGGGCCCACCCGTGGGCTGCCGAGCGGCTGGTGACCGTCCGCAGCCCCGCTCACACGCGGGTCAGTGGATTCGATTTTGGGTTTGGCCATTTCGGCCGAAAGGCACCGTACGAGACTGGATTGCATTAGTCACACCGGCAGATGTCATATCTCGATCTGATAACGGTCTGATCACACCGGGCCCGGGATAATCGTCATTCCAGGTCAGATACAACTTTTTCGCAAGCGTCAGCAACAAAAAACCACAGCATTTATGTGAGATAAATCACACCACTATTGTGATCTGTGCCACTGGTTTCACTGACGTCGCGCGGGCGCTTTCCGGCTGTGTCGGCTTGCCGCAAATTCACGACGATTGACGACGTTCGCTGAGCTTGCACGCAACAACGCCGTGCAGCACTGACCGCGGGTAACTGCCCACACCTGGATGCGGCAGGTCATCTTAATCCTCGATCTGACAACGTATTTCACCGAGATGGATGGACTTCCCGGTGAGTCCCCGAGCGACGAGGGCTGCGCCGAGCACGTTACCACCGGACCTTGAATATTCTTGCCCCCCAATATATTTCAATCTGAAAGGTTGAGCAGACGCTATGTCCTGGTGTATTCGTCTAAGGGATCAACGGCAGCACCGCAAGACGTAATCCTACTGACCTCCTCAACAGAATTTGCCATGACGACACCGAGCGGCTGGCCGATACACGGCAGTCCGCCGTTCTCCGGTCAAGAATCGCCGGACCGTCCGATGCCCAGATCCGCCCGGCTGCAAGGCCATAGGGCAGTGCTAAAAGTGGTGGTTGGTCAATCCTTTAAGTGATAAGTCAGATCTAATGAAGTGCAAGAAATGAGTTAATAACGTAACTATAACAGATCAGCACTGATTTACTTCGGATGTCACCCTGCATGAATTTTCTTAAGAAGCCATACGCGAGCTGGGACGCGCGCGGTCATAGAAATTCACGCCGGTGAGGTCCAGCATTAGCGGCTCGGCTGGAGTAGCGACCACAGCTCGGTAGGTGAGTTGACATTGGTTAACGGTCGTGAATCGCTTACCACGACCCGCTGGGCATCGACCGAGTTGACCAGTGCGTGCATCGCCCGCTCGCCCGCGGCGAGCACCGTGTCGACCGTGTCGGCCAAACCGGTGCGGTACACCGCGGCCAGGTAGTGGTCGTGACCATCCCACGGCACAACCACATCGGCGCCCAGCGAAACTGCTCTCCTGGCCAGATCGTCAATCAACTCGGGAGTTAAAAAAGGCATGTCCACTGCGCACACAAACGCCCACTCGGCGCCGGCCGCCTCAGCCACCCGCAACCCGCGCCCCAAGGCCACCAGCGGTCCTAGTCCGCGGACCTCGTCGCGCACGATCTGCGCCTGCAGTGCTGGTAACGGTTGCCCCGGTGCGGCCATCACGACAACAGGGCGGCAGCGTTGCCCGACAATACCAACGACGTGCTCGACCATTGTCGCGCCGCGACGGCACGTGATGCCCTCAGGAAGCGGCAAGGTAGCTTTATCCCGGCCCATGCGTCGCGATGCACCGCCTGCCAGCACCACCCCAGCCAGCGAAGCTGGCTCGGCCGCAGGTGAATGCACGTCAGTTGACAGTCCAGGTGTCGCGTCCGCGCAGTAACGATTGCAGCGCGGCAGTATCGTTGGGTGCCACTTCCTGAGCAGCGCTGACCTGGGAACGCGCTGCGTCGTCATAGGTCACACGACTAATTTGGCGTAAAACGCCCAGCACCGTGTGCTCGAGATTTTGATCGGACAGTCGCGACAGGGCGAACGCGTAGGCGGTGTCCTCCACGTGCGCGTCGTGCACCACGATCTCTTGAGCGGCTACGTCGGCGGTTTTAGCTACTTCAAGTCCGAACCCAGAACGCACCACACAGTATTCGCCGTTCGCGCCGAAGACGATCGGCTCGCCGTGGCGGAGGTTGATGACCCGCTCTTCCGCTCCTTCCTTGCGCAGCGCATCGAACGATCCGTCATTGAAAATCGGGCAGTCTTGCAGGATTTCGACCAGGGCGGACCCACGATGCTGTGCGGCAGCGCGCAGCACCTCGGATAGTCCTTGGCGGTCGGAGTCGAGCGCGCGAGCAACGAAAGTCGCCTCGGCGCCCAATGCCAGCGAGGCTGGGTTGAACGGGTGATCCAGCGAACCCATCGGCGTCGATTTGGTCACCTTGCCGATCTCAGACGTCGGCGAATACTGCCCCTTTGTCAGGCCGTAGATCCGGTTGTTGAACAGCAGGATGGTGATGTTAACGTTGCGGCGCAGCGCGTGGATCAGATGATTGCCGCCGATCGACAAGCCATCACCGTCGCCGGTGACCACCCACACCGACAGATCGGGGCGGGCCAACGCCAGCCCGGTCGCGATGGCCGGTGCACGACCGTGGATGGAATGCAGACCGTAGGTCTCCAGGTAGTACGGGAAGCGGCTGGAGCAGCCGATGCCGCTTACGAAAACAATGTTCTCGCGGCGTAACCCGAGTTCCGGCAGGAAATTGCGGATGGTGTTGAGGATGACGTAGTCACCGCATCCGGGGCACCACCGGACTTCCTGGTCACTGGTGTAGTCCTTGGCTTTCTGCGGATGGTCTGTCGTCGGCACGCAGGAGTTCTTAGACGAGGCCGAGGCTATGTCGCGGTCCACGCCCGCCAGGTTGCCGATCAGATCTGTCATGCGTCAGCTCCCGCTCCGACCGTGGCCGCCGCCAATCTGGCGACCATCGTCTTATCTTGCTCGATTTCCGCCAGTGTCCCGCCCAGCGCCGCGCGAATCACGCGTCCCACCTCATCGGCCAAGAACGAGACGCCTTGAACCTTGGTCACCGATTGCACGTCAACCAAATACTTTCCACGCAGCAGCAGCGCCAGCTGACCCAGGTTCATCTCCGGTGCCACCACCTGGGGGTAGCGGCGCAGCACCTCTCCCAGATTGGCTGGGAACGGATTGAGATAGCGCAGGTGGGCGTGCGCGACCTTGATGCCTTTGCGGCGGGCACGGCGACACGCCTCCCCGATCGGACCGTAGGTGCTGCCCCATCCAATCAGCAGTAGCTCGGCGTCACCAGTCGGGTCGTCAACCTCTAGGTCGGGGACCCGAATCCCGTCGATCTTGGCCCGGCGCAATCGGACCATCAGATCGTGGTTGGCCGGTTCGTAGGAGATGTCGCCGGAACCGTTGGCCGCCTCCAGCCCGCCGATACGGTGCTCCAGGCCCGGGGTGCCCGGCACGGCAAATTGGCGAGCCAGGGTGTCCGGGTCGCGAGCGTAGGGCTGGAAGGGTTCGCCGGCCTTAGCGAAGTTGTGCTCGATGGGTGACAAAGCAGCGATGTCCGGGATTCGCCACGGCTCAGAGCCGTTGGCGATGGCACCATCCGACAGCAGCAGCACCGGGGTGCGATACGACACCGCGATCCGCGCCGCCTCCAGTGCGGTGTCGAAGCAATCGCCCGGGGAGCGGGGGGCTAGCACCGCGACCGGTGACTCGCCGTTGCGGCCGAACATCGCCTGCAGCAGGTCGGCCTGCTCGGTCTTGGTGGGCATGCCGGTCGACGGACCCGCACGCTGGACATCAATGACCAGTAATGGCAATTCAGCCATCACCGCGAGGCCGATCGCTTCAGACTTTAGCGACAAACCCGGACCCGAAGTACTGGTAACCCCTAGTGCGCCACCGTATGCGGCGCCCAAAGCAGAGCAGATACCGGCGATCTCGTCTTCGGCCTGGAAGGTGATCACATTGAACTGCTTGTGCTTAGACAGCTCATGCAGAATGTCGGATGCCGGCGTAATTGGGTAACTGCCGAGCACGACCGGAATCCTGGCCAGCTGTCCAGCGACAACGATGCCGTAAGCCAACGCGGTGTTACCCGAGATCTGCCGGTACTCGCCGGGCGGAAGCTTCGCCGGTGAGACGCTGTACGTGGTGGCGAATGCCTCGGTGGTCTCCCCGTAGTTCCAGCCTGCCTTGAGAGCGAGCACATTAGCTTCCGCGACATCGGGCTTGCGTGCGAATTTCTCCCTGAGAAAGGCTTCGCTGGTCTCGACGGGCCGACCGTACATCCATGACAGCAGTCCCAGCGCAAACATGTTTTTGGCCCGCTGGCCGTCTTTTTTCGATGCGCCGATCGCTTCCACCGCGCTCAGCGTCAACGTCGTCATCGGCACGGCGTGGACCACGTACTCAGACAGCTCGCCCGTCTCCAAAGGGTTGGCCTCGTAGCCGACTTTGGCCAGATTGCGCTTGGTGAACTCATCGGAGTTGACGATCAGCATCCCACCGCGCGGCAGATCAGCGATGTTGGCCTTGAGCGCTGCCGGGTTCATCGCCACAAGCACGTCGGGCCGGTCACCGGCGGTCAAGATGTCATAGTCGGCGATCTGGATCTGGAAAGATGACACTCCAGGCAGGGTGCCCGCCGGGGCCCGAATCTCCGCCGGAAAGCTCGGTTGAGTAGCCAGGTCGTTACCGAATAGCGCTGCCTCCGAAGTAAACCGGTCACCGGTGAGCTGCATCCCGTCACCGGAGTCCCCGGCAAAGCGGATGACGACATTCTCCAGCTGCTGCAGCGCCGCTCTATTGGCGATATGAGATTCTGACCCGGCCCCGTTTCCGTTCGGATCCACGTCTCCGCCTTCCATCGCTGCTCTCCGCACAGATGTGGCCACTACCGATGCGCCGTCGGGGTAGCCTCCGCCCGCCTGTTCATGTCACCAGCAGTACCGATTATTGCACTCTTCTTAGAGAAAGCCTGACGCTGCCACACAGGGCAACCGGCTTTGCCCAGCATTAAACGTCAAGGTCACGAACGTGCCGAGTCCGAAACCGCCCAAAGTGTGGCATTCGTCACGTTTTAGGACAGGGCAAGTTTAAGAAAATCCGCGGCCGGGATGACGCCACATCCGCGGCACGACGCGGCCCGCCCGGGTGACGCGAGGGTTGTCCCAGGTCGCACCAGTTGACGAGCGGGCCCACCGCCAGAGCCGCAGCCACACAATCAGACACTGTGCGGATCGGGGAGCCGGTGCGAAATACGCCCGGCAAGCGTGCCGCCAGAGTTGCTCCCCATTGCCGCTACCCGTAACGAGGGGGAACAGCTAGGCGCTTTTGTCGCGGCGCTCGGCGCGCGCCGGCTTGCGCGGCACAATCGTCGGCAGCACGTTGTCCTGCACGGTTTCTTTGGTCACCACCACCTTGGCGACGTCGTCGCGGCTGGGGATGTCATACATCACGGGAAGCAAGACTTCTTCCATGATCGCGCGCAGGCCGCGGGCGCCGGTACCGCGGTGGATCGCTTGCTCAGCGATCGCCTCCAGCGCATCCTGGGTGAACTCGAGCTCCACACCGTCCATCTCGAAAAGCCGGGTGTATTGCTTCACCAGGGCGTTCTTCGGCTCAGAGAGGATTCGCACCAGCGCATCCATGTCGAGATTCGTCACCGACGCAATCACCGGCAGCCGACCAATGAACTCCGGGATCAGCCCGTACTTGATCAGGTCTTCGGGCATTACCTCGGCAAAGTGGTCTGTAGTGTCGATCTCGGCTTTGGAGCGGACCTCGGCGCCGAAGCCCAGCCCGCGCTTGCCGATCCGGTCGTAGATGATCTTCTCTAAGCCGGCGAATGCACCTGCAACGATGAAAAGCACGTTAGTGGTGTCGATTTGAATGAACTCTTGATGCGGATGCTTGCGCCCGCCCTGGGGAGGCACCGACGCCTGGGTGCCTTCCAGGATTTTCAGCAGCGCCTGCTGCACGCCTTCACCGGACACGTCGCGGGTGATTGACGGGTTTTCGCTTTTGCGGGCGATCTTGTCGACCTCGTCGATGTAGATGATGCCGGTTTCGGCGCGCTTGACATCGTAATCGGCGGCTTGGATCAGTTTGAGCAGGATGTTTTCGACATCCTCGCCGACGTAGCCGGCCTCGGTGAGCGCGGTGGCGTCGGCGATAGCGAAGGGCACGTTGAGCATTTTTGCCAGCGTCTGGGCCAGATACGTCTTGCCGCAGCCGGTGGGCCCGAGCATCAATATGTTGGACTTGGTCAGCTCAACCGGTTCGCCTGAGCGCGAGCCCTTGTCTCCGCACTGGATGCGCTTGTAATGGTTGTAGACCGCCACAGCCAGTGTTCGCTTGGCATTTTCCTGCCCGATCACGTAGCCCTCCAGGAATTCCCGGATCTCGGCAGGCTTGGGCAGTTCGTCGAGTTTGACGTCGTCGGCGTCGGCGAGCTCCTCTTCGATGATCTCGTTGCATAGGTCGATGCACTCATCGCAGATGTACACGCCAGGGCCCGCGATGAGCTTCTTGACCTGTTTTTGACTCTTCCCGCAGAAGGAGCACTTCAGCAGGTCACCGCCGTCTCCGATGCGCGCCATGATGCTCAGGGCCTACTTCCTGTTCGCCGTTCGTGGTGGTGTGCCGCCGTGTCGTTCCCGACGCTACCCGCTTGCTCCAGCGCTATGCGACCGATACCGGCGAATCGCGTCGTTGGTATTCACTATTTGTGCGTCTGAACATATCGCCCAAGGCGGCCCACCGCTCGTTGAGTCGCTCCAACTGTGTCCCTGGCGTGTCGCGCCCGTTATGTGAGAGCGCAGCTCAGCCGCAGCCGATGTGGGCCACGCCGCGGGGGTGAGCAGGTCACCGTACAGTGACCCTGTGGCGTTCGCTGTGCCCGACGACGCGATTTTGATCGGTGATGGCGGCCTGGCCACCGAGCTGGAAGCGCGCGGCAACGATCTATGCGACCCGTTGTGGTCGGCGCGGCTGCTGGTGGACGCCCCGGATGAGATCGCGGCCGTGCATATGGCGTTCTTTCGCGCCGGCGCCCTGATCGCCACGACCGCCAGTTACCAGGCGTCCTTCGAGGGGTTTGCCGCCCGAGGGATCGGTCGAGATGATGCTGTGCGGTTGTTGCGCCGCAGCGTGGAGCTCGCCGCGGCCGCGCGCGACGAGGTGGGCGCGACCGGCCGATGGGTGGCCGCCTCGGTCGGGCCGTACGGCGCCGCGCGCGCCGACGGATCGGAATACCGAGGGCGTTACGGGCTTTCCGTCGCCGAGTTGACCAACTGGCATCAACCACGAGCGGAGGTGCTGGCCGAGGCCGGCGCCGACGTGCTCGCCCTGGAAACGGTACCCGATGTCGACGAGGCCGAAGCGCTAGTGAACGTGGTGCGGTCGCTGGGTATGCCCGCCTGGCTCAGCTACACCATCGACGGAACCCGCACCCGCGCCGGTCAACCGTTGGTGGAGGCGTTCGCGGTGGCCGCCGGCGTGCCGGAAATTGTCGCGGTGGGTGTCAATTGCTGTGCACCCGATGACGTACTGCCCGCGATCGAGGTGGCTCGCGCGACCACCGGCAAGCCGGTGGTCGCGTACCCGAACAGCGGCGAGCGCTGGGACGAACGCCGCCATGCCTGGGTCGGCCGGCCCCGGTTTTCGGCACAGCTGGCGCCCCAGTGGGTGACATCCGGCGCACGTATCGTCGGCGGCTGCTGCCGGGTGCGGCCCGACGATATCGCCGAACTTGCAGCCCTGGTGCGCTAGACGGCCCGCGCTTGCGCGGAAAGCTTGCGGTACTCCAGCACCGTGTCGATGATCCCGTAGTCTTTTGCCTCTTCGGCGGTGAGGATCTTGTTGCGGTCGGTGTCTCTGCGGATCACGCCGGGATCCTTGCCGGTGTGGCGCGCCAGCGTGTTTTCCATCAGCTCACGCATCCGCGCGATCTCGGCAGCCTCGATCTCCAGGTCGGAGAACTGGCCCTGGATGACCCCCGCCAGCGACGGCTGGTGAATCAGCACCCGGGCGTTGGGTAACGCCATCCGCTTGCCCGCGGTGCCGGCAGCCAGCAGCACCGCCGCCGCCGACGCGGCCTGACCCAGAACACAGGTGGCGATGTCGGCCCGCACGTATTGCATGGTGTCGTAGATCGCCATCAGCGAGGTGAACGAGCCGCCCGGTGAGTTGATGTACATGGTGATGTCCCGATCGGGGTCCTGCGACTCCAACACCAACAACTGGGCCATGATGTCGTTGGCCGAGGCGTCGTCGACCTGGACGCCCAGGAAGATGATGCGTTCCTCGAACAGTTTGTTGTAGGGGTTGGACTCTTTGACGCCCCAGCTGGAGTGCTCAATGAACGACGGCAAAATATAGCGTGCCTGTGGCGCGACATGTGGGTTCATCGCACTTCTCCATTGACAGGGGCATTGGTGATGATGTGGTCGACGAAGCCGTACTCCAAAGCTTCTTGGGCGGTGAACCAGCGGTCGCGGTCGGAGTCGGCCATGATCCGCTCGATCGGCTGACCGGTGAATTCGGCATTGAGCCGGAACATCTCTTTTTTGATGACGGCGAACTGCTCAGCCTGGATCGCGATATCGGCTGCGCTGCCGGTCACCCCGCCCATCGGCTGGTGCATCAGGATGCGGGCGTGCGGCAGGGAGTAACGCTTACCTTTGGTGCCCGCCGCCAGCAGAAACTGGCCCATCGACGCGGCGAGGCCCATCGCATAAGTAGCGATATCGCAGGGCGCCAACACCATGGTGTCGTAGATCGCCATACCGGCGCTGATCGACCCGCCCGGGGAGTTGATGTACAGGGAGATGTCCTTGGTCGGGTCTTCCGCGGCCAGCAGCAAAATCTGCGCGCAGAGCCGGTTGGCGATCTCATCGTTCACCTCCGAGCCCAGGAAGATGATGCGCTCGGCAAGCAACCGCTCATAGACCGAATCGGTGAGGTTGAGGCCCTGCGTGTTCGAACGCATGTCTGTCACGGCGGGATACCTGCTTTCTCGAGTTCCTTATCCACCGACACTAACCAACCAGCGGCGTCGCGTACCTCTGGAAGTACGCACGTTCGCTGACAGCTTCACTCCGTGTCCTCGGGCGCCTTCGGCGGCGGGCTGGGGGCAGCGTCGGCGTCGACCCGGCCGGCCTCCGAACCCGGCCCGCCGGCCTGCTCCACCTCATCCGCCGGCTCGGCCTGGTCGGCTTTCGGAGTGCGGTTGCCGAAGAACTCGCTGGTGTCGATTGTGTTTCCGTCGGTGTCAGTGACCGTGGCCGCGTCGACTACCGCCGCGATGGCCAATCCACGCCGCACATCGACGAACACGGCGGGCAACTGGTTCTGCTCCTGCAGATAAGACAGCAACCGTTGCGGTTCGATGCCGGATTGCTGTGACATCAACACCAGCCGTTCCGTCAAGTCGTCTTGACCCACCTGAATCTGGAGCTCATCGGCCAGTGCATCCAGCAGCAGCTGCGTCTTGACGGTCTTCTCCGCGGCAGCGCGGGTGTCGGCATCGAACTGCTCGCGAGACGAGCCCTGCCTGGCGAGGAGCTCGGCGAATCTGGCTTCGTCGTGGTCGACGCGGTGCAGCGCGCTGCGCAGGGTGTTATCGACATGCGCTTGCACGATCGCCTCCGGCAGCGGGATGTCGACCTGCTCCAGCAGAGCATCCAGTGCGGCATTGCGGATCTTTTCCGCTTGCCGGATGCGCTTGACGCGGCGGACCTGCTCAGCCAGATTGGTCCGCAGTTCGTCGATAGTGTCGAACTCGCTGGCCAACTGGGCGAATTCGTCATCAGGCTCGGGCAGTTCGCGCTGCTTGACGGAATTGACGGTGACGGTGACTTCAGCCTCCTGCCCCGCATGCGGGCCGGCGACAAACGTGCTGGTGAAACTTCGGGACTCGCCCGCCGACAAGCCGACCAGTGCGTCGTCAAGCCCCGCAATGAGCCGGCCCGAACCCACCTCGTGTGACAGTCCTTCGGCACTGGCATCGGGCACCTCGTCGCCGTCGATCGTGGCCGAGAGGTCGATCGACACGACGTCGCCGGAGGCTGCGGGCCGCTCGACTGTGGTCAGCGTGCCGAAGCGGGCGCGCAGCGACTGCAATTCGGCATCGACATCCTCATCGCTGACTTCGACTGGATCCACCGTGATCTTCAGGGTGTTCAGGTCTGGCAGCGTTATCTTCGGACGGACGTCGACTTCTGCGGTGAAGACCAGGTCTTGGCCGTACTCCTTCCTGGTCACCTCGATCTCGGGTTGACCCAGCGGTCGCACGTCTGACTCGGTCACCGCTTGGCCATAGCGACTCGGTAACGCGTCGTTGACGACTTGGTCGAGCATCGCCTCCCGGCCGATACGCGCCTCGATGAGCCGCGGCGGTGCCTTGCCCGGACGAAAGCCCGGCAGCCGCACCTGCTTGGCCAACTCCTTGTAGACCCGCTCGAAGTCGGGCTCGAGCTCACTGAAGGGCACCTCCACATTGATGCGAACCCGGGTGGGGCTCAACTGTTCGACGGTGCTCTTCACGGGTGTTCTCCTCGGTGTCGTGGTGCCGTTGCTGACATGGGGTGCGCCATGCTGGCTGGTCGGGGTGACAGGATTTGAACCTGCGACCTTCCGCTCCCAAAGCGGATGCGCTACCAAGCTGCGCTACACCCCGCGCTGACCTCGCGATACTACGGTCCGATCCCGCCGTCCCCGCAGCGACCTCACGAACAAGTCACAAATCGACGTCATTTGGATTTGATGTCTGTCGCGACGTACTCTCGCGCACGAGAAAATGTCTGCGGGCGTAGCTCAATGGTAGAGCCCTAGTCTTCCAAACTAGCGACGCGGGTTCGATTCCCGTCGCCCGCTCAAAGTCAGGTCCCCCGGACCAGAGGCCGAGCCGGCTGGCGGAGCTGAGGAGGTCGACACATCCAACAGCGAGGCGCCATGGGCGACGTCGATATTCAGGGCTCGTATGCGCCGGGCTTCGAAAGGGTGCGCGACGAGTTCGAGCAGAACTTTGCGGTCCGCGGCGAGGTCGGCGCCGCCGTCGCAGCCTGGGTCGACGGGGAACTCGTGGTCAATTTGTGGGGTGGTTTTGCTGACGCCGCCCGGACCCGACCGTGGCGGGAGGACACGCTGGCCACCGTGCTCTCCGGCACCAAGGGATTGACGGCGACGTGTGTGCACCAGCTCGCCGACCGCGGTGAGATCGACCTGTTCGCGCCGGTGGCGCGTTATTGGCCCGAGTTCGGGCAGGCAGGCAAAGAGGCGGTCACGATCGCCATGGTGATGAGCCACCGCTCCGGGGTGATCGGGCCGCGCCGCCCAATACCCTGGCAGCAAGTCGCTGATTGGGAACTGGTCTGCGAACGATTGGCCGCCGCTGAGCCCTGGTGGGAGCCGGGCACCGCCCAGGGCTATCACATGTTCACATTCGGTTTCATCCTCGGCGAGGTGGTCCGCAGGGTCACCGGCCGTACGGTCGGTCAATATCTGCGCAGCGAGATCGCCGAACCGCTGGGTATCGATGTTCACATCGGCCTGCCCACCAGTGAACATCATCGATGCGCCGAGCCGGTGAATAAACCCCACGTCCGCGAGGTGCTGGCCTCGGTGCAGGCGCCCGCGTGTCCCGCCACACTCGCTGAACACCCGAAAGCGGGCCTGGCCGTCGCCATGGGATTTGTTCCCGACGACGAACTCGGCTCCTACAACCGCACGTTGTGGCTGGAGCTTGAATTCCCCGCCAACAACGGACAAGTGTCGGCTCTGGGCATGGCGACCTTCTACAATGCTCTCGCCCAGGAGAAGCTACTGACGCGCCGCCACATGGAACTGGTACGGGTATCACAGGGCGGCTTGGACACCGATCTCGTGTTAGGCCCCCGGGTGGCCGACCACGCGTGGGGGCTCGGATACATGCTCAATCAGCGGTGCCTCAACGGCCCCAACCCACGGATCTTCGGCCACGGCGGCTTGGGCGGTTCGTTTGCGTTCGTCGACCTGGAGCACCGGATCGGCTACGCGTACGTCATGAACCGCTTCGATGCCACCAAAGCCAACGCAGACCCGCGCAGTATGGCACTGAGCAACGAAATCTACGCCGCGCTGGGCGTGACCACACCTTGACGGCCCGCTGGCGAGCACTCCGACGGTAATCGAGCGCTCGGCCAGCCCAGACAGCCCTTACGCCTGACAGCCCGGACACCAGAACACGTGCCGGCCCTCCAGGTCTGCGGTGCGAATCGATGTCGTGCAGACCCGGCATGGTTCACCGGCGCGGCGGTACACGTAGGTGCGCGGCCGCCCCGGTGCATAGGAGGGCAGGCCATGGTCGTGTTCGGGGCGGACCACGATGATCATGCCGCGGCGCAGACCGACCCTCATCAGTCCCACCAGATCAGACCACGTCGCGGCGAATTCTGCTTCGCTGATCGCACGGCCGGCGCGATACGGGTCGATCCCCTGGCGAAACAGCACCTCACTGCGGTACACATTGCCCACCCCGGCGATGACCGCCTGGTCCATCAAGAGCGCGCCGATAGGTCTGCGCGATCTGGTGATCCGCGCCCACACCGCCGCGGGGTCAGCACCGCGGCGCAGCGGGTCAGGGCCCAGCCGGGAAACCACCTCGGCAGCCTCGGCGGCCTCAAGCAGTTCGCAGACTGCCGGCCCGCGCAGGTCGGTGCCGTATTCGGCACCCACCATGCGCATCCGCACCTGCCCCACCGCTGCCGGTAGGCCCGCTGCCCTGTCCACGGGCCATTCGGTAAAGGTGCCGTACAGGCCGAGATGCACGTGCACGGTCAACTCGCCGTCATAGCGGTGGAAAAGGTGCTTGCCCCAGGCGCTGGCATTCTGCAGCACCCGGCCGTCGACCGCCGCGGCCGACGAGGTGAAACGGCCCTGCGGACTGGTTACCGCGACCGGCCTCCCGGCGAACCTGCGCTGGTGCAGCCGGGCCAGGCGGTGCAGTGTGTGCCCCTCGGGCACGCGCGTCAGGTGTCAGCGCCGGGCACCGGCGGAGGTTCGTGGGTGCGTTCGTATTCGGTCAGCATGTCAATGCGCCGTTGGTGACGTTCGGCTTTCGACCAGGGTGTGCGCACGAAAGCGTCGACGATGGCCAATGCCTCGGCTACGGTGTGCATCCGTCCGCCGATGCCGATCAACTGGGCGTTGTTGTGTTGGCGAGCCAAAGCGGCGGTCTCGACACTCCACGCCAGTGCGCAGCGCACGCCCGGCACCTTGTTGGCGGCGATCTGCTCACCGTTGCCCGATCCGCCGACCACGATGCCGAGGCTGCCCGGGTCGGCCACGGTCCGCGACGCGGCCGCGATGCAATACGGGGGGTAGTCGTCGTCGGACCGGTAGCTGAACGCACCGCAGTCGATCGGCTGGTGTCCGGACTTCGTCAGGTGCTCGATGATCTGCTGCTTGAGTTCGTAACCGGCATGGTCAGCACCGAGGTAGACACGCATGCCCGCCATTCTGCCCGACGCCCATGTGCGCCCAGTGTGAACGAGGCGACGGATGCACGGCGCGTCGCGTCGTAGAGTTCACACCCGCTCCCCTAGTCGAACTGCGGCGGCTCGGTCCGGGTCCGCTTGAGCTCCCAGAAATGGGGGTAGGACGCGAAAATCACCGACGCATCCCACAGCTTGCCGGCGTCTTCGCCGCGCGGGATCTTCGACAGCACCGGCCCGAAGAATGCCACCCCGTTGACGTGAATGGTCGGCGTGCCGACGTCCGCTCCGACCGCATCCATCCCGGCGTGGTGGCTTTTCCGCAGCGCCTCGTCATAGGCATCGGTGTCGGCGGCGTCGGCCAGAGCCGCCGGGAGGCCCACCTCGGCAAGCGACTGCTTGATCACGTCAGCCAGATCCTTGTTGCCCTCGTTATGAATGCGGGTGCCCATCGCGGTGTACAGCGGGGCCAAGACCTGGGAGCCGTGCAGCTGTTCGGCGGCGATCGCGACCCGCACCGGTCCCCAGGCCTTCGCCATCCCTTCGCGGTATTTTTCGGGCAGTTCGCGGCCCTCGTTGAGCACCGCCAGGCTCATGACATGGAAGTGGGTCTCGATATCGCGAACCTTCTCCACCTCGAGGATCCAGCGCGACGTGATCCAGGCCCAGGGGCACAGCGGGTCGAACCAGAAATCGGCCACGGACTTCTCAGCCATGCAGCGTCCTTTCCTCGACGGTGGAATTCCCGCCGAGCACAACCGTAGCCGCAGCGGGACTGTTCCCGCCAAGCTGCCCGGATCGCCCACCCCGGCTCAGCCGGGCCGCAGGCGCACCTGTCGACCATCCATCGACCGGGGGTCGCCGTCCGGGTGCAGGAGCCCCGACGTAGGGGCTGTCCGGGCACAAGTGTCCGTCGGGGTCGTGCGGTCCCGGACAGTTCCACCGCGCACCATGCCTAAGTTGGAGACGTGGCACTTCCCAATCTGACCCGAGACCAGGCGGTCGAACGCGCTGCCCTGATCACCGTCGATAGCTACCGGATCACCCTCGATCTGACCGACGGCCACGGCCGGCCCGGCGAGCACACCTTCCGGTCCGCGACGACCGTCACGTTCCGTGCCCTCGCGGGTGCTGACACCGTCATCGACATCGCTGCCGATACCGTGCACCACGCCACCCTCAACGGCCACGAACTGGACATCTCCGGTTATGACGAATCCCGCGGCATTGCGCTCACCGGCTTGGCCGAGCACAACGTCGTCGTCGTCGAGGCGGATTGCCGCTACTCCAATAGCGGTGAAGGGCTGCACCGCTTCGTCGACCCGGTCGATGACGAGGTCTACGTGTACTCACAGTTCGAAACCGCCGACGCCAAACGGATGTTCGCCTGCTTCGACCAACCCGATCTCAAGGCCACGTTCGACATCACGGTCAAAGCCCCTGATCACTGGCAGGTGATCTCCAACGCACCCACGGCGAGCATCGACAACGGGGTGCACACGTTTGCCACCACCCCGCGGTTGAGCACCTACCTGGTGGCGCTGATCGCCGGCCCGTACGCGCGCTGGGATGATATCTACACCGATGAGTACGGCACCATTCCGTTGCGGCTGTTTTGCCGGGCATCACTCGCCCAGCACATGGACCCCGATCGGCTGTTCATTCAGACCAAACAAGGATTTAACTTCTACCACAAACACTTTCGCGTTCCCTATGCGTTCAGCAAGTACGACCAATTGTTTGTACCCGAATTCAACGCTGGCGCAATGGAAAATGCCGGCGCGGTAACGTTTGTGGAGGATTACGTCTTTCGTAGCAAGGTGACCCGGGCTTCCTATGAGCGGCGCGCGGAGACGCTGCTGCACGAGATGGCACACATGTGGTTCGGCGACCTGGTCACCATGCGGTGGTGGGATGACCTGTGGCTCAATGAATCCTTCGCCACCTTCGCCGCTGTGCTATGCCAAAGCGAGGCCACCGAATTCACTCATGCCTGGACCACATTCGCTAACGCCGAGAAGGCGTGGGCGTACCGGCAGGATCAGCTTCCGTCGACGCACCCGATCGCCGCCGATATCCCCGACCTGGCCGCAGTCGAGGTCAACTTCGACGGCATCACCTACGCCAAAGGCGCTAGCGTGCTCAAGCAGCTGGTGGCCTATGTCGGCCTGGAAAACTTTTTGGCCGGGTTGCACGACTATTTCCGCGCCCATGCCTTCGACAACGCCACATTCGACGACCTGATCAGCGCCCTGGAGAATGCGTCGGGCCGTGACCTCTCCGACTGGGGACGCCAATGGCTCAAGACGACGGGGCTGAACACGCTGCGCGCCGACTTCGACGTCGACGCCGACGGCCGGTTCACCCGCTTCGCGGTGACCCAGAGCGGCGCCACGCCGGGCGCCGGTGAGACACGGGTGCACCGGCTGGCGGTCGGAATCTACGACGACGACAGCACCGGCAAGCTGGTGCGGGTACACCGCGAGGAACTCGACGTCGCTGGCCCAGTCACGGAAATCCCTGCGCTGCAAGGTATTTCACGTGGAAAATTGGTTTTAGTCAACGACGACGATCTCACCTATTGCGCGTTGCGGCTCGACCCCGAGTCGCTGCGCACCGCGCTGGAGCGTATCGCCGACATCGCCGAGCCGCTGCCGCGCACGCTGGTGTGGTCAGCGGCGTGGGAGATGACCCGCGAAGCCGAGCTTAAGGCCCGCGATTTCGTGTCACTGGTCTGCCGCGCTGTCCACGCTGAATCCGATGTCGGGGTGGCCCAGCGGCTGCTGGCGCAGGCGCAGACCGCGCTGAACTCCTACGCCGAGCCGGGCTGGGCCCGATCGCAGGGATGGCCGGCATTCGCTGACCGGCTGCTGGAGCTGGCCCGCGGCGCCGAGCACGGGTCGGATCACCAGCTGGCGTTCGTCAACGCGCTCTGCTCGTCGGTGCTCTCGGCACGGCATACCGAGGTGCTGTCGGCGTTGCTGGAGGCCGACCCGGTCCGGCAGGGATTGGCCGGCCTGGTGGTGGACACCGACCTGCGGTGGCGCATCGTGACGGCACTGGCCAGGGCAGGGTACATCGATGCGGACGGCCCGGACACGCCCTTCATTGACGCCGAGGTGCAACGCGACCCGACCGCGGCCGGTAAGCGGCACGGCGCCCAGGCCGCGGCGGCGCGGCCGCAGTTCGAGGTCAAGGACAAAGCGTGGACCCGAGTGGTCGAAGACGACACGTTGCCCAACGTCGTGGCGCGGTCGATCATCGCGGGCATCGTCGCACCCGGGCAGAGTGATCTGCTCGCGCCGTTCACCGCTCGCTACTTCCAGGCGATTCCCGGAGTCTGGCAGCGGCGATCCAGCGAAGTGGCGCAGACGGTGGTGGTCGGCCTGTACCCCTCCTGGGATATCAGCGACGACGGTATCGCCGCCGCTGACGAGTTTCTGGCCAGCCCGGACGTACCGCCGGCGCTACGCCGGCTGGTAGTGGAGGGCAAAGCCGGGGTCGAGCGCGCACTGAAGGCCCGCACGTTCGATGCCGCCTGACCGCGCGTATTGCGCGAGCGTGCACACGTGTACACCGGTCCGCGGCGTGTCGCGCACAAACACGCACGCTCGCGGCCAAAAGCGCACATTCAGTGCGGGGGACCCGGCGAAATTCCCGCGCTCATCACCCGGATCGCGCTGATCAGCCCGTCGATCAGATTGCCCTGCTGAAACGCCGACGCGGCGGCGGCTACAGCCACCGGGGCCACCGACTCGGCGCCCCGTCCTCGCACACCGGCGCCGTAGACCACCTCGATCGCGCGCTGGTTGGGTGAAACAGCGAGCAGCACAGCGTCATTCGGTGTCGGCACCTTGGCGAGGATCTCGCGGGCCCGCGCAGCGGTGTCGCTGCCCAGGTCGCCGATGTAGACGGCGAATCGCGCTTTGGACGCCCGCGATCCGTAGGTCAGCGCGTCGTCTAAGGCGACGAGATCCTTGATGGGGAACGGATAGTGCAGCGACACATCGCCGGGCTGGGTGACTCCGGAGATCCGGCCACTCGAAGTGACCACCCAGCCCTCGGGCAAGGCGGTGGTGTCGAGCGTCGCGACGTCACCAGGTACCACTGGCCCCACCTCCTACGCTGAACTCCGATGTGCCGTGCCCCTGGTGACCGCCGCCGATATCCTCGTCGACTGCCGCCCACAGGATCGGCGGGTGCGTCCAGGGCTCTGACAGCCGATACGTCGGCGGGTGGGGGCCTTTACGCGACCAGATCAGCGGCACCAGCACAGCCACCAACGCCAACGGGATGCCCACGAAGTAGAGGTGGATCTCCAGCATGCTCACGACGCAAACCGTATCCCACCGCGAAAGCTACGCGGCGCCCTCACCCAGATACCGCATCCACGCGGGGTCGAGTTCTTTGACCGTCGACAGCAAGCGCCAATGCTGTCCATTCGGTGGCGTGGGGGTGCGGCGCAGTGTCCAGCCCAGTTCCGCCAGCAGCCGGTCGCCTTTGCGGTGATTGCACGTCGAGCAGGACGCAACGCAGTTCTCCCAGGAATGGTCACCCCCACGGCTGCGCGGAATCACGTGGTCAACGGTGTCGGCCTTCGCCCCGCAGTACACGCACGAGAAGCGGTCACGGTGCATCAGCGCGGCCCGTGTCAGCGGGACCCGTGCCCGATAGGGCACACGGACGTACGAACGCAGCCGGATGACCGAGGGCACCACGATCGACCTAGTCGCGGAGTGGATCACCAGACCGGACGGATCGTCGTGGACAACCTCGGCTTTAGCGCAGATCAGCATGATGATCGCCCGGCGTACGGGCAACGCGGTCAGCGGCTCGTACGTCGAGTTCAGCAACAGCACCCGGCGGCGATTCCAGAGCGAACCGCTTTCCCGGCGGGCCGGCGCATGGATATCGACACTATGTAGACATGACGCGGCCGCGGGCCCGGTTACGGCTGTGGCAGCACCGGAGCTCCGGTGACTGCGGCGGTTCTTGCGCTGCGCCATAGGTCCTCCGCGGAACAGTCCACCATGATTCGCCACCGATCGCACGCCAATTTGAGGTGTGGGCAGCCTGTCAGCCCGGTGAACAGGGCGCCAGAAGCCCGGGCGACCGGGCAGCATCGCGGTCCCCGAGCACCTGAGTGGTCGGCCTCGCCCGGCACCGTTGTGAGCTGCCGCTGGTGGATGATAGCTAGCCCAAAGCTAGCCATGGCCGAGACGAACGGCGCAGCGGCAGGGTTGTTGCCCCGGGATCGCAGCGCGCAGCGGCGGCGACGGACCAGTGACTGACGGTATGCCGGGTCCGCCGGCCGTCGCCCGCGGCGCGATCGGATGACCGCCGAGAAGACGCGCCTGAAACCGACCACCCGGCGTGCGGCCCGCCGGGGTAGTGCACTGCCGGCGGGCGGCCTCGACCCCGATGGCCCACAATGGAGGCGATGGAACAGCTACGAGACCAGTCCTTCTACGATGCCGTCGGCGGCGCCGAGACGTTTCGGGCGATCGTGGCACGCTTTTACCAGTTGGTCGCCGAGGACGAGATCCTGCGCCGGGTGTATCCCGAGGATGACTTGGCGGGCGCCGAGGAACGGCTGCGGATGTTCCTCGAGCAATACTGGGGCGGTCCGCGCACCTACTCTGAGCAGCGCGGGCATCCGCGGCTGCGGATGCGTCACGCCCCGTTCCGGATCTCCCCGATCGAACGTGACGCCTGGCTGCGGTGCATGCACATCGCGGTGGGCTCCATCGACTCGCACACTCTCGACGACGCGCACCGTAAGGAGCTGCTCGACTATCTGGAAATGGCGGCCCACTCCCTGGTCAACGCGCCGTTCTGATGTCGCGGGTGCCTGGCGCATGGTGGTCGCACGCCGTGTTCTATCAGGTCTATCCGCGCTCGTTTGCTGACGGCAACGGCGACGGTGTCGGCGATCTGGACGGGGTCGTGGCCCGGCTGGATTACCTGGAAATGCTCGGTATCGACGCCATCTGGCTCAACCCCGTCACCGTCTCGCCGATGGCCGATCACGGCTACGACGTCGCTGATCCCCGCGACGTCGACCCGCTGTTCGGCGGGATGGCCGCGCTGGAGCAATTAATCGCCGCGGCTCACCGGCGGGGCATCAAGATCGTCATGGATGTGGTTCCCAACCACACCAGCTCGGCGCACCCGTGGTTTCAGGCGGCGCTTGCCGCCGGACCGGGCAGCGCCGCGCGGGAGCGTTATATCTTCCGCGACGGCCGCGGCCCTGGGGGGCACCAGCCACCCAACAACTGGGTGTCGGTGTTCGGCGGGCCGGCTTGGAGCCGGGTCGTCGAGCCGGACGGCGCACCGGGCCAGTGGTATCTGCACCTGTTCGATATCGAGCAGCCCGACCTGAACTGGGACAACCCCGAGGTGTTCGCCGATTTCGAGAAAACCTTGCGGTTTTGGCTGGATCGCGGCGTGGACGGCTTTCGTATCGACGTGGCGCACGGAATGGCCAAACCTCCCGGGCTGCCGGACATGACGTCGCTGGACAACCGGTTGCTGCGCGACAAGGACGACGACCCCCGGTTCAACCAGCCCCACGTGCACGCGATCCACCGGGAGATCCGCAGGGTCATCGACGACTATCCCGGTGCGGTCACCATCGGCGAAGTGTGGGTGCACGACAACGCGCGCTGGGCGGAGTATCTGCGGCCCGACGAGCTGCACCTGGCTTTCAACTTCCGGCTGGCGCAGGCCGGGTTCGACGCCGCCGAGATCGGTGAGGCGATCGAGAACACGCTGGCGGCCGCGGCGATCGTCGGGGCCCCGCCGACCTGGGCGCTGGCCAACCACGATGTGGGCCGCGAGGTGACCCGTTACGGCGACGGAGAGGTAGGGCTGGCGCGGGCGCGGGCGATGGCGCTGGTGATGCTGGCCCTGCCCGGCGCGGCGTTCGTCTACAACGGCCAGGAACTGGGTTTGCCCGACGTGCAGCTACCCGACGAGGTGCTGCAGGACCCGACCTGGGAACGCTCCGGACACACCGAACGCGGCCGCGACGGCTGCCGAGTTCCGCTGCCGTGGAGCGGTGCAGCTGCCCCGTTCGGATTCTCGTCATCCGCTGACACCTGGCTGCCAATGCCCCCGCAGTGGGCGGCGCTGACCGTCGAGCGGCAACTGTCCGATCCCGGCTCGACATTGTCATTTTTCCGCCGCGCCCTCCAATTACGCAGAGCGCGTGCTGAATTCGCCGGTGAGCGTGTGGAGTGGCTGGCGGCGCCGGGTGATGCGTTGATCTTTCGGCGGGGTGGGCTGGTATGTGCGCTCAACACCGGTGAACCTGCGCTGAGGCTGCCCGACAGACAGCTGCTGCTAGCCAGCGCACCAGTGGTGGACGGGCGCTTACCGGGGAATGCCGCGGCCTGGCTGGTGTGATCCGCGGGGCCGGTCCGGCAAAACGTGAGTTGAACTGCGCGCATCCGGTAGTAGCGTTACCGGCAGCCCGGGGAAGGAGAGAGCGATGTTCGTCAACCCCGTATCGCTGCATATCGGGGCGGGCGCCTCCGAGCGGGCCGGGGACCATGCCGGCGCCGGCGCGGATCGGCTCTCGCTGGCCGGTGTGGTCGGGGGCATGTTCGGTGACTTCGATGCGGCGCACGATTTTCACCAGGTGCTTCGGGCCGCCAAAGACCACCACACCCAACGCCTGCACAAGCACCACGACAACCTCACCGGGATCGCCGCCACCGCCCGCAGCATTGCCGCCGCGTTCACCGAGATGGACCGCCACAATGCCAAGCGGTTATGCGATGTTGTCGTCGACGACGACAGCCGATGAGCCGCCCCAAGCGCAAATACCTGCCGGTCGGGGACGGTCGAGGACTTCGTGCAGAACCCCACCCACCATGCGCGGGCCGACAATGGCCAAGCGGGGGCTCGCGGTCCAGCTGTATGTGGGACATCACACGGATCATCTGCTGCGCCCGCCGGGAAACCACGCGCTCGGTCAGCTCGACCCCGAACTAACGCTCACCGCAACACCACCGCCGGATCACCGCGGCGGCGGTACACCGACCCGAAGCGGGCATCGATTCGCAACCACGCCGGTAAAACCCGCACCCGCACAATCTCGTCCGTCGACACATCCTGCGATGACTGCGGCAGGAAGCCCATTGCCGTCAAAGCGAATACGCAACGCATCGGCACGCCCACAGTGTCGTCACCGGAGCTGACGCGAATCACCTCCTGATCCAGCAGTGACACCGGGGGACCGTGAGCGCTGGCATGCTCCCTGGCAAGGTCGGCGCCGCGCTGGGCCAGGTCAAGCATCACCCGCGCGGGTACATCATCGACATGCCGAAAGCCGGCTGGCGGCGGCAGCGCGCCCCGCCACGCGGAATCCATCGGCAAGCCGGGGTCGACATAACCCGACGTGTCCATCGCGACCAGGCCGCGCGCCAGTTCGTCGGCGCCGACGGACATGTCGGCGGGCCGCACAGTGCCGGCCACAACCCGACTGGCCAGTACACCGAAACCGGTGGTCACCCAGGCCGTCAGCAATCCATTGCCGCGGGCGCGCAGCCGGATCACGGCGGCCTCATCGAGCCGCAGCGCACGGTCGACGAACGCGGCCAGGTCGTGACGATGAGCGGCACCGCCCAGCCACAGTCCCCGCTCGGCTACCTCAGCCACCGCTGCAAATACTCCCGATGCTGAGGCGAAAGCCGCACCAACCGCTGCTCGCCGATATGGACAGCGGCCAGCTGGGTTTCGGCGATCACCGCGGGCTTGGAATCGGCCGCCGCGTTGACCGAGCGCACTTCGTAGCCGAGCGTGAAATCCACCGCGCGCAGCCGTTTCACCCAGATGGTGACCTGCAGCGGCGAATCAGCCAGTCGCAGTTGGCCTTTGTACGACACCTGGACCTGAGCGATCAACAGCCCGATGGTGGTGATGTCCGCGCCGAACGGTTCCCGCAGGAACGGCACACGGGCCTCCTCGAGTATGGTGACCATGGTCGCGTGGTTGATGTGCTGGTACACGTCGATGTCTGACCAGCGCACCGGCACCGACGCGATGAATCCGGTGGTCACCCGGCAGATCCCCGCCCACTCGTTCGCGTCATGCGCCGGATCTGACGCGCCGCGACCGACAGGGTCGCCAGATCCTTCTGACCGCTCTGGTAGATCTCGGTGAGGGTACGGCGCGCCCGTTCCACTCGCGAAGCGCTGAGGTGCTCCCATTCGGCGATCTTTTCTTCGCCGCTTTCGTCCGGCTCCCCGACCGCTAGCACGTCAAAGCACAGCGCCCGCAGCGAAGCATAAATGTCATCACGAATCGCCAAGCGCGCCAACGAATGCCAGCGGTCATCACGCGGCAGCTGGGACACCGCGGTCAACAGGCCGTCGGTGCCCAGGCGGTCCATCAACGCGAAATAGGTGTCGGCGACCTCGGCGAGGTCGATGTCGGCGATGTCGGCAATATCGATGATGTCGAGGAGGCTGAACCGGTACAAGCCGGTGGCGACCAGATACGCCAAGTCTTTCGGTGCGCCCTGCGCCACGAATTCGGCCGCTTCTTTTTCGACGATGGCTTTATCGTCACCGCGCAACCACTCCGGCATGCGCGGTGTCAAGGACTGGACTTTGGCAGCGAACCGGTTGATCTCCGCCCCCACGGCCAACGGCTGGGGGCGGTAGTTGAGCAGCCAGCGTCCGGCCCGGTCGATCAGCCGGCGGGTATCCAGGGTCATCCGGTCCGACACGGCGACCGGCATCGCGTTTTGTTCACTGGCCGCGCGGATACGGCGCCACAGCTCGCCCACCCCGAAGATCGCGTCAGTGGCCACGTAGGTGCGCACCGCGTCCACCGGCTTGACCCCGATGTCTTCGACGATCCGGAAGGCATAGGTGATGCCGCAGGTGTTCACCAAATCGTTGACCAGCATGGTGGTGACGATCTCGCGGCGCAGTTGGTGCGAGCGGATCTCGCCGGTGAACCGGTCGCGCAGCGCCGACGGGAAATACCGCGGCAACCGCGACATGAAGACATCCTGATCCGGCAGGTCGGTGGCCAGCAGCTCGTCTTTGAGGGCCAGCTTCACATGCGCCATCAACGTCGCCAGCTCTGGTGACGTCAGCCCGATACGGGCCTCGGCCCGGCGGCGGAGCTCCTTTTCCGACGGCAAACCCTCGAGTTCTCGGTTGAGCCCGCGTTCGGCCACCAGTTCCCTGATCTGACGCTCGTGCACATTGAGCAGGCTGGCCGCGTTGGCGCGGCTGGTGCCCATCAAGTCGTTCTGGTCGGCGTTGTCGGCCAGTACCAGCTCAGCCACCTCGTCGGTCATCGACTCCAGCAGGGGTTTGCGCTCCTCGGGTTTCACCTTGCCGGCGGTGATCAGCGAGTCGATCAGGATCTTGATGTTGACCTCGTGGTCTGAGCAGTCCACACCGGCGGAGTTGTCCAGCGCGTCGGTGTTGATCCGGCCGCCGCACAGGTCGAACTCGACGCGGCCCAGCGCCGTCACACCGAGGTTGCCGCCTTCGGCGATCACCTTGGCGCGCACCTGATTTGCGTTGACCCGCACGTTATCGTTGGCCCTGTCACCGACGTCGGCGTCGGACTCGGCTTCCGCCTTGATGTAGGTGCCGATGCCGCCGTTGTAGAGCAGGTCCACCGGTGCTTGCAGGATCGCCCGGATCAGGTTGGGTGGTGCCATTTCGGTGACCTCATCCTCGATGCCGAGGGCGGCGCGCACCTGCGGGCTCACCGGAATCGCCTTGTGCTCACGGCTGTACACTCCGCCGCCCTCGCTGATCACCGACCTGTCGTAATCATCCCAGCTGGAGCGGGGCAGCTCGAAAAGCCGCCGACGTTCCTGCCAGGCCGCCGCGGGATCGGGATTCGGGTCTAGGAAGACGTGCCGATGATCGAAGGCGGCGAGCAACCGGATGTGCTTGGACAGCAGCATGCCGTTGCCGAACACATCGCCGCTCATATCTCCGATGCCCACCACGGTGAAATCTTCGGTCTGGGTGTCGACACCCATCTCCCGGAAGTGCCGTTTCACGGCCTCCCACACACCGCGTGCGGTGATACCCATCGCCTTGTGGTCATAGCCGACCGATCCACCGGAGGCGAACGCGTCGCCCAGCCAGAATCCATAGGACTTGGCCACATCGTTGGCGATGTCGGAGAACGTGGCCGTGCCCTTGTCGGCCGCCACCACCAGGTAGGCGTCATCACCGTCGCGGCGCACGACTTCCGGCGGCGCGCTGACCTTCCCCGTAACGTGGTCGACGTTATCGGTGACGTCCAGCAGACCGGAGATGAAAAGCCGGTAGCACGCGATGCCCTCGTTGCGGGTCGCGTCGCGGTCGGCTTCCGGGTCGCCGGTGGGCAGCGGAGGCCGTTTGACGACGAAACCGCCTTTGGCGCCCACCGGCACGATGACGGCGTTCTTGACCGCCTGCGCCTTGACCAGACCCAGGATCTCGGTGCGGAAATCCTCCCGGCGGTCCGACCACCGCAAACCGCCGCGGGCCACCGGCCCGAACCGCAGGTGCACGCCTTCGACACGGGGAGAGTACACGAAGATCTCGTACTTGGGTCGCGGCAGCGGAAGCTCGTCGATTAGCTGCGCATCAAGCTTCAACGCCAGCACATTCTGCGCACGTGCTGAATTATCACGTTTTACAAAATAATTCGTTCTCAACGTGGCCTGAATCAGCGAAGCGAACGCCCGCAGGACGCGATCGGTGTCCAGGCTCACCAAGGCGTCGATGTCTGCTGCCACTGCGGCGGCGGCCGCTTGCGCGTCATGGCGCTTCGGCGAACCCGACGGGCTGGGATCGAACATCGCCTCAAACAACACGACCAGTGACTTTGCGGTGTGCGGGTTTTCGTTGAGTACCGATTCGATGTGCGCTTGGCTGTACGGGAAACCAGCTTGTCGTAGATATTTCGCGTATGCGCGTAGCAGCGCCACCTGCTGCCAGGTCAGACCCGCTCGCAGCACCAGCTCATTAAACCGGTCGATCTCGACGCGGCCTTCCCAAATGGCGGTGATCGCGTCGGCGAATCGTTGCGCCGTCGCTTCCCGTTCCGGGCCCGGCGGCGCCATCGGGACGGTGGGCTGAGGTGTGATCTTGAACTGATAGATCCACACCGGAAGTCCGTCGGGCCGGGTCACGCTGAACGGCCGCTCTTCCAGCACAACCACCCCCATCGATTGCAGCATCGGGAGAAGTTGGCTCAGCGACGCCGTCCGCCCCCCCAGATACCAGGTAAGCCTCGCCGTCTCGTCATAGTCGTGTTCGGACAGAACCAGTTTGACCGAGTCGTCGGTTAGCTCTTCGATGATGGCGATATCGTGGATGGCATCGGTCGGGGTGACGGCCTGTTTGTACACCTCGGGGAAGGCGGCCGCATAGTGCTCGGCTTGGAGCTGCCCGATGGAGCTCGTCGCGGCCGCCCCGATCAGCCGGTCGGCCCACGTCCGTGCGGCTTCGGTCAGCAGCGCCTGGATGCGGAGCCGGTTGGCTTCCGAGGTGTCCACCCGGCCCGCTCCCCCGGGGGGCAGCGAAACCATGAAATGCATAAGAGCCCAGGGTGATTCGGTGACACGGGCAGTGAATTCCAGACTACTGCCGCCCAACTCGCGGACCAGAATGTCCTCAATCTGCAACCGTACGGCTGTGGTGTAGCGATCGCGGGGCAGATACACCAGACACGACACGAAGTGCTCGAGTTGGTCGGCGCGCAAAAACAGCAGCGCCCGGCGCTGTGATCCCAGATCCACCACGGCTTTGGCCATCGCCAGCAGCTGCTCGGCGCTCAGCGTGAAAAGCTCGAAGCGCGGGACGGTTTGGATGACGTCGAGCAGCAACTGCCCGGGATGGCTGGGATCGCGGTTGGCGAGCACGAGAGCGTCTCGAACCCGGCGCGAGATGATGGGGATTTCCAAGACGTCGGCGTTCATCGCGGCGACCGTGAAAAGCCCAAGGAACCGATGCTCGAAGACGCCGTCCGGAAGGCTTTCCCGCACGGCAACCACATACGGGTATGCGCCGTAGCGCAAATAGCTCGAGGCGGTGGTCTGCGCCAAACCCAGCAGCTTGGTGTCGTCGGTCAGCCGCGGCCGAGAACCCCTGCGCCGACGCAGCACACCCAGACTGGTGCTGGCTTCCTCACCCGACACGAGTCCGTCGCGCACCGGGCAGCGCTGGTAGCCCAGCAGCATGAAATGCCCGTTGCTCAGCCAACGCAGTAGTGCGGCCACGTCCTGGCGGTCCGGGCTGCGATAGCGGCCGTCGGGATCGGTTTCGAGGTCTGCGGTCAGTTTGTCAAGGGCGCTGATCATCGCTGCCGCATCGGCCGCGACCCGGCGCACATCGGCGAGAACGCCGGGCAGCAGGCGGTCGATCTCCGCGAGAACCCTGTGGTCGACCGACGGGGCAAGTTGGATGTGGATCCAGGCTTCGTCAAGGGAATCGGCGGCGTGATCGGTTTTCGGTTCGACGCTCAGCAAGTCCCCGGCCGGGTCGCGGCGTACCGCAAACACCGGATTCATGATGGCCGTATAGCCGATGCCAAGCCGGTGCAGCAGTACGGTGATGGAATCCATCAGCATGCCACCCTGGTCGGTGATCACCTGCAGGGCGGGGCCTAAACCGGCGGGATCGTCAGCCGGGTAGACCGCAGCGCAGCTTTCCCCGGCCGGACGGTGCTGACCGAGCCGGTAGTGTGCCTGCACCAGGGCCGGCGTGAACAGGGTGGCGAGGTCGACCGGCGCGGTGCCGGGCTCGTCGCCGTGCGGACCGCGGTAACTCTCGATATAAGCCTTGACGATCCAGTCGGGGATGTCCTCGGTCCGGGTGAACGTGGTCCACTGCAGGCCGGTAGCCCGTCGATCGACCGTCATGCCGACTGCTCCTGACTCAGCACAGATCCCCGCGCTGCCACCGCAGACCTTAGTCGCGGGTGAGCTTGCGGTGGGTCACCCGGTGCGGGCGCGCGGCTTCGACGCCAAGCCGCTCGACTTTATTCGCCTCATACGCGTCGAAGTTCCCCTCGAACCAGAACCACCGAGCCTCGTTGTCGTCGTCACCTTCCCACGCCAGGATGTGCGTGCATATGCGGTCGAGGAACCAGCGGTCGTGTGAGGTGATCACCGCGCAGCCGGGGAAGTTCACCAGCGCGTTTTCCAGGGAGCCGAGGGTCTCGACGTCGAGGTCATTGGTGGGCTCGTCCAGCAGGATCAGATTGCCCCCCTGTTTGAGCGTCAGCGCGAGGTTAAGCCGGTTGCGTTCCCCCCCGGAGAGCAGACCGGCCGGCTTCTGCTGGTCGGGCCCCTTAAACCCGAATGCCGCCACGTAGGCCCGCGACGGAATCTCATTGTGCCCGACCTGGATGTGGTCCAGCCCGTCGGAGACAACCTCCCACACCGTCTTGTTGGGGTCGATACCGGATCGATCCTGGTCGACATAGCTGATCTTGACGGTTTCGCCGACCTTGATGGTGCCGCTGTCGGGCTTCTCCTGCCCGACGATGATCTTGAACAGGGTCGTCTTGCCGACCCCGTTGGGCCCGATGACGCCGACAATGCCGTTACGGGGCAAGCTGAAAGACAGATCCTTGATCAGGGTGCGGCCGTCATAGCCCTTGTCGAGGTGGTCGACCTCGACGACGACGTTGCCCAGCCGCGGACCGGCCGGGATCTGAATCTCCTCGAAATCAAGCTTGCGGGTCTTCTCCGCCTCAGCGGCCATTTCCTCGTAGCGCTGCAGTCGGGCCTTACCCTTGGCCTGCTGAGCTTTGGCTCCCGAGCGGATCCAGGCTAATTCTTCTTGCAGCCGCTTTTGCAGCTTGGCGTCCTTGCGGCCCTGCACCGCCAGGCGCTCGGCCTTCTTCTCCAGGTAGGTCGAGTAGTTGCCCTCATACGGGTAGGCGCGGCCGCGGTCCAGTTCAAGGATCCACTGCGCGACATTGTCGAGGAAATAACGGTCGTGGGTGACCGCCAGGACAGCTCCCGGGTAGGAGGCCAGGTGCTGTTCGAGCCATTGCACGCTTTCGGCGTCGAGGTGGTTGGTCGGCTCGTCGAGCAGCAGCAGATCGGGTTTGGAGAGCAGCAACTTGCATAATGCAACCCGGCGCCGCTCGCCGCCGGACAGCTGGGTGACCGGATCATCCGGAGGCGGGCAGCGCAGCGCGTCCATGGCCTGTTCGAGCTGCGAGTCCAGATCCCATGCGTCGGCGTGATCCAGCTGCTCCTGCAGCCGGCCCATCTCTTCCATCAATTCGTCGGAGTAGTCGGTGGCCATCAGCTCGGCGACCTCGTTGAACCGGTCGAGCTTGGCCTTGATGTCACCCAGCCCCTCTTCCACGTTGCCGCGGACGGTCTTCGCCTCGTTCAGCGGAGGCTCCTGCAACAGGATCCCCACAGTGGCGCCCGGGGTCAGGAAGGCCTCACCGTTATTGGGCTGGTCCAAGCCGGCCATGATGCGCAAAAGGCTGGATTTACCTGCGCCGTTGGGGCCGACGACGCCGATTTTGGCTCCCGGATAGAAGCTCAGCGTGACGTCGTCGAGGATGACTTTGTCGCCATGCGCCTTGCGGACTTTCTTCATCGTGTAGATGAACTCAGCCATTGCGCGGTGTTACCTCTCTGATCTCTGCGCGCTTACCCGCACCATCCTAGGTGCGGCATGCGCGCGGACAGCCCGGCAGCACACTGGCACGGTCCCGGGGGCGCTGGCCACCCGGGAGCGGGGTGCCCCTAGTGCGGGCGCCCCACTCCGCGGACATGCTCCTAGGCTGAGAGGGACAGTCGCGCGCCATCGGGGCCGCCCGGGGCGTCGGCGCTGCCGGCCGGGTCACCCACGTCGGCGGCCCCGACGGCCGCCGACCCCGTAGGCTCCGCCGCTTCGGTCCGGGCGGCACCTGTGGTCGAGTGCCCGATTTTCTCGACGCGCACGATCGCGCGTGACACGTCGGGTCCGACCGCGCTGGCCCGCATCTCCAGACTCGATCGGCGCACACCGTCACGATCCTCGTACTCGCTGGTGTAGACGGTGCCCACGACGATCACCGGTGATCCCCGGCCCAGGGCGGCACCCACACCGGTGACCAGCCGGCCCCAGCAATTGACGGTGATGTACAGCGAATTGCCGGGTTCCCAAGCGCCGTCAACCCTGCGTCGGCGGGAATTGCTGGCGAGCCGGAACTTCATGACCTCCTGTTGCCCGACCATGCGGCGCGTGGGATCGGTGACGATGGTGCCGACAACGGCCAATGGCGTCTCGAACATTGCTGTTTCCTTCCGTCAGTGTGGCGACGCCGCGCTGTCGCCCCGGCGCCCGTGACGGCTCCATTGACCTCCCTGTCACCGACACCGCCGGACTCTGGGCGGCCGGTGTTGTTCCACGCTGTGGATGAATGTGCGTATGTGGACAGCCGGGAGCCGGCGTCGATTGCGGCGATGGTTTCCCGCCCGCGGCTAGCGTTGCCCGGAAACATCGCGGCGCGCCAGTTCGGCCAGCATCGCGTTGTAGGCGGCCAGCTCGGCGTCGTCATCGCGCTCGGCGGCGCGGTCCAACCGTCGCGCCGTGCGCCGATCACTGCGTGACCATTGCACCAACAGTGCGATCATGACGATCACCAACGGGAACTCCCCTGCAGCCCAAGCGATTCCACCGCCCAGCCGTTGATCTCCCAGCAGGTCGGTGTGCCAGTTCAACTGCAGCGATCGGTAGAAGTGTTCGCCGAGTATGCGCTGGGTGCCCATCATCACCACACCGAAGAACGCGTGCAGCGGTAGCGACACGAAAACCACGGCAACCTTGGCTACCGGGGGGATCGGCCGCGGCGTGGGGTCGACACCGATCACCACCCAGTAGAACAGGTAGCCACTGAGCAGGAAGTGCACGTTCATCATGACATGGCCTAGGTGACTGCCCGCCGCAGCGTCGAACAGACCGCCGAGGTACAGCCCGTAAAACCCGGCGACGAACAGCACGGTAGCCACGACGGGGTGGGTCAGAAACCGGGAGAGCCGACTGTGCAGAGCGGCCAGCAGCCATTCCCGCAGACCGGGTGGATCATCACGCCCGGCAGCCGGCAGTGCGCGCAACGCCAGGCTCACCGGTCCGCCCAGCACCAGCAGCACCGGAACCAGCATCGAGAGCATCATGTGAACGGCCATGTGCATGCTGAACATCGCCGGCATATAGCGGCCCGCACCCGACGAGGTGGTAAACAGCAACAGCGCGCAGCCGAGCAGCCAGGCCAGCGTTCTGCCGCGCGGCCAGCTGTCGCCGCGGCGGCGCAGCCGCAGCACTGCGGCCCCATATAGAGCGGCGAAAACGATTGCCACTGTGCCGAAGATCAGGTCGAAGCGCCAGTCGAGGAGCACACGCGCGGCGGTGGGTGGTCCGTTGAAGTCGTAGCCGATCGCGATTTCGGGGATCGAAGGAATCCCGATCGGCGGTGGCGGCGGCGGTGTGCGGCTCAGCCCGACGGCGATACCGAAGGTCAGGGCGAATACGGCGGATTCGATCAGTCCCAGCCGCATCAGGGCGCCCCGTGAGCTCGGATCCGCTTGTAGCGCAGCGACTCCAGAGCGCCGCTGGCGCCAGCCGAGCACACCCAAAACGCACAGCGCAACGAACTTGGCGATGATCAACCGCCCATATGAGGTGGTCAGCAACTCGGCGGGCCGCACCCGCACCAGCGCGTTGACGACACCGCTCAGCCCCATCGCGACAAAGCACCACAAGGCAATCGCGGAGAACCGCCGCGCCGCAAGGTCGGCATGCTCCCCGCGATGCAGCGCGTGCACCAACAGGGCCAGCAGACCGCCGGCCCACAGGCCGGCCGCGACAAGGTGGATGAGCAAGCTGTTGGTGGCCAGGTCATGCGAACCGCCGGCTGATGAATGGCCAGTCAGCCCGAGTGGGACAAGGGTGATCAACGACCCGATCAGCAGCGGTGGTGTCCATGACCAGCGCAGCACCGGTAGGCTTGCCACCGCCACCGCAGCGGCCAACAGTGCCGTCCAGCGCCACGCCGCCGCGATGTTGATCAGGCTCGCCAGCGACCAGATCCTCGCCGGGTTCAGGTGGTTCGCCAGCGGTTGACCGGAGACATCAGAAATCGTCAGCGGCACCAGCAGCGCGGCGCACACAGCCCATACCCCCGACGCCACCGTGCCCAGCCGGACGGCGCGGTAGCCGGCGACGTCGAGCACCCCGCTGCGCTGGGGGGGTGTCAAAAACGCCGCGTACAGGAATGATCCGACCGCGAGCACCGCGGCGATCTCACCGGCTGCCTGGAAGAACGGTAGCCCCAGCGTGGTCACCGGCCCCGGATCGGGTAAGCCGGTGGCGGTCAGCGCATCCGCCAACGACAGCGCCGCGATGCCGGCCGCGGTAGCGCCGGCCAGCACGGCGACGCCACCGAGTAACAGCCACACCACCGCGAGGCGCGTCGCAATGGGCGGGGCAACGGTCATGTACTCAGCCTAGGGCGGCTCCCCGGAACACTACCGCTGCGTCGGCCGAGCCGACGCCGCTCGTCGCCCGGCAACGAACTCCCTGGGATCGAACACCAGTCCCGCGGCAATTCGACAGGTTGCGACCGGGCAACGGCCGGAAGCCCCGTCGGCCGTTGCCCGGCCCTGTGCCGGGGCTGCACAGCGCTCCGCGTCATTCGCGACAGTGTGCCGTGGGCGCAACCGATGTGCATCCCAGGGCCGCCGCCGGGGCGAAAAGCAGTGAACCCCGCTAACCGCGCAGCATGTGGCGCGATTCGAGTTCGCGGGCCACGAACTGCTTGCGCGCGATCTGCGCGACATGGTCGAAATCACGCAGTACATCGCGCAATTCCCGTCGAAACGCGATACGCCGCTCCGCGAGGCCGGCTCCCGGCTCCAGCAGATGCTGGTCGGCGACGACCTGGCGGGCGGTCGCAAAAAGCAGCGTCGACACCGGCTCACTGCTGCGCACCCTGCCCTGCGCGACGTACTGACGGCCCACACCGAGCGCCAACTGAGTCAGTTCCTTCTCGCCGATTTCCGCCGGCGCATCACGTAACACGTCAGCGACAATCTCGTAGGCCTCGAAGAATACCCGGAGCATCGCGTCCGACATCAACGGACGCTTGGCGTACAGTATCGCGTCGATCTGCTCCCCTCCGGCGGCGACATGGGCTTCCCAAGCGGTGTGCCAGGCCATCTCTTCGGCGATGTTGGCTCGGAAAGTCGCCGAATCGGCGAAGTAGAAATCAAATTTCAACAGATCACGCAACCGCATCGCCTGCGCCCAGAACGCCGCCAGCCGGTCGCCGTCGACATGTCTGGCGTGCGCTAACGCGAGTTCGACGATAGAGGTCTCCAAAAACGCATGGATCACCGAATTGCGGTAGAACGCTGCGGCGTGCTCATGTTCGGGCGCAATGCGCCACACCGGTTCCCGCCCGCCGTCGACTCGGGTGACCGGATGCCCGTTCGACAGTGCATCCACTGCGGCGCGGACTCCTTCTGGTGTGCGCAGCCGCAACGCGCTGGTGGACATCGGTGTCTGCTTGCGTTCCAGGTAATCCAACGAGTCCTGCAGTGTGTGGTGCAGCTGATCGAGCGTCAACGCCACCCCATGGGTGGCCAGCAACAGCGCCGACACCAACCCAGTCGCCGTCATCGGCGTCGACTGCAGGATCCGCCACGCGACTTCGAAGGACATCTTCTGCAGCGCAAGGCGTTTTGCGGCTTCGTCATGCATCATCGGACCGTGCGGCACGCCCAGATATTCCCGCATCGAAACGGCTTCGGGGAAGCGCACATAGATCTTGCCGTAGTTGCGTTCGCCCTGCGCCTTGATGAAGTTGTACAACCAGCTGAAGCCTTCCGGCTTTTTCTCGGCACCGCGGGCGTAGGCGGCGTACTCGGCGATCTCGTGCAGCTGGTCGAAAGTGATCGACACCGGCTGCAGCAGGATGTCGTCGCAGCGGCCTTCCAGATAGGCATCGGCTACGAAACTCAGCAGACCGAGCTTGGGCGGCAACATCTTTCCAGTGCGTGACCGAGTACCCTCGATGGACCAGCTCAGGTTGAACCGCTTCTCGACCAGATAGCCGACGTATTCCTTGAGCACGTACTTGTAGAGCGGGTCACCGCCGATGCTGCGGCGGATGAAGATGACCCCGGAACGACGCATCAACGGCCCCATCAAGCCGAAGGCCATGTTGATACCGCCGAATACATGGGTCTTGGGCAGCCCGTTTTCGGCCAGCGCGACGGTCAGCACAGCGCTGTCCAGATTGGACCGATGCGACCATAACAACACTGCGGGATAGGTTTCCAGCGCCGCACGCATGGCAGCCACCTGATATTGGTCATAGTCGATCTGTGGATCGAATCCGCGGCTGAACAGCGCTTTGGCAAGGGCGGGAATGAGATCGACGGACAGCCGGCTCCACCCAGTGGCCATCTCGTCGAGAATCTTACCGGCTTCCTCCACCGTGGCGCCTGGGATTTCCTGCAAGCCAGCGCGGAATCGGGCCGATGCCAGCATTTCCGGTTTCACCAGTCGTGGCGACTTGTACTCTGGGCCGAGCAGCCGGTAGGCGACGCGTTCCATGGCCAGGATCGCCCGGCGGGTGACGAAGTGGGCGAAATCACGCGGGTTCTCGGCGACGGTGGTATCGCGCCACTGTTGGCGAAGTTCAGACACCTTGGCCGCTTCGCCGGCCACGACCCGCGCACGCCGGGGATCGCTGCGCAGAATACGGCGCTGCTGGCGTTCGCTGGGGTGGTAAGGGTCCCAGCCGGGAACCAACCCGGCTAACTTGCTGAGCCGCCCGCCGGCGGCGGGCGGCAACCAGAACACCCGCACCGGCACGATCGAACGATCCTCGCCGGACTCAAGCTGTTCGACAAGCTGTGCCAGCGCTGCCGGCGGCGCATTCCGGGGCGGCAGCCGCACCACGTCGATCGTCGCCTCCGGATACCGGGTTCGCTGCTGATCGAGCCATGTGGAGAGCAACTCCGCTTCCACCGGCGAGGACACCGACGCCAACACCAGTGTGTCATCGGTGGTGGTGAACGTGCCGGTATCGGCGGCAGGTTTGGTCATGATCGTTCCTTCGGCGACGATGACGCGACATGCTGACCGGCCGCGGCTGATTTCGGGTTGGCCCCGGCGGTGTTTTTGGCGGCGGTCTTTGGCCGCGCCTTGTGGGTCGTCGCCCGGGAATAGACGCTGACCTCGGGCAGCCGGTCGAGTGGCCAGTCAGCCAGCGTGCTCACATACAGTTGACGCACCGCGGCGATACGCTGCGGCAGCTCATCAAGGGTCCAGTCATCAACGGGGATCGGTGGGAAAACCGCGACGTCGACCGTGCCGGGGTTCATCGTGGTGGAGTTTCGAGCGGCGATGAGCTCCGCGTTGCGGATCACGATCGGGACGATCGGGACACCTGCCGCCATCGCGATCCGAAAAGGACCCTTTTTAAACGGCCCCACCTCCGTGGTGTCCACCCGGGTGCCCTCCGGAGCGATCACGATCGACAGCCCGGCTCGCGCCCGTTCTTCGACCTGCCGCAGCGTCTCGACCGCGGCGGTCGGGTCGTCACGGTCGATGAATACGGCGTCGAGCACCTTGCCCAGTGTGCCCACAATCGGGTCGCTTTCCAGTTCTTTTTTGCCGACGGCGGTCCAGTTGTCGCGGACCAACGCCGCGACGATGATCGGGTCGACCTGGTTGCGGTGGTTGAAGATGAACACCGCCGGGCGTGCGGCGGTCAGGTTCTCCTGGCCGATGACGTTGAGACGCACACCCGCGGAAGCCAACAGCAGCTGCGACCATGCCGAGGTGAAGAAGTTCACGCCGCGCCGCCGACTGCGGGTCAGCAGGCCCCACCCGACCGCACCGGCGGCGACAGGCACCAGTGAGCCAATGCCAACCAGGGTGCGCAACTGCGCACGGATGCCTATTCCGGCGCGGCTGGTGAACCGCAGGATCGGCCAACCCCGGCGGCGGGCGACGGCGGCCATCTTGCCTTCCGGGTTGGTCGGGCGCGGATTGCCGACCAGATACATCAACGCGACGTCCTCATCGCCGTCGGCGTAGAAATAGCTCTGACCCAAGTCGATGTCATGCTCGGCCGCGAACTGCTGCACCGCCGCCGCTTTGCCCTGCCCCCACAGGATCGGCTTGACCACACTCCCGGTGAGCACCCCGTTCTCGTCGGTCTCGAACTTGTTGGTGAGCGTGTTGGGGATACCGAGGTAACGGGCGACCGGCTCAGCCTGGATGGTCAGGGCCGACGAGCTGAGCACGACGGTGTGGCCGCGGGCGAGGTGGGCGCGCACCAGCTCACGCATCTCTGGGTAGATGCGGGACTCGATCTTTTGGACGAACAACCGCTCACCGATCTCCTCCAGATCACTGAGTGAGCGTCCGCGCAGCGCTGATGCCGCTTTGGTGATGAGCTCTTCGAACTCAATGCGCCCCAACTGATGATTGAGACCAGCTTGGATCATGCCGATCAGCTCACCCACCCCCATATCCCGGCGCCGGAAGCGCTCCTGGGTGAGGATGACACCGGTGAACCCCGCGACCAGCGTGCCGTCCAGGTCGAAGAACGCGCCAATCCCGGGCCCCTCGGGGCTGGCGAGAATCTCGGCAACCGAACCCGGTAACCGCAGATCCGGCGGCGGCTTTCGATTGTCGCCGGCGGTCATGAGCCCAGCTCCGATCGTGACGTCGGTGGTTCAGCGCTGAACGATGCCGGCACCGGGTGCGGTGCCGGTTCACCGGCCAGCGCGAGAATCTCGTCGAAACCCTCGAGCAGACATTGAGCGAATAACGACTCGTGCCGGACCGCTGCCCGGTCATAGCGCACCGTGACGGTGCACCAGCCGCCGCGTGAGATCAGCACCGCCATCATTGCAACACCGGGCAGCGGACCCAGCCCGTACTGCCGCAGTATTTTCGCGCCGGCCAGGTAGGTGTCACCGGGGTAGACGGACACATTGCTGGCCTGGACATCGGCGGCGACGACCGCACCGGTGATGGTCTCTAGCGCAGGTGCCGGCAGAATGCTCAGCACCGGGGCGATGGACCCGATGATGTCCATCGCGGGCTCTTCACGGCGTTGAGTCATCTGGGCGCGGATTTTTCTCATCCGGGCCACCGGATCGGCCACGCCGATGGGCGCCGCCAGGTTCACCCCGGTGAATCGATTGCCGCCGGCCGGATCGGCGTCGGCGCGCAGGTTCACCGGCACCGCCATCGGCAGGGTGGCGATCGGTACACCCAGCGCCCCGTGGTAGCGGCCCAATGCACCGCACAGACCGGCCAGGTAGGCGTCGTTGATTGAGCCGCCACCAGCTTTCGCGGCTTTGTGCAGGTCAGAAAGGCGGATGTCGAGGGCTTCGCTACGGCTGGCCAGGCTGCGTCGGCGCAATAACGGGGACGGCTCGGCAGCGCGGCTGATCACGCGCACCCCGGAGCGGGCGTATTCGACCACTCCTGCCACCGCCGACACCGGGTCACGGAGCGCGCGAACGGCCGCCGACACCGTGTCTGACAAGGCGCCGCGCACTCCGCCGAGTAGTGCGCTGGGCAAGTGGTTGAGACCTTCGCGCATCAGGTCATTGGCGGACAAGTCCTGCGGTATCGGTTGCGGAGGCATCGGCTCAGCGGGCGGGTCGCGCTCCAGGTCATAGATCTGGGCGAACATTTCTACACTGCCGACCCCGTCGGTCACCGCGTGGCTGATGTGCAACAGTGTCGCCGCCTGCCCGTCGGCGAGTCCCTCGACCAGGGTGGCAGTCCACAATGGCCGGGAGATGTCCAGCGGCGACTGCAGGATCACCTCCGCCAAGTCGAGCACTTCGCGCAAAGTACCTGGTTCTGGCACCCGTAAACGGCGCACATGAAAATCCAGGTTGAAGTCGGGATCCACTACCCAGCGCGGGGCGGCGGTCGGCAGGGTCGGCACGACGACCTTCTGCCGCAGCCGTAACACCCGCCGGGAGGCAATTTCGAAACGCGTCCGGAAACGCTGCCAATCCGGAGCGGTGTCGAGGATTTCCACTCCCATGATGCCCGATCGGGTGCGCGGGTTGGCTTCTCCGCGATGCAGAAGATAATCGACCGCACCCAGCTCGGTGCGCAAGCCGACGGCGTCGACGGGCTTATTCATCGCCGGTCCCCCCACAACCATTGTCCGTAGCGTGCCTGACCGTCAGTTCAGACATCGTCAACACAAGGCCTCCTGTTTCAGACGCCGACCCTCGCGCCACCACCACGCTAACCCGCTCGAAGCGAGGGCGGGGCTAATTTGTGAGGATCCGGCTGAGCGACCGTCTTCCAGCCAGCTGCATAACGAAATATCCTGGTATTCGGTGTAATTGGATATTTCAGATGTGGCGGTGCGACCGCTCAGCTGGCTGGGGATATCCGCGTAGGCAACCACCCCGCCCGGGAGCGTACATACCGCCCGTAGGCGACACCCAGAAATTCCGCGACCGCATCCGCGGTGAGTCGGGACCGCACCGTGGCGACCGTGTCGAAAGCGTGGTGCGCGTTGGGCAGCTCCGCATAGCACACCGTCGAGGCCCCGGCCCGGCGAAGCGCGGCGCAAAAGGCCTGAGCTTGCGCGCTTGGAATCACCGCATCGTTCTGTCCGTGCAGTATGAAGAACGGCGGAGATGCACAGTGGGCGTGCGAAATCGGTGATGCCGATGCGAATAGCTCAGGATTGTCGGCGTAACCCTTTTGCATGACGACATACTCCAGAAAAGGCAGCATCATCGCGTGCATGCTGGTGGCGTTGGTGAGGTCGTAGACGCCGTAAAAGGGGACCGCCGCTTGTACGGCCGTGTCAGCGGCTTCGAAACCGGGCTGAAAGCGGGGATCGCCCGCGGTCAGCGCGGCCAGCGACGCCAGGTGCGCACCGGCAGAACCGCCGGTGATCGCGACGAAGTCAGGGTCTCCCCCATAGTCGGCGATGTTGTCACGCACCCATGCGATCGCCCGCTTCACGTCGATGATGTGCGCTGGCCACGCGTGGCGCGGGCTCTTGCGGTAGTCGATGGACACGCAGATCCAGCCGAGTTCGACCATGCGGCTCATCAGCGGATATGCCTGACCGCGTTTGCCGTTGATCGACCATCCCCCACCAGGCACCTGAATCAGCACGGGCGCGGGCGCGCCCCGCTGGCCGGGATGGCGCCAAATGTCCAGCGAATTGTCGCGGCCCTCTGGCCCGTAGCCGATGTCGGACGTCTGCGCTGCATAACGACGGCGGTGCCCGGCCATGTGCAGCAAACCATCGCGTCGTGCGCACCCGTGATGGTCGCCGAGGGGGTGGCAGACCATATCGCGATAGGTCGGGCCGAGGCCTTCCTCGAGCGCGGCGGTAAGAATCTGGTCCGCCCGCTGCCCGGCCCAGCCCGCGGCGACACGGGCCACCGGTAACGGGCCTAATCCCGACAATGCGTGACCGGTGAGCACGTGCGGGGGGAACTCCGCCGAGAGCCAGCCCGCCAGCCATCCCATCACCGATGGCCAACCGCGTAAAAGCAGCGCACTGGTGCGGCACACGCCGATCGGTCCGGCGGCAAGCCGCAGTCCGTGTTGCAGGACCTGAACACCGGTTCGCGAGCACCGGTGAGACACGTCGGTGGCTATGCTCATGGTGATGCCGCTCCTTGACGTCTGGGCACGAACGCCGTTGTCGCCCTCCCGTCGGCGGCTAACCGTGGCCACACTGTCACCCATGGTTATGTCGCCGGTCACACACTAGCCGAATCGCTCTCACCGTCAATGCATTTCGTCCGGTGTTGCGCTGCCGGGTCTGAACGTGAGGTGCCGTTGGGTAAACTGACCTGCGCATTGCCTCCGTAGCTCAGTTGGATAGAGCAAGGGCCTTCTAATCCCTAGGTCGCAGGTTCGATTCCTGCCGGGGGCACGTTCTGCGCGGGGGCTTGTGACCGGATCGGAGGTACCGTTGACCCAGGCCGATCTCGTTCTCTACCACGTCGACAACCGCATCGCGCTCATCACCGTCAATGATCCGGGTCGACGCAATGCCGTCACCGCGGAGATGTCCACCGCGCTGCGCACCGCGGTGGAGCGCGCCGAGACTGACCCCGACGTGCATGCCGTCGTCGTCACCGGCGCCGGCACGGCGTTCTGCGCCGGCGCCGACCTCAGCGCCCTGGGCGATGCGGCCGCCCGGCGACGATGGGCTCCCCGGTGGGCAGGACGGCGGAGCCGGGCAGTCGACGAGGAACTGCTGCGGATCTACGAGGGATTCATGGCGGTCGGCAAATGCAGGCTGCCGACCATCGCTGCGGTCAACGGGCCGGCCGTCGGGGCCGGCCTGAACCTGGCGCTCGCCGCCGATGTGCGTATCGCCGGACCGGGCGCAGTTTTCGATGCGCGCTTCCTCAAGCTGGGACTGCATCCCGGCGGGGGCGCGACCTGGATGATGCAGCGGGCGGTGGGACCGCAGCTCGCGCGGGCGGCCATGTTGTTTGGCCTGTGCCTGGACGCCGAATCCGCGGTACGGCACGGGTTGGCGCTGAACCTTGCCGACGACCCGGTCGCCGCCGCGCTGGAGCTGGCCGCGCCGGCCGCGGCCGCGCCTCGCGAGATTGTGCTTGCGACCAAGGCCACCATGCGCGCCACCGCGAGCCCGGGGTGGGTTGACAGTGAGCTGCACGAACGGGCCAAGCGTGCCGAGCTTGGTCCGCAGGCGAAATCGATCCAGTCACCGGAATTCGCGGCCCGGCTGGCCGCTGCTCGCCGCAAGTGACGGCTTGGTGTTGGGGCGCCCGGACGTTTCGACCCCGTTGCGCGAGCACCCGACCGGAAACGCGGTTACAGGTCGAGCAGCGCCGTCTCCGGTGATTCGATGAGCTGGCGCAGCTCTCCGAGGAACTGGGCGGCCTGTGCTCCGTCGGCGATGCGGTGGTCGAAGGCGCACGTCAACGTCATCTGTGGTCGGATGACGATCGCGTCGTCGACGGCCGCCGGGCGGGGTTTGAGCGACCCCATCCCCAAGATCGCGGCCTCCGGATAGTTGATCACCGGCACAGCGTCATCGAGCCCGAGCGCACCGTAGTTGGACACCGTGAACGTCGAGCCTTGCAGTTCGGCGGGTTTCAGTGTGCCGGCGCGGGCCTCACGGATAAGCCGTGCGACACATTCGGCGAGTTGGCGCGTGGTCTTGTGCTGTGCGTCGGCGACCACCGGGACGAGTAGACCGCGAGACGTCGCGACGGCGAAACCGAGATGCACCGAGCGATGGCAGTGCACCTGCGGGCCATTGGCACTGTCCACCCAGGTGGAGTTGAAAATCTTGTGATGCGTCAACGCGATGACCAGCAGCCGCACCGTGAGGACAAACGGCGTGATCAACTCGTTTCCGGTCAGCCCATCCAGCTTTTCACGAAGCTGTAACAGATTGGTGCAGTCGACCACGACGCTAGCGTGGGCGTCGGGAATTCGAGTTCTCGACAACACCATCCGTTCTGCCATCTGGGCGTGCACGCCGCGCAGCGGCAGTACGTCATAGTTCGCGCCGGCTGGCTCAGCCCCGAGTCCGGCCGCCGCCAACACGGCTTCCCGGCTGATGATGCCGTCCGGCCCGGGAGGCACCGAGTTGAGGTCAACGAGCAGATCGGCAGCAAGTTTGCGGACGGCCGGTTTGGCTTTCGGACGGGCGGCGAGGGTTGGGCGCGAGGGTTCGGCTGTGCGGCTCACGCCCGTCTCATCATCTGCCCCGTAACCCACGAGAACTGTTCTGCGACTGACAGATTCACCATTCGAGCCGACGGTTGTCGTTGATGCGGCTGACGCTGCGGATGCTGCGTCGGGTGCGGTGTCGATCCGCATGAGCGGCGCACCGACCTTGAGCACATCGCCTTCCGCGCCGTGTATTTCAACGACCCGGCCGGCGTAGGGGCTGGGGATTTCCACCTCAGCCTTGGCGGTCTCGACCGTGCACAGAGGTTGGTTGAGCTCGACGTCGTCGCCGACGGCGACGTGCCAGCGCGACACCGTCACCTCTTGCAGTCCCTCACCGAGGTCGGGTACCCGGAAAACCTTGACGTGCTCGCTGTCTCCGCTGGCGCTCATGGCATCTCCAGCGCACGCTGAACACAGTCCAGCAGCCGGCGCGGTCCCGGTAACCACAACTTCTCCAACCGCGCCGGCGGATAGGGGGTGTCGAACCCGCAGGCCCGCAATACCGGTGCCTCGAGTTCGTAGAACATCTCCTCCTGGATACGCGCGGCCAAACCCGCCCCGTAGCCGAGGCTGCGCGGCCCCTCGTGCATCACCACGCAGCGCCCGGTCTTGCGGATCGACGCGGCGACGGTGTCGAAGTCCAGCGGTACCAGCGACCGCAAATCGACGACCTCCAGACTCCAACCCTGTTGTTGCTCAGCGATGTCCGCAGTAGACAAAGCCGTAGCGACCATGCTGCCGTAGGTCAGCACGGTGACATCGGTGCCGGCCCGGCGCACCGTTGCCTGCCCGATCGGCGGCTCCGGCCGGGTGGTGTCGACGACATCACGACCCCAGTAGCGCCGCTTGGGTTCCAGGAACATCACCGGGTCCCGACACGCGATGGCGTGGCGCAGCAGCCAGTACGCGTCGGCCGGTGTCGACGGAACCACCACCTTCAGCCCGGCGGTGTGCGCCCAGTAGGACTCGGTGGAGTCCGAATGGTGTTCGACCGCACCGATTCCGCCGAATGACGGTATACGCACCGTGACCGGCATGTCGATTTCGCCGCGGGTACGGGTGCGGTACTTCGCCAGGTGGCTGACCATCTGATCGAAGGCCGGGTAAGTAAACCCGTCGAACTGGATCTCGGGCACCGGGACGAAGCCGCGCAACGCCAGCCCCACCGAAATCCCGATCACCGCGGACTCGGCCAGCGGTGTGTCGAAGCAGCGGTGTTCACCGAATGTCTCGGCGAGCCCGTCGGTCACCCGGAAGACGCCGCCCTGGGCAGCCACATCCAACCCGAAAACGAGCACCCGGTCGTCGGCGGCCATCGCGTCGCGCAACGCGCGGTTGAGCGCTTCGACCATGGTCAACGGTTGGGCGGGTACGGGCGGGGCAACCGGCACGGCGACTGCGATGTCCGGACGGGCCGGGGAATCGGCGATCTGGGTCATTCACGCCTCCCTGGCCAGTTCGGCCCGCAACTGGCGGCGTTGGGCTTCCAGCCCGGGCGTGATTTCCGCGTACACCGTGGTGAATACCTCGTCGATGTCGACATCGGCCGCGTTGACCACCGCCTCGCGCAGTTCGGCCCGCATCCGCTTCGCGCGGGCATTGACCCGTTCCTCCAGCCGCTGCGACCACAGGCCCTGCCCCTGCAGATAGGCCCGGTAGCGCGGTATCGGGTCCAGGGCGGCCCACCGGTCCTCTTCTTCCCGGGACCGGTACCGGGTGGGATCATCCGACGTGGTGTGCGGGCCGAGCCGGTAGGTGACCGCTTCGATCAGCGTCGGCCCGCCGCCGGTCCTGGCCCGGGATGCGGCCCGGGCCATCACGGTGTAGCAGGCCAGCACATCGTTGCCGTCCACCCGGATGCCCGGCATCCCGTATCCCATCGCCTTGTGCGCGATCGAGGGTGCCGCGGTCTGCTTGCGCACCGGCACCGAGATCGCCCACTGATTGTTCTGCACGTAGAACACGCAGGGGGCACCGAACACGGCCGCGAAGTTCAGCGCCTCGTGGACGTCTCCCTCACTGGTGGCGCCGTCACCCAGAAACGCCACGGTCATCGAGCCCTCGCCGAGGCGTTGGGCAGCCATCGCCGCCCCGACGGCGTGTAAGGCCTGGGTGCCGACCGGAACCGATATCGGGGCGCAGCATTTTTTCGTGAATTCCAGCCCGCCATGCCAGGTTCCGCGCCACACCGCCCCCACATGCCACGGCGGGATGCCGCGCACGAGAAACACACCCAGTTCACGGTATTGCGGAAACAGCCAGTCAGTCTTCCGCAGGCAGGCCGCCGCCCCGACCTGAGCGGCCTCCTGGCCGCGGCAGGGGGTGAACAGCACCAGTTCACCCTGGCGCTGCAAGTTGACGAACTCGGTATCCAAGTCGCGGGTGACCACCATCATCTCGTAGAGCCAGCACAACGTCTCGGCGGGAAGGTCACGGCTGTAGCGGTCTTCTGCCGTCGGGGATCCATCCGGACCGACCAGCTGCACCGGCTCGAGCTCGACGGCCAGCGGCGCCTGGGACATCTCACCCATACCGACCTCCCTCGATCAGGCGGTCACACCGTCTGCGGATGTCGTCCCAAGACCTGCCGTCGACAAGCCACGCTCACGTCCGCCCTGTCGGCGCGGGTGGTGCGGCGGGCCACAGCAAAACCCAGACCGCGACTAGTACGAGCCCGAGTCGGCCGCCAGCTGCACGATCCGCTCGGCTCGCCGCAACACTGGCGCATCTACCATTATGCCTTCGAATGCGAAGACTCCGCGCTGATCGGAGGCCGCGGCCAGGACGTGTCGCGCCCACCGCACCTGATCGGGTGAGGGGGCGTAGCCGGCCCGTATCACCGGCAGCTGGCCGGGATGGATGGCGACCTTCGCGTCGAAACCGACCGCCACGGCGTCGTCCACCTCGGCACGCAGCCCGTCGAGGTCTTTGATGTCGAGATAGACCGAATCCAGCGCTAAGCGGCCATGCGCTTTGGCCGCCAGCAACGACTGCGAACGCACGTGGCGGGCCACATCCCGGTAGGACCCATCGGGGTGACGGTTGGCGGTGCCGCCAAGCACGGCGAACAGATCCTCAGCGCCCCACATCACCGCGACGGCGTTGGCCGCACCGGCGCTTTCAGCGACGGTGAGCGCACCCATGGGTGATTCGATCAGCACCACAACCTCCAGCGGTGCCAATGCGCTGACATGCTCAGCCGCTTCACATTTGGGCAACATGACGGTGTCGTACCCTGCCTGAGCCACGGCGGCCAGGTCGAGCTGTTGATCGGCGCTGCCGGACGGGTTGATTCGGACCACGGTGCGGGCCGGGTCTAAAGGAACCTCGAGCAGCGCTTTG